>CANJWR010000157.1 GCA_947478455.1 Beijerinckiaceae bacterium | reverse complement strand
TCAAGAATGAAATCCCGCAGAAACGGCGACGCCATGGCGCCCAGTCGGCGCACCCGGTTCAGCACACTCGCGCGGTCCAGCTGATAGAAATGCAGCCTGAAGGAAATTTCCTGATCGAGCAACAATCGTGTCCGGTTCTAATTGTTCCGCTTAAAATATAAGCATCACCTTGCAGGCAGGATGGTTATCGAACGGTTAATTGAACCGCACAAACAAAAAGCCCGGCGCAAAGGCCGGGCTCTTCGGATTTGAATTCGAAACCAGGAAAGATCAAGCAGCAACGGCTTCCGAACGCTTCTTCTCGATGGCGCGCTTCAGCGTCAGGGCGTTGCTCGACAGTTCGTCCGCGCCGGCCTTGATCAGGAATGCGTCGAGGCCACCGCGGTGCTCGACCGAGCGCAGCGCATGGGCCGTGACGCGCAGACGAACCGAACGACCGAGAGCCTCGGAGATCAGGGTCACATTGCAGAGGTTCGGCAGGAACCGGGTCTTGGTCTTGTGGTTGGAGTGGCTAACCTTGTTGCCAACCTGGACAGCCTTGCCGGTCAATTCGCAGCGGCGGGACATGTACGCTTCCTTTCGAAACTCTGGGGTCCGGCGAGCCGGACGGACGATGCGGGTCACAAGATGGTTGGGTGCGGGCGAAGCCCAAACAGAACCATCGTCATGGCAGAACCATTCCGCGACTGACGAACCGCCCGGGAATTGGGATCGCGGGTGTGTATGCGAGGGACGGGCAGGTGTCAAGGATAGCACTGTGAATTGATCTCTGGGCGAGCCTTTCCGTGTCCAATTGCCAGCGCGCCGTCATCCGGGCACCATATATCCGGACCCCCGAACGCTTTGGCAAAGGACTATCGCCGCATGACCAAGAACCGACTTGAGGCCTTCAGCGACGGCGTGCTGGCCATCGTGATCACCATTATGGTGCTGGAGCTGAAAGCTCCCCACGATCCCAGCCTCGACGGCCTCATCAAGCTGTGGCCGGTCCTGCTGAGTTATGTGCTGAGCTTTGTTTACGTCGGGATCTACTGGAACAACCACCACCATACGTTTCATGCGGTGAAGCACGTGAACGGCGCGGTCCTGTGGGCCAACATGCACCTGCTGTTCTGGCTGTCTCTGGTGCCGTTCACAACGGCCTGGATGGGCGAAAACCATTTCGCCCTCTGGCCGGTGTTCGTCTACGCGCTCGTGCTGCTGTTCTGCGCGATCGCCTATACGATCCTGCTCCGCGTCCTGATCGCCGCCAACGGGCGTGAGTCGACGCTGGCCATCGCCATCGGCAAGGACCGCAAGGGCTACGTCTCGCTCGCCCTGTACGTTTTGTCCCTGCCGCTGGTGTTTGTGCATCCGCTTCTGGGCGTTGCGTGTTTCGTCGCTGTCGCGGTGATCTGGTTTATTCCCGACCGCCGGCTGGAGCGGGCCCTGCTGGGCGAATAGCGCCGCTCAGACTTTTCTGCCGGCGCTGCGCTCGACCCGGTCGGCAATCCGCCGAACTGCGTCACTTGTCAGCTTTGGCGCCACGCGGGTTTTCTCGCGCTGGGAATAGAGCTGCGCATTGATGCCGTCCGATCCGGCTGCATCCCCGGCCCCGGCTTCGCCGGATTTTTTCAAGACGGACGGCACATTGTCGCCGCCGATCCCCGTCACCGGAAACACCGTATCGGGATCATAAAGCGCCGTATGGCGCTCATCCCCGTCGTCGCCGGGCTCATCGGGCCTTTCGGAATCAACCAACAATCATCGAACTCCAGCTTTATCCAAACCGTGCGGCCATTATGGAGATTTTGACGCTCTTGTCATGCGGCCCCTCGGGCGCGCCGGCGTGGCTTTAGGGATTTGGTATTCAAGATGAACTATCGCTTGAGCCAGCCAAAGTCGCGAATCGAGGCGCCGACAGCCGCGCCGCGTCTTTCGACCGGTCGGGACGATCAAGGGTAATGCCGATGAGCATAACGAAGGCCGTCATTCTGGCCGGTGGCTTTGGGACTCGCATCAGCGAGGAAACGGAACTGCGCCCCAAGCCGATGATCGAGATCGGCGGACGGCCGATCCTCTGGCACATCATGAAAATCTATTCCCACTATGGTATCAATGAGTTCGTGGTGTGCCTCGGGTACAAGGGCTATGTGATCAAAGAGTATTTTTCGAACTACGGCCTGCATTATTCCGACGCCACCTTCGATTTCGCCAACAACCGTACGATCATCCATTCGCGTTCGGTCGAACCCTGGAAAGTGACCCTGATCGACACCGGCGCCAATACGATGACCGGCGGGCGTCTCAAACGCGTGCGTCAACATCTGGGCGACGCGCCGTTCTGCATGACCTACGGCGACGGAGTCGCCGACATCGACATCGGAAAACAGATTGCGTTCCACGAGGCCCATGGGGCCGACGCGACCGTCACAGCTGTCCAGCCCGCCGGACGTTTCGGGGCGCTGCGGATGGATGGCGACTTGGTCCACGGCTTTCAGGAGAAGCCGACCGGCGACGGCGGCTGGATCAACGGCGGCTTTTTCATCCTGGACCCCCGCGTCCTCGACCGTGTGGCCGGCGATGCGACCGTGTGGGAGCAGGAACCCGTCGAGAGTCTGGCTGCCGACGGACAGTTGCGCGCCTATCGTCACGACGGCTTCTGGCAGGCGATGGATACGCTGCGCGACAAGCGTTACCTGGAAGACCTTTGGACGAAAGAACGGGCGCCATGGAAGCTCTGGTGACCCCAACTCGCTCGTTCTGGGCCGGCAAGCGGGTTTTCGTCACCGGCAATACCGGGTTCAAGGGATCGTGGCTCTGGCTGTGGCTGAAGCATCTGGGCGCAACGCCGTCCGGTTTCGCACTGCCTCCCGATACGAGTCCGTGCCTATGGGGCGAGATCGTCACACCGGACGACGATCATGTGCTGGCAGATATCCGCAACGCCGACATGCTTGCGCGCCGGATGGCGGCCTTCAAACCCGACATCGTGCTGCATCTGGCGGCGCAGCCGCTTGTCAGGCGCTCCTACCGCGAGCCGTTGCTGACGTTCGAAACCAACGTGATCGGCACAATCAACGTGCTCGAAGCCGCTCGCAAGACTCCGTCCGTCAGGGCCCTCGTGTCGGTGACGACCGACAAGGTCTATCTCAATCGCGAATGGGTCTGGCCCTATCGGGAGGACGAGCCTCTGGGCGGCGCCGATCCCTACAGCGCCAGCAAGGCCTGCGCCGAAATAGCGACCGCCGCGTGGCGCCAGTCCTATCTGGATGCGCAGGGCGTAAGGGTCGCGACCGCGCGCGCCGGAAACGTGATCGGCGGCGGTGACTGGTCGGCGGACCGCCTGCTGCCGGACTGCATCGCAGCGCTCGCGAAGGGTGAGCCCATCGTCATCCGCAATCCCCGCTCGACGCGCCCGTGGCAGCACGTCGTCGAACCTCTCGCAGGCTATCTGATTCTGGCGCAAAGACTGTTCGAATCCGCGACCGGCGACGCCGGCGATGTGGCGAGCGCATGGAACTTCGGTCCCGATGCCAGTGATGTTCAGCCGGTTTCGGTGCTCGCAGACGAGATCGTTCGTCTCTGGGGCGCAGGCGCAGCGTGGGAACATCAGTCAACTGGAGGGCCGCATGAAGCAGGCCTTCTGGCCGTCGACGCCTCTAAGGCGAAAGCGCGCCTCGACTGGCGACCGCGCCTGTCCCTCGCCGAGGCGCTGGAATGGACCGTGGACTGGTCGAAGCGGCACATGAATGGCGCGCCTGCAGGCGAACTCGTCGTCGAACAGATCGCCCGCTACGAAGCCAAGACACCTCGATTGATTGATCAAAAAAATGCATGAGCTGAATGACGTTATGACTCAAACAGGACCAGCCTGCCGTCATTGCGGCGCAAACCTCACGCGCGTGTTCTGCGATCTGCGCGCGACGCCGCCGTCGAATTCGTTTCTGAAGCCGGAACAATTGTCGAAGCCGGAAATGACGCTTCCGCTCACGACCTATGTTTGCGACGCGTGCACGCTCGTGCAATTGCCGGCCCATGCGTCGGCGGAAGATATTTTCGACGACTATGTGTATTTTTCGTCGTTTTCGGAAAGCTGGTTATCGCACGCGCGCGCCTATTGCGCGATGATCGGTCAACGCCTGTCGCTGAACGCCGACAGTCTGGTTGTCGAACTCGCCTCGAACGACGGCTATCTTCTGCAATATTTCCAGCAAAGCGGAATACCGGTTCTGGGCATAGATCCGTCGCACACCGTGGCGGAAGCGGCGATCGCCAAAGGCGTTCCGACGATCATCGATTTCTTTGGCGTGCGTCTGGCCAGACAGCTTGTGGCCGAAGGCCGCAGGCCAGATCTGATTTTGGGAAACAATGTTCTGGCGCATGTGCCGGATGTGAACGATTTCGTCGAGGGCATGCGCATTCTGCTCAAGCCGGATGGCGTCGTGACGATGGAATTCCCGCATGTGGTCAGTCTCGTCGAGAACATGCAGTTCGACACGATCTATCACGAACATTTCTCGTATTTCTCGCTGCATACCGCCGAGCGAATTTTTGCCGCGAAAGGCCTGACGATCTTCGATGTCGAGGAAATCCCCACCCATGGCGGTTCACTGAGAATCTACGCGCGCCATGTCGAGAACAACGCACTTGCGGTCACGGACGCGGTGCGCAATCTGAAAGCGCGCGAAGTCGCCGGACAATACGATCGTGTCGCCGGCTATGAAGGTTTCGAGAACAAGGTGCGGCGCGTCAAACGCGACCTGCTGCAATTCCTCATCAACGTCAAGAACGAAGGCAAGACGATTGCCGGCTATGGGGCGCCCGCAAAAGGCAATACGCTGCTGAACTATTGCGGAGTCGGCGTCGACCTTCTGGATTACACGGTCGATAAAAATCCGATGAAGCAGGGGCGCTATCTTCCGGGCGTGCGGATTCCCGTCAAGGCGCCGGAAGCTATAGCGGAATCAAAGCCCGATTACGTGCTGATCCTGCCGTGGAATCTCAAGGGCGAGATCATGGAACAATTGTCCTTCATTCGCGGCTGGGGCGGACGCTTCGTGGTTCCGATTCCCCATCTCGAAATTCTTTGACGGGTTTGCGCTTGAAGTTTCGCCGCACCGCATTCGAAGGCGTCATGCTCGTCGAGGCAGAGCCTCACCTGGACGAGCGCGGATACTTCGCGCGCATGTTCTGCGAAGACGAATTTGCAAATGAGGGACTTGTTTCGAGGTTTCCGCAGACGAGCCATTCGTTCAACGCGCGGGCCGGAACCGTGCGGGGAATGCACTTCCAGCAAGAGCCCTATGCTGAAACAAAGCTGGTGCGCTGCATTCGCGGCGCGATCTTCGATGTTGTGGTCGATCTGCGTCAGGATCAACCTACCTGTGGGTCGTGGATCGGTTTCGAGCTTTCTGCCGAGAATGCCTGCGCGCTTTATATCCCGGAAGGGCTGGCGCACGGGTTCCAGACGCTCGCTGATGAGTCGGAAGTGGCCTATGCCATCACGCCGAAGTTTCAGCCCGGCGCGGGCGCAGGCATTCGGTGGGACGACCCTGCCGTTCGGGTGAAGTGGAAACTGCCTGTCGCGGTCATCTCCGACAAGGACCGGACTTGGCCTTTGCTTGGGAGCGCGCGCGCATGATGCGGCGCGTCTGTCTGATCGGCGGAAGCGGACAGCTTGGTCACGAGTTGCGCCAACAGGCTCCGGTCGACTGGGAAATCATCGCGCCGTCCCGGGTTGAATTCGACATGGCGGCGCCTGAACGCATGCTGTCGAGCCTCACGGGCCTCAAGCCTGATCTGGTCATCAATTGCAGCGCCTTTCATGCGGTCGATCTTTGTGAAAGCCGCTTCCTCGATGCGTTGACCGTGAATGCGGTTGCGGTGCTGGAACTGGCGCGCTGGGCGAAGAAGGCCGGCGCGCCTTTCGTGACCTTCTCGACCGATTATGTTTTCGACGGCGTGGCCCGCACGCCCTATGTGGAAACCGCGCCCGTCAACCCTCTCCAGTGTTACGGCATTTCGAAAGTGACCGGAGAGCGAGCCGTCCAGGCTGACTATCCCGAAGGCGCCATCGTCATCCGTAGTTGCGGCCTTTACGGCCATGCGGCGAGCCGCCAGAAGGGCGGCAATTTTGTTCTCAACAGGCTGCAGGACGCGGCGACAAAGTCGCAGATCGAAGTCGGATCCGACCTCACCTGTACGCCCACTTCCGCCGCCGATCTCGCAGCCGGCGTGCTGGGGCTTCTGGGTAAAAAGGCGCCCGCAGGGATTTATCACCTGACCAACAGCGGCTCGTGTGACTGGGCCAGCTTCACGACCGAGATCATGCGGCTGAAGAACAAGTCCATGCGGGTCACCCCAGTTGATCGTCGGGGCGCCTATGCGCCGGCGCGGCGGCCCGCCTATTCGGTGCTCGACTGCGGGCGCGCGGCGTCCCTCGGGGTTGCGTTACGCCCGTGGCAGGAGGCTCTGGAGGCCTTCCTGCGCGATGTGGACTGACGCAGGCGGCGCGGTCAGCCCTAGATGAAGGGCTGTCCGGCGAGCGACACCTGTACACCCAGCGACCCGAAGCCCACTATATCGGCGCGGCCATCGCCGTTCACGTCGCCCATATCTCGCGGAAAGAGGCTGTCGCTGCTCCAGCCGCCGCTAGCTGAGCCGAAATAGGCGATGTCAGAGCGCACGGCGCCGAAGTGACCGCCGCCGGTCGCCAGCGCAATCTGCACGCCGCTGGCGTTGAAGCCGATGATGTCGGCCATGCCGTCGCCATTCACATCAGCCATATCGCGGGGCAGGAGATTGTTGTCGCTCCAGCCGCCTGCGCCGGGCGTGAAAAAGGCAAGTTCGTTGGTCACCCCGGAAAAATTACCGCCGCCGGTCGCCAGCGCGACCTGCACATTGGCGCTGGAGAACCCCACAATGTCGGCCATGCCGTCGCCGTTCACGTCGGCCAGCATGCGCTTGAACAAATTGTTGTTGTTCCAGCCGCCGCCCTCCGGGCCCGAACCGAAGGTGGCGAGCGCCAGCCTCATGCCGCCAAAGTGGCCACCGCCCGTCGCCAGCGACACAAGCGCGCCGGCGCTGCCGAAGCCGACAATATCGGCCATGCCGTCGCCGTTCACATCGGCCATCTCGCGCAGGTTCACATTGTTGTTGTTCCAGCCGCCCGTATCGGCCCCGAAGGCCGCGAGCTCCTGGGTCACAGCGCCGAAACTGCCGCTGGCGGTTGCGAGAGACACCTGCACGCCTGAACTGGCGAAGCCGACGATGTCGGCCCTGCCGTCGCCGTTCACATCGACCATCTGGCGCAGATAGATGTTATTGTCATTCCAGCCGCCAGCTGCCACCCCGAAGGCCCCCAGCCGCAAGGACGATGCAGCGAAATGACCGCCGCCTGTGGCGAGCGAAACAAACACGCCGGCATTTCCGAAGCCGACAATGTCGGCCCTGCCGTCACCGTTGACGTCTGCAAGGGTGCGCAGATGCGAAACATTGCTTGTCCAGCTCCCGCCCTGCGCCGACTGGCCGAAATCATTCAACTCGAACGTGGCGTTCGTATAAAAATTGAAAAGCGACGCAGTCGATCGCGAAACGCCGTCCGCAAATTTCAGGACTTCTATGTTCGTAAATTTATCCGAACCGGCGGTGCCGATCAGCGTAAAATTGGCGGCTGAACCGCCGGCTGCGAACACATAGCCGGAGCCAAAATTATACGAGACCTGCGTGGTATCGTTTCCGTCATTCCCAGCAATGTTATTATTCACATTTTCGGATGAAAGAATAAACGTGTCCGAGCCGTGTCCGCCGACGGCGTTTTCGATCGTGACGCCCGGCAGGATCGAAACATTGTTTTTCAATCCATCAAAAAATACGATGTCCGAAAAAGTTCCGGCCACTAGGCTGATGCGCTGATCTAGGAAATATCCTGATGTATCGATCGTGTCGATTCCGCCGCCATCCCAGATACAGAATGCAGGATCTAAATTTGTCGCGAAATTGAAGATGCCACCCGCATTTGAATTGAAGCCGTAGACCGTGTCTCCGTTGCGGGTCGTATTGTTGGCGCCATAGATCTGCTGCAGCGCCAGAATGTCATACATCATATACCCGTCGGGATTCCCGAAAGAACCTCCGGCTGTCACCGCTTCATCGATCGTGCTCATGACCGAAAACTGCGTGCTGTTCTGCTGAACGAAAGAATTCCCGTAATTGGCATTCAGACTGGCGCTTTCGAAGTTTGCGAGGCCAATTGCGGAGCCGATCAAACGCATCAGACCATAATAGGCGAAGGATCCAGGCGTCAGATTCACGGTCGTCGCGCCAGGCGCCGAGAGATTGTAATTGACGTCGCCTGACCTTGAAATGAACAGCGTACTGCCCGGAGGGCGGGCATTGCCCAGGGTGTCGGTGGCGGCATCAACATAGTTGCTCAGCAGAATCGTCGCGCTGTCTGTAAAATTTCCGCCGTTCACAAAGGTAAACGTCAACCCGCAAAGCTCGCTGATCATGTTGGTGATTATCAGCGTGTTGAAGTTCTGCGAGCCCGTGAACTGGCTGAAGCCGCCAAGGCCGGTGCTTGTCAGGCGAAACCCGAGCGTGACATTTGCAGCGGTCCCTTCAGTTGCCGTCCATTGTCCGCCGGGTAAATCATTATCAAGCAGATTTGTAGCAAGCTCCGTGTCCAAAATGAGCCGCGACCCTTCCGACGTCGCAAGCAGATACTGTCCGGTACTGTTTAAAATACCGATGGCTTTGAGATAATAGGTTGCCGTTTCCGGAGCTGTAAATCGAAAGGCGGAAAAGGTTCCGCTGTTGGTGCTGAAACTACCGTCAGCAAGGCTGACCGAGCCGCCTGCGGTGACCGCCTCCAGCGTGAGAAAGTCCATCGGTATTGCAGCGCTTCCGCCCGAACTCACCATACCAAACGTATATTGATGCCCCGCCACCAGATCGATGCGATAGAAATCTTCATCGCCGCTTGCGCCGATTGTGCCTTTCGCGGTCTGGCCGACAGCAAGCGTATAGGGAGTCGTCGTATTGGCTGGAGCGTCTGTGGTCTCGACAATATTGGCCAAAAAAGTCTCCTCTGGGGGCGCGCCGTTTCTGTTATTCGGAAAAATCAGGCAAGCGCGATCTGCACACCCGTAGAGGCAAAACCAACGATGTCGGCGCGGCCGTCGCCATTGATGTCGGCGAGGTCGCGTGGATAGATTGTGTCGTTGATCCAGCCGCCTGCCGCCGTGCCGAAATAGGCGAGACTGCTGCTCGGGTTCCCGAAATGACCGCTACCGGTCGCCAGCGAGATCTGAACCCCTCCAGAACCAAAGCCCACAATATCCGCCATGCCGTCGCCGTTCACGTCGGCCAGTTTGCGCGGAAAGACGTCGTCGCTTAGCCAACCGCCGGCAGTGGCCCCGAAAGCCGCGAGCTCCAGCGTCGTTCCGCCGAAATGGCCGCCGCCAGTGGCGAGCGCCACATAGGTCCCGGCTGCTCCGAAACCTACAATGTCAGCCTTTCCGTCGCCATTTACGTCAGCGAGCAGACGCTTGTAGACGTCATTGTTCGCCCACCCGCCGCCTTCGGCGCCCGAGCCGAATGCGGCGAGCTCAAAACTTACACCGCCGAAGTGACCGCCACCGGTGGCGAGCGAAACATAGACGCCGGCGCTGCCGAAGCCGACAATATCCGCCTTGCCGTCGCCATTCACGTCGGCCATTTCGCGCAGATAGATCCTGTTGTTGTTCCAGCCGCCGGATCCAGCCCCGAACGCGCCGAGTTCGAACGTCATGCCGCCGAAGTGGCCGCTGCCGGTCGCTAGCGAAACCAGGACGCCGGCGCTGCCGAAGCCGACAATGTGGCTCGTCGCTGTTTCATGTGGGTAGCGTGTCCAGCACCCCTCCGGCGATGAGGTAGACCATCAACTTGAGGTTGCGCTTGCTGCGATAGCCTTTTGCCTTGCGTTTGGCGGCCTGGACGTTTCCGTTGATGGCCTCCAGAAGTC
>CANJWR010000156.1 GCA_947478455.1 Beijerinckiaceae bacterium | reverse complement strand
GCTGATAAACCAAGGCGCGGAAAGCCCGAGCGCCGCCTGAAAAAGATCCGTGTCACGCATGCATCAGAAAATACGCGGAGCCAGCGGAAACCAAAATATTCAACTTGTGGTTGAAACCTCTACCCACACGATTCAGCGAAGAGCCGACATAAAGACCCTTCTCCCTGAGTTGCGCCAATGTGAGATTCGCCGGACGAAGAATTTTCTCGAGCGCCTCGCTGACGCCCTTCGCCATATTTCGCCCGCCGCAGACCATGATCTTTCCTCCGCGCCCGATCATGTCGAGCACCGCCGCGCCATCCGCAACAAGCTTGTCCTGCACATAACCACCGCCCGGGACGCGCGAGAATGCGGTGTGCAATCCTTTCAGCCTCTTGTCCGACAGACAGGTATTCAGCTCATCTTCGTAGAGAAAGTCGGACGACGGGCTGCGCCCCCCCCAGTAAAGATGCATCGGGCGCAATCGATCGTTCTGACGGATCAAACCCATCAAGGGCCCAATTCCCGCACCTGCTCCGATCAGCAACAATGGCGTTGCGGCAGTTCCCGCCCGAAAGTTTTCATTGGTGCGAATGAAGGCCTTGATGGTTGCACCTTCTGCGAGATCGTGAAGAAAGGTCGAGCAAAGCCCGCCCGGCTGTTTCCTCACGCAGATTTCCAGAACACCGTCGCGGTTCGATGAAGCAATCGAGTAATAGCGCGGCGCGGCGCCGGACGGCGGCAGAATCCCCACATAGTCGCCCGGTTCGAAACGTTTCGACGCAAGTCTCAAAAGTCGTGTCCAGAATGACGTTTTGACAAGCGCAAAGCGCAGAACCGCAGTCGGCGCCTGCACCTGTGCGCCGTAGTCTGTGCGACCTACGAGTTCAAAGGTCTCTGTAGTCGGGATTGCCGGTTGATGCGCAAGCGCCAGATGAACTCCGAGCTTTGCACCAAGACTTTCTCCCCAATGCCCGAACGCCTGCGACGATTGCTGATCGATGTTTTGCGGCGCGAGCAACTCGGGCCAGCCGGCCTTGCTGAGGGATTGCGCCACATCATTCGCAAAAGCGCAGAACTTCGGAAAACTGTGGTCGCCGAAACCCAGCACCGCGACGGGCAGGCGCTTTTCAACCAATGAAGCCAGCGCCAGAAAGTTGCACGCAGACGCCGGAGGCGCGCCATCGCCATAGGTGGATGTCAGGATCAACATGCGCTCTGCTTTTGCGTAGGCAGGTCGCAGCCCATTCATCGGCGCAATATGAACCCTCAATCCGGCTGTCGTCAGAACGCCGTGCAGGGAAGCCGCAAAACCCCATGTGGCGTTTCCTTCGCTACCGACAAGGATGATCGTATCGGCCAAATGCGCCGGCGCATTTTTGCGGATGCGCGGCATCGAGTTGCGACGTTTCCACCAGATGTAGAGCCCGGTTGCAGACAGGAATGGCGCGGTCAGTGCGCTGAGGCCGAGCGCAAGCGCCAACGGCCAAAGCCCCTGCCCTGTGTGGAGCATATAGATGAACTCGTAAATGCGGCGCATCGCGCTGTGCGGCGTCGTGGAAAGCGCCTCTCCGGTAGAAGCATCAATCTGGATGACGCCCTGCGCGGTTGTCAGCGCATAGATGTCGGTCGGGTCGCCCGCATACGGAAAAGTCAGTTCGCGCAAATCGTTGATGTCGACGGACTTCAATATCTTCAGATCGCTCACGCGAAGGCGTTCGCCGCCGCTGCCCTCTGGCGCCGGGAGACCATTGACGGCAACGTCCGAAATCAGCTCAAAGTTCACAAGAGACATGTAACAGCCGGTCAAGGCAGACAACAAAAGCCCCAGGAAGGCCGCACGCCCGATGAGCGCATGCAGTCGATGGAAGGTTGCGCCGCGCACCGGCTTCAGTATCGCTTTCCAGCCGCCCATGCGCGACAACAGCAGCAAGCCACCCGATACGCTCAGCAGAACCATGGCGAGCGCGCTCAGTCCGGCCGCTGCCCGCCCTGTGTCTCCCCACAGGAACGAGCGATGCAGATTGGTAACGAATTGCATGAAGGCCGATGGCGCATAGGGGCCAATCGTCTGTCCGGTTGCGGGATCGACAAGATCGGCGTTGGCTCTGTCATCCCTGAAATAGGTCACGATGACAGAACCTGACGCCGAACGGACGATCTTTTCAACTTCCCCGTGTTGCGCAGTTGTGGCTGCAGCCAGATCTCCAACGCTCATCGCACTGGTTTCGACTGACGGCGCGGCAGCGCGCTCCATCACAGGCTCAAGCGACAGGATTGCGCCCGTCACGGTGAGAACCGCAACAAGAAGCGCCGCGACAAGACCGAAGACTGAATGAAACTTGCGCAACATGGGGACTATTCCAGACCGACTACATTGTGAAGGTGAAGGACTTCACATAGCCCTTGCCGGGAATGGGCTTGCCGGCATTCGAACTCGCCAGCGGCGCTTTCACGTCCACCGGCACGTCGCGATCGTTCTCGACCGCGCTGTCGATTCGGATTTCATAGCCGGCGTCGATCAGCGCGTCGGCGATCTCGACGCTGAACTTGAGCGTCTGGCCACTGCCGACACTTGCGCCAGTCGTTCCGTCAACGCGCCCGCCCGTGGCGCGGCTCCAGGCCGAGAGATGCTTGTAGTACTTGGCCTTCTTGCCGGCGACGCGAAGGGTGGAGTGAATCTTGCCCTGCGGATCGGTGACATAAATGGCCAGATAGGCGCCGTCGCCACCATAGCTGTTCAGAGTCGTCGTAAGCGTAACAGGCTTCGCGTCAGCGAGCACCGGAAGCGCAACCGCACCTGCGATGCCGAGAGGAAGCGTGAGGACAAGCGCAGTCAATTTCATCGAAAATCTCCGTTCATGCGAGCGATGGACGAAATCATGCTCCACGAACCTGACAGTCGCCTGACGCCCGGACGGAATTTGTCACGTTGCTTTCGGCCGCATCGGCAACTGCACGCGCACTTCGAGCCCGCCCGACTGGCCCGGAACCGGCGAAAGAAATTCGATTTTCGAATCGATGCCTTTTGCGATAGCGCTCACGATGGCGAGCCCCAATCCCGAACCATCCGCCGGAGTTTCGCCACGTTCGAACGGACGGGGCAGCCTCGCGAGTGTTTCGTGCGGAATCACCCGGCATTCATTGGCGACGCTGAAAAGCCCCCCATCGCTCAGGACAATCTTTACAGGTGTCTCGGGCGCACTGTGCTTCAGGGCGTTTTCGATCAGGTTGCGCGCCAACATCGCAAAGGCGTCGACATCCATCACCGAATAAAAATGCCCCGACGTCGGCGGACGAATGTCGAGGCGTTGCGACCGGTCGTCCCGAAGCCCTGCATCGTCGAGCACCAGACCCAACACAGGCGCAAGGTCCTGCACAGCATCGGACAGAAGCTCGCCGCCCTGGGCCTTGCCAAGTTGCAGGAGCTTTTCTGACAGAATCGCTAGTCGGCGCAATGCGCTTTCAATCGTGCATGCACGCTCATAGGCAGGCCCGGGCGGCAGTTCTGCCATCAGCCTCTGTGTCTGGGCGAGAGCCGCCGCCACAGGCGTTCGCAATTCATGCGCACTGTTGGCGGTGAACGTGCGCTCGCTGTCAAGCGCGCGTCGCAATCTCTGCATCAGATTGTTGACCGCCGCCGCAACGGGTCTGATTTCTGCAGGAAGTTCGCGAGCATGAACCGGCGACAGATTGGCGCTGCTGCGCAGCGCAATCTCGTCCTGAAACGCCTTCAGCGGCCGCAGCGAAGCCGTTACAAGCCACCAGACTCCCGCAAGGCTGAGCGGCAACAGCAACATCAGCGGCCAGAGCAATACCTTGATAGAATCAATCAATGCGCCGCGCCGATGTCCGGCACGCTCTCCGGTTGTGACGAAAATAGTTCCCTGCACGGCGCTCTCCGTGTAGAATCGCGACGCGTTCAGATCGACAAAACCAGCCTTCAGAACCATCGGAAACACAGCCGGATCAGCATCGTGAGATTGCAAGAGAATGCGCCCGTTGGCGTCGCGCACCATGTAGCTGATATATTCCCGATGCGGCTCTACCGAGGCGATTTTCTGGGGCGCATCGTCGTCAGGCGCATCGACATCAAGATTCAGGATCTCCGTATAGGCCAGTGGCAACACCCGTTGGGCAACCTCCTGCAGGGCGCTGTCGAAAACTTCGCTCGTCTCTTCCCGAAGCGCTAGTCCGGCGGCGAGCGCCGCAAACATCCAGAGAAAGCAGACACCGGCTGTCAGCACGAGACTGATCCGGCGGTGGATGCTTCCGCGGCTGGACAGAACGTGCCCGATCATGCAGGGCTTCCAGGCATCGTCGGCTGGCGTAATCTGTAACCCATGCCACGCACGGTTTCGATCATACCATGACCGATCTTCTTGCGCAGGCGACCGATATAGACCTCAATGGTATTACTTTCGATCTCCGCGTCCAGAGAATAAAGCCTTTCCTCCAGTTGCGACTTTGACAGAAGCATCGTCGGGCGCTGCACAAAAGCTTCGAACAGAGCCCATTCGCGCGCAGTCAACGCAACGCTCTCGCCATCTCGGCTGATCGACCGGGCCGCAAGATCGACCATGAGATCTCCGAGCCTGACAAGCGGATTTGGATTACCCGCATAGCGCCGCCCGACAGCCCCGATGCGTGCGCCAAGTTCCGAAAGATCGAACGGCTTCACGAGATAATCATCCGCGCCTGCATTCAGACCCGCAATGCGATCAGATATCCGGTCGCGCGCCGTCAGAATGATGACCGGAATGCTGTCGCCGGCGACACGCAAGGACTTCAGGAGGTCCAGCCCCATGCCGTCGGGCAGCATGAGATCGAGCAGGATCAATTCAAAGCGCGACACTCGGATATAATCTCGCGCCGCTTCAATTGATTTCGCCCAGTCGACGCTATGACCGTCGGCGACGATCTGGTCGCGTACCGCCTGACCCAGCAGGTTATCGTCCTCGACAAGGAGAATGCGCATTGCCTGTAAATGCCTGCTGTCTTTCCCGAATACAGATCGGATTTATGCTGTCGGACAATCCTGACGCCAGCCTGAATGCCCGCAGCGAGCGCTATTCAGGTTGTTGTCAGGTCCGCATGATTGAAACACACTACTGCAAAAAGCTGGCAAGGACACAAGCAGATGAAACGCCTTTTTTCCGCTTCCGCTCTGGCGTTGGCCGTGTTCGGCGTCGCTCCCGCTGCGGCCGATTGGCGCTGCACGACTCCCATGGCCAAGTGGCAACCACGCGAAGCCCTGCAGGAAAAAATGCGGGCCGCCGGCTGGACAGTCAGACGCATCAAGACCGACGACGGCTGCTACAAGGTCTATGCTGTCGATGAAAACGGACGACGAATTCGAGCCAAATTCGACCCCGCAACGCTGGAAATGGTGCGTCGGGAACGCGACGAACATTAATCGGAAGCGACAGGACGATCAATGCAGAACGGGCTTCCCTTGACCCGCACCTGATGCGTCAAGCAAGATAGCTGATACGGTAGCCGCTGCACAATTGAAACGCACAAGGCACCCGGGACCACAAGGACAGCATATGAAGCCTGCACAAGCAAACCTGTTGCCGCCGGGCAAGCGGCTGGCGATGTCAGTGCATTTTCCGGTTGAGTGGTGGTCGAAGCCGGACGAAAGCGAAAATGTCAGGGCCAGCAAGGAATATGGCGCACGCGTCGGCGCGTGGCGACTGATGGACGTCTTCGATCGCTGCCAAGTACGGGCCACCTGCCATCTGAACGCAATGGTCGCCGAATTGTTTCCCGATCTCGTAAAAGAGATGGTGAGTCGAGGCCACGATATTGCGGCGCATGGTTACGATCAGCTGCACCCGCAGAGCGCCATGTCGGCAGAGGAGGAACGCGTACTCGTGCGGAAAGTCCTCGACACGATCGAATCCGTTGCGGGCTTTCGACCAAAAGGCTGGGTCGCGACAGGGCGCAAGCTCAATGAATGGAGCGTCGAGATTCTGGCCGAGGAAGGGCTCACCTGGCACAATCATCACGATATTGCGGACCTGCCGCGCATCGTTCAGGTCGGCGACCGCAAGATCGTCGATTGTCCGGTGCTTGCCTACATGCACTACAGCGACTTGCGTTTTATCGCCGGCCGCCCGGGAGAAGTGCCGAAAGGCTGCGCCGAGGTGCTCGAATTTTTCAAGGGCCAGATCGATGCGCTGCGCGGCGCAGCAAAGCACGAACCTTTATGCTTCCAGTTTGGCGCCCATGCGCATGTCTCGGGGCGTCCCGCCTATGCGTGGGTTGTGGAAGAGATGATCCGTTATGCGTCTTCATTCGACGACGTCTGGTGGACAACGACCGGGGAGTTGGCGGAGCGTTGTTTGCAGCAAGGTTGAACGGACACACCCAACCGACCAATTTTGCGAAGGAGAGCCCTGCCGGGCAGATGAGCGGCAGGGCTCACATTATCCGATCAGACCAGCGACTGATCGAAACGACAGACGCATTGTCGACGACCTCTTTGTCCTGCTGATGCGGTGGCGACGCGATTTGTAAACTCACCGCCCTTTATTTGAGCGCCATAGAGACACCCTTCACCTGCGCAAACACGGCTCCGCCCTCAGCCAACTGGAGCACATCCCACGAGCGCCGGGTGACGCGCGCCAGCAGGCTGGCCCCCATTCCCTCCTCGCCAAGTCGCAGGACGACGAGCATCTCGGCGTATTGGAGCGGCGTCGCCGACACAATGCGCGCGCGCAGAATATTGAGAATGGTGGTCTGCCCGGGCCGTTCGAGCGTCAGGCTCACATCGCCGGCGGCTATGCGCAATCTGCGAGGCGCGCCCAACTCGACGGTAGCTGACGGAGCAACTAGCTTGCCCCCATCAACGTCCAAGGTCGCCAGCCCGTAAGTGGCATCGTAGGACGACACTCTCGCCTGCAGGCTCACCGAGGCTTCGCGCGCCCTCGCCAGCGCCAACGCTGGATTGCTTTGAATGCCGCCCAGAGGACCGCTGGCGATAACTTTGCCATTTTCCAGAAGCACGATCTGGTCGGCAAAGCGTTCGACTTCGCTCATGTCGTGGCTGACGTAAATGATCGGCATCGAAAGCCGCTCTCGCAACCGATCGAGAAACGGCAGTATCTCGTCTTTCGTTCGATGATCCAGTGCCGCCAGCGGCTCGTCCATCAGCAAGAGGCGTGGTTCTGACAAAAGAGCGCGACCGATAGCGACGCGCTGTCGCTCACCGCCAGACAGATTGCGCGGCATCCTGTCGATCAAATGACCCAGCCCCAGAAGCTCAACGACTTCGTCGAGCGATACGGCGCCCTGCCGCGCCCCGGTCCGGGGAGCGCCATAAAGCAGGTTTCCCCGAACACTCAGATGAGTGAAGAGACTGGCCTCTTGAAAGACATATCCAATCGGTCGTTTCCACGGCGGCAGAAACATTTTGCCTTGCTGCCAGTAAGTGTTGCCGACGCGACAAAGCCCATCGTCGATTTTCTGCAGTCCCGCCATGCAGCGAAGGACGGTCGTCTTGCCGCAACCCGAAGGTCCGAAAAGCGCCGTAACGCCAACTGCAGGCGCTTCGAATGCCGCGTCCAGTTCGAAGCCTCCGAACCTGCCACGAAAGCGGCAAATTATTTTTTCCAGCAATGTCATGAATTGTCCCGCGCGACGCGACGTTCGATCAGGGTCATCGACAAAATCGTCGCAAAAGCGAAGACCACCATGCCGCCTGCGAGAATATTGGCTTCATACCAGCGCGACGTTTCGACAAAATCGAAAATCGCCACGGACAGAACCTTCGTCTCGCCGGGAATGTTTCCGCCGATCATCAGCACAACGCCAAATTCGCCCACTGTGTGGGCGAAGCCCAGCATAGCTGCCGTCAGAAATCCCGGACGCGCGAGTGGAATGGCGACTGTCCAGAAAGCCCTTGCCGGACTGGCGCGCAGCGTTGCTGCAACTTCGAGTGGCCTCTCCCCAATCGCCTTGAAAGCATTGTGAATCGGCTGAACGACAAACGGCAATGAAAAGCAGACGGACCCGATCACGAGCCCGGTGAAAGAAAACGCCAGCGTGCGCGCACCCCACAGGCTCGCCAGCGCCCCCCCTGGACCAAAAGGCCCTAGCAACAGCAGCATGTAGAAACCCAGAACCGTCGGCGGCAACACAAGCGGCATGGCCACAATCGCCATGGCGACATGTTTCCACCACGCATCGCTTCGCGAAAGTTTCCACGCAATCGGCGTCCCGATGATCAAAAGGATGATCGTCGAGATAGTCGCCAGTTTGAGGGTCAACCATATGGGCTCCCAGATTTCTGCCGAAAGCTCGCCCATCGTCTCAGCGCTTCTCGTCGAGTTCGTAGCCGAATCTTTCGATAATCGACCGAGCCTCCGGGCCTTTCAGAAAAGCCATGAAGGAAACCGCAGCCTTATTGGCGGCTCCCTTTCTCAGAAGCACCGCATCCTGACGGATTTGTGTATACAGCGCCTGATCCACCACCCAATGCGAGCCTGATTTAATTCCGGCCAATTGCGACAGTGCGACAAAGCCTAACTCCGCATTGCCGGTGTCGATAAACTGAAACGCCTGCGCAATACTCGCGCCTTCAACGGTTTTCGATTTCAGTGAATCATAGACGCCAAGCCCCCGCATGGCCTCAATGGCCGCGACCCCATAAGGAGCCGCAGCCGGCGCGGCAATCGAGATCTTGTTGAAGCGTCCGGACTTCAGGGTCTCTGCACCAATCGCTCCGTCGAGCGCCCTGCTCCACAAAACCAGCTTGCCGACCGCATAGGTGAAACGACTTTCGGCGACTCCGAGGCCATCATCTATCAGCTTCCTGGGCCGCTCATCATCGGCCGACAACATGACCTGGAACGGCGCATCCTGTGCGATCTGGTTCAGCAACTGCCCCGACGATCCGAAGCTCAGTACAGCTTCATGTCCGGTCTTTATCTTGAAAGCAGAAGCGATTTCCTTAGCCGCATCGGCAAAATTAGCCGCAACCGCCACATTCGTCCGTTCGGCGCGGGCTCCTCCGACAACGATGGCCAATGCCGCCGCAGCCAGGACTGCGCGAATGAAACCGGCTTTCAGCATGCTGACCTCCGCTAAACTCAATCGATGGCGATGATGACGTGGGCGGCGTCGAAAACCGCACAGGCGGGTTTGTCGACCGCGAGGCCGAGCGCCTCGACGCTGCGGGCGGTGATGGAGGCGGCGAGCGTCTTGCCGCCGCCAATATTGAGCACGACTTCGGCGCTGACGCCGGACATTTCGCAACGACGAACCACGCCCCTGATGCAGTTGCGCGCCGAGACAGCAGGAGGCGTTTCGCCGGGCGCGATCATCACGAACGGCGCCTTGATCAGCACGATGGCTTGTCGCCCTACGCAGAGACCAAGCTCGCGGACGCTTTCGTTCGTCACCATCGCGTAGATGGTCGTACCGGGCGAAACCTCGACCGCGACCTCTGCGGACAGCGTGGCGGATGAAATTTCCGTAATGGCGCCGCGCAAGGCGTTGCGCGCGCTGGTGCGCATGAAAAAGCCCGACATGAGATCAATCGGCTTCACGCCGCTACCCGCAAGGTCAGGTTCGATGGAGCGAAGCGCGCGGGCCATTTCAGCCTCAAGCTTGTCGTAGGCCTCGATGACCTTGACGCCAGTCGGCGTCAGCTTGGCGCCGCCCCCGGCGCGGCCGCCCACACGGGTTTCCAGCAAGGGCTGCCCGAAAAGGTTGGCCATGGCGTCCAGCGCGTCCCAGGCGGCCTTGTAGGTGATGCCCGCCGCCTTGGCGCCCGCCGTGATGCTGCCGGCCCGGGCCACGGTTTGAAGCAGACGGATCCGGTCGCGGCCAATATTGGCGGCGTCCTCCCGTCCGAACGTGATTGAGGCCTCTATGGCCATTGAGCCGCGTCTGCTTTTCGTCATATACTTTTTCTATATAGCGAAAATTTTCCGATCAGGAAGCGAAAAGTTTAGACCAAAAATGAAAACTTGCGCGCGCAACAGATCGACGGAACTGCCACTGACACTGCCCATAGCGCGACGACCTAGCTCGTTGGCATCGACATCGACGATCTCTGCCCGGTTGAGATTAGGCGCCAAGCGGAGCTTGTCTAAAGAACCAAGTTCAATCCTGCCTGCCAGATGTCTT
>CANJWR010000155.1 GCA_947478455.1 Beijerinckiaceae bacterium | reverse complement strand
GTAGCGCCGCACATCGTCCGTCGCGTGGGGGCTGTCCGGTTGTGTCGAGACCGCGAAATGCGCCACTGCATCGCGCACATGCGGAGCAATTGGAACGGCGCGCACAAATTCGTGGATCGCCAGAATATCCTCGCTGGCAAGCAGTTGTTGCGGATTTGAAGCCCTGACGCCGGTTGTCAGGTCGAGCACTTCAGACAGGGTCTGCCGGTTCGGATAGCCGACATCGATCTGCAGCAGAAAGCGATCGATCTGGGCTTCCGGCAGCGTATAGGTGCCCTCCATTTCGAATGGATTTTGCGTCGCGAGTACGAAGAATGGACTCGGCAAAGACATCGTGCGGCCGGCGACGCTGACCGTGTGTTCCTGCATGGCCTCCAGTAAGGCCGACTGCGTGCGCGGCGTTGCACGATTGATCTCGTCGGCGAGAAGAAGTTGCGTAAAAATAGGGCCGGGCTGGAATTGGAGTTGCGCTGCGCCGCCGGGATCCTGCGACAGAACCATGCTGCCGCTGATGTCGGCAGGCATCAGGTCGGGCGTGAATTGAACCCGCGAAAACGACAGACCCGTGACCGCACCAAGCGTTCGCACAAGCAACGTCTTTCCGACGCCAGGGGGGCCTTCGAGCAGCACATGGCCACCACTCATGAGACCGATCAGCATTTGCTCGACGACATCGGGCTGGCCGAGCACGACACGGCCAATTTCATCGTGAGCGCGTTTAAGACTGTCGATCAGTCCCGCGATGCGGGCCTGTTCCTGTTCAACGGACAGGACCGCACCCGGGCGCGAGCCGCCTGTTTCGGCTGCAGTCATCCAATCCCCCATCTTATTTCTGAAACGTCATTTGAAAAGCAATGCAGAGCCAGTCCCGTCAGGGGCCCGGAACGCCCTCGTAACCGTGCTCTTTCATCAATCGGGCGATTGTTCCGTCACTGACGAGCTGCCCGATTGCGCGGTCGATGCTGGAACGAAGGAATGAATCGCGAGACGATACAAGATTGCCGACGCCGGTGATCACCGGTTTAAGCGGCGCCAACGAACCGATCTTCAATCCTAAAGTCGCCGGGTTGCCCTTTGTGATCTGATTGAGTTGCGGTTGCCAGATCACCATGGCCGAAAGCGTTCCGTCGAGCAGACGCTTCAGCATAAGCTCCGGATCGCCGTATGGCAGATAGCGCAGTCGTTGCTCAACTGGCCGCTGCTGATTGTACGTCACGACCGCGCTGAGACCGAGACCGCCAATGGCGGCGCCGAGCGTTTTGCCGGCTGGAATATCGCCGAGCGACTTGTAGTCCGCATTGGTTGTCGCCATCACGAATATCGTCTGCGCATAGGGTCGAGTCACAGTTGCCCACTCGGGGAAAGGCGATTCCGACGATCCAGGCGTGAGAGAAATGCCGGCCAGCACTTCGCAATCTTTCGACATGATGAGCTGAAGCTCATCGAGATATCCAAGTCCGTCGATTGGAAAGCCGGTGGGCGCCGGAACAAACACCGGCTTGACCAACAACGAGTCGGCAATGGCGTGACTGACAGCCCGGTCGAAGGCGCCGCCTGCGCTGAAATCATCTACGCAGAAACGGATGACATCGCCTAACAGCGGGCGTGAGTTTTCAAATAATTGCGGCGCGACCGCGCCTGCCGCCTGACCCCACGAGGGCGACGAGGAGCCGACAAGCGAGAACGCAACGCAAATTGCCAACGCAGCCTTTTTGAGCGAATGCCCTGAATTCGGCTCCCCGAGGTTTTGCGCCTGATTTATTTCGCGAGAAATCACTGCATCCATGAAGCTCATTCTCGTCCCCGACCAGAGCGGTCTTGTCTTTCCGGCGACGAGGCGGCCCGTCGCCATCAGCAAGCAGATAGAAAAGAGGGGGCGCATTGGCCCCCTCCGGTGTCGAGATTTCAAACGATCTTACTTGCCGCGCAGCTTGTACACGAAGATCGAGTTGCCAGCGCCGGTCGGCAGCTTGATTTCCGGGGTTTGACCCGCCGAAGCCGAAGCCGTAGCGCTGTATCCGGTGGGAACCACAAGATACTGTACGCCATCAATCGCGTAGGTCATCGGGAACCCACCGATCGGCGCGTTGAGCTTTTGCTTCCAGAGAACCTTGCCGGTTTCCTGATCAAGCGCGAGCACGTTGCGCGCGGCGTCGCCGGCGAACAGCAGACCGCCGCCGGTAGCGAGCACCGAAGCGGTCTGAACCGGACGGTCCTCATACTTCCACTTGATCGATCCGTCGGAGACGTTCAGGGCGAAGATTACGCCCGGCTTGTCGATGCCGCGCGGATTGACCTTCGGGCCAGACTTGACCGAACCGATTGCGTTGCCCGGCGTGAATTCCTGCACCGCAGGCGCCTGTGTCTGGCACGCTTCATTTTCCGGCACATAGAAGGCCTTCGTGAGCGGGCTGTAGGAAGCGGTCTGCCAGAGCTTGCCGCCGTTCGTCGTCGTGCAGATCAGAACCTGCTGGTTGACGGCGGTCGGAATAAGTTCCGGATTCAGCGTAACCTTGCCGTTCGAATCGATCGACTTCACGGCGTTCTGGTAGATGGTTTCCTTCGACCAGAGATATTTGCCGGTGTCACGGTCGAGACCGAACGTGATGCCGTTCTTGCCAGCGGTGGTGACCAGCATGCGGCGGGTATTGCCGCCCTGCACGTCGTCGATCAGCACGCGCTCGAACGGGCTGTCCAGATCCCAGTTGTCGCGCGGAAGATGCTGATAGTACCACTTCAGCTTGCCGGTCTTGCCGTCGAGAGCCAGCGTGCTGTTCGTGTAGAGCGTGTCGCCAGCACCCGAACCGCGGATGACTTCCGGATACGGTCCCGGCATGCCGATGCCCCAGATCACCGTGTTGGTGCGCGGATCGTAGGAGCCAGTTGACCACGGCGTGCCGCCCCAGCGGTTTTCAGCCGGAACGCCGCCCCACGAGGCCTGCTGCACCGGGTTGTTGGGATCGTCGAGTGTGTTGAAGCGCCACAGCTCTTCACCGGTATTCACATCGTGAGCGGTGATGTAGCAGCCGCCAGCCGTGCCGACGATAGAGCAGCCGGAAATCGCCGAGTAAATGATGTCATTCACCACCAGCGCGCCGATGGTGTAGCTGTAACCCTTCTGCGGATCGAAAACCTGCTTCTCCCACGAAACTTTGCCGGTAGCTGCGTCGAGCGCGATGATCTTGGCGTCGAAGGTCGTCAGAATGACTTTGTTGCCGTAGAGCGCAATGCCGTTCTTCTGGCGGCGCGCCTGGTTGCGCTGATAGGCCCAGCTCTGCGGAAGTTCCTTGAAGGCGTGCTTGTATTCCCAGATCAGGTCGCCAGTCTTGGCGTCGATGGCGTCGACAATGGAATTGTTGGTGGAAATGAACATGATCCCGTCATGGACCAGCGGCGCGCTTTCCTGCTCGCCGACGTCCGGCATGGGATAGGCCCAGGCAAGCTCAACATCCTTGATGTTGTTCTTGTTGATCTGGTCGAGCGGGCTGTAACCCTGATTGTCCAGAGTTCCGCGCCAGCTAAGCCACTCGTTCGGCGAGGGCTTCAGGAGCATTTCGGTGGTGACCGGCGAATATTGCCGGGCGCCCTGCGCGATAGCCGGCGCCGCCGCCAAAACAAGCGCCGCCGTGGCAAGAAGCATTGATCGTGAGGTCTTATTCATCCAAGTCTCCCCGTAAAAAGTTCTTTATCGAGCGGCAGCGGAGATCAGCCTCGCTGGCCTGACATTCGACCGGCCTTCAGCAAAAGCCTCTGGCGCGACCTGTTGGCAGCTGCTTGCCAATAGCGTCCTATTGAGCGGGCCCGGGTAACGGCAACGGCGCACTGGATGGCGCGACGGTCGGAAGTTGCCGGCCGGCCGTAAAGGCCTGCGGCAGTTTCGGAGCAGGCGGAGCGGCCGCTGCTGCAGGCGGCGGCACGACACCATCGGCGCCAACGGTCGGAAGCACTCGGCCAGCCGTAAAGGCCTGCGGCAGGCGAGGAGCGGCGGCGGTGGCGGGTGCTGTGGGCGCAGCCGCCGGCGCGGCAGCAACGCCTGTGGCTTTAACCAGATCGACGTTGGGCAGATCCGCGAGCGCCATTGGCTTCGAACCGGCAGGTGCGCCATTCATTGCCAGGATATGGGACAGAATATCGACATAGACGCTCTCGCCGAGCTGGCCCGGGCTAGACGGCGGCATCGCGACCGAAACATAGTCGAAAATGCCCTGAGCGGTAATCCAGGTGCCCATCACGTCACGTCCAATGAGCGCCGGCGCTTCGGCGCCCTGCAACTGGGCGCCATGGCATTGCGCGCAATTAGCGGTGAACAGGGCAGATCCGCGTTCAGCCTGTTCTTTGCTGTATAGGCCCTGTGCGTCCTGAGCCGCGACCTGAACTGCCCACCCGGTGACCGCCAAGCCAATGGCCGCCACAGCGGCAGCCACCTTTATCTCCCTCAAATTCATCGACATCCCCGCGCAAAGCGTTTTTTCATTTGCCTGGGCAAATGGTAGCTTCGCGCCGGGCGCATTTCAATCGGGAATTACAGGCACCCCGCGAGATGTGCTAACCCCGAAAGCCCGGGGTTCCGGTTCAGCTTTTCCCGAATGTCTCGTCGAATGAATAACCAGAGCCGCGCACGGTGCGCAGCGGATCGCGTTCGCGCCCTCGAGAAAGCGCCTTGCGCAAACGACCGATGTGAACATCAACGGTCCGTTCGTCGATTTCCGCCGACATGCCCCAGACCGTATCCAGAAGCTGCGCGCGGGAAAAAACCCGGCCAGGTTTTTCGATCAGATATTCCAGAAGGCGGAATTCTGTAGGTCCAAGATGAATTTCCCGACCGGCGCGATGAACCCGCTTGGTTTCGCGGTCGAGGGTAATGTCGCCCTGCAAGAGCACATTGGCGACGCGCTCGGGACGCGACCGGCGCAAAAGCGCGCGCACACGCGCCATCAGTTCCGGCACCGAAAACGGCTTGACCACATAGTCGTCTGCCCCGACCGAGAGGCCGCGAATGCGCTCGCTTTCCTCGCCGCGCGCCGTCAGCATGATGATCGGCAGGGAACGCGTCGCCTCCCGCGACCGCAGGCGCCGACAGATTTCGAATCCCGATACGCCGGGCAACATCCAGTCGAGAATCACCAGATCCGGCGGCGATTCCTTCAGCTTTAATTCCGCTTCGTCGCCGCGATCGACCGACTCGACCTGATAGCCTTCCGATTCGAGGTTGTAGGCAAGTAGAAGCGACAACGAGGCTTCATCTTCCACAACCATCACGCGTGGCGCCGTGCTGTGCTTGCCCAGCCGGTCGCGGATTTCCATTTCACCCCGCCCGATTGGACCGGCCGAGAGATTATCGCTTCCAAGATCAAATCGGTTCATGTGCGTGTTCACTTTGGTGCAGGAACGCTTCCGCGAAGAAGGGCATCCTGATCATGTCCCGGGCCTTTCGGTCGATCGACCGGAAGGTTCGACCCTGTGACAAGATAGAATACCGTCTCGGCAATGTTGGTCGCGTGATCGCCGACGCGCTCGATGTTCTTCGAACAGAAAAGCAGATGCGCGCAGAACGAAATATTGCGCGGATCTTCGAGCATGAAGGTCAGCAGGTCGCGAAACACAGAATCCTCAAGCGCATCGAGTTCCACATCGCGCGCCCAGACACTGCGGGCTCGTTCGACGTCGCGCTGCGCATAGGCGTCGAGAACGTCCTTCATCTGGAGCGCAGCGAGTTCGCCCATATGCTTGAGGCCGATGATGGCGCGCGGCAAGCGGGGCTCGGACGCAATCTTGATAGAGCGCTTGGCGATGCTTTTCGCCAGATCGCCGACTCGTTCGAGATCTCCCGAAATGCGAATTGCGGCGATGATTTCGCGAAGATCGATCGCCATCGGCTGACGCCGCGCAATCGTCAAAACAGCGCGTTGCTCGACATCGCGCTGAAGCGCGTCTAGCTGCGGGTCGCTGGCCACAACGGCGCGTCCGAGATCGACATTGAAGGTGGTCAGCGCATCTATCGCGTCGGCCATCATCTTTTCGGCGATGCCGCCCATTTCGGCGATCGTGCGCTCAAGCGCAGCGAGATCCTGATCGTAGGCCTTGACGGTGTGATCTGTCATTCGAATTCCCTCAAATCCTTGCCGTCTTCAGCCGAACCGGCCGGTGATATAATCCTGCGTCTGCTTCTTGGCCGGCGCTGTAAAAACGCTCGTCGTGAGATTGAACTCAACCAGTTCGCCCAGATACATGAACGCCGTATATTCGGACACGCGCGCCGCCTGCTGCATATTGTGCGTCACGATGGCGATCGTGTAGTGCTCTTTCAATTCGTCGATCAGTTCCTCGATCTTGGCGGTCGAGAGCGGATCGAGCGCCGAGCAGGGCTCGTCGAACAAGATCACTTCCGGCTTGATCGCCACAGTGCGGGCAATGCAAAGACGCTGTTGTTGGCCGCCGGAAAGGCTGAGACCGCTGGCGCCGAGCTTGTCCTTCACCTCTTCCCAGAGCGCGGCTCCGCGCAGCGCCTTTTCGACACGCCCGTCGAGTTCGCTCTTTGACAGGTCTTCATAAAGTTTAATGCCGAAAGCGATGTTGTCATAGATGGTCATCGGAAACGGCGTGGGCTTCTGGAACACCATGCCGACGCGCGCGCGCAGCATGTTGATGTCCTGTCCGGGCGCCAGAATGTTCTGCCCGTCCAGCAGAACTTCACCCTCGGCGCGCTGCTTCGGATAAAGGTCGTACATGCGGTTCAACACGCGCAGAAGCGTCGACTTTCCGCAGCCCGACGGCCCGATGAAAGCCGTCACCTTGTGGCTGTAGAGGGGTAGGTTGATGGTTTTGAGCGCCAGATTGTCTCCGTAGTAGAATTTCAATCCGCGGACCGAAATCTTCTCGGGAAGTCCTGCGCCCGGAACGGCGGCAGTGCTGGCGCCGGGGTTGAGCGTCATATCGGTCATTTCTTTTCCTTCTGGGCGCTCAGAATACGGGCGCTGATCGAGAGCACGAGAACCGCCATCGTAATGAGCAGCGCGCCCGTCCAGGCGAGTTGCTCCCAATTGTCGTATCCCTTGCCGGCGAAATAGTTGATGACGACCGGAAGGTTCGCCATTGGCTTCGTCAGATCCAGGCTGAAGAATTGGCTCGAGAGAACGGTAAACAGCAATGGCGCTGTTTCGCCGCTGGCGCGCGCCACGGCCAGCAGTACGCCGGTGATGAGGCCTGTCTTGGCTGCCCGGTAGGCCACTTTCTTGACCACGTGCGAGCGCGGCAGCCCCAGGGCGGACGCCGCCTCACGCAATTGAACCGGGACGAGCAACAACATGTCTTCCGTGGTGCGCACCACCACTGGGATCACGATCACCGCGAGGGCAAGGACACCGGCGATGGCCGAGAACCCACGCAGCGGCACAACCGCGACCTCATAGACGAACAATCCGATGATGATCGACGGCGCGCTCAGCAGGATGTCGTTGATGAACCGGATATAGTCGGTCAACTTCGAATAGCGACCGTATTCGGCCATATATGTTCCTGCGAGAATGCCAATGGGCGTTCCGATCGATACGCCCAGCGTCGTCATGATCAATGATCCGACGATAGCGTTGCGCAGTCCGCCTTCGCTGTTGGGCGCAGGCGTATCAAGCACAAAAACGTTCAGTCCGAGGCCTGCAAAGCCGTTCCACAGCAGTGCGCCCAGGATCAGGCAAAGCCACGAGATTCCGAAAATTGTAGCCGCCCAGCACAGCGCCATCATGACGCTGCTCGTGCGCTTTCTTGAAGTGTAACCTGCCATGTCAGGCTCCCGCGTTGCGCGCGAGACGCGCGAGCATGATGCGGGCCGCCGCCAGCACAGTAAATGTTATGACGAACAGTAGCAGACCCAGCGCAAGAAGTGCGGATGTGTACATGCCACTGGCTTCCTGAAACTCGTTGGCGATCGTCGCCGAAATCGTCGTCGCGGGATTTAGAAGCGATGCAGAAATGCGGTGCGAGTTTCCGATCACGAATGTCACCGCCATCGTCTCACCGAGCGCGCGCCCGAGGCCGAGCATAACGCCTCCGACTACGCCGACGCGCGTGTATGGGATGACAACGTTGCGCACCACTTCCCAGGTGGTGCAGCCGATGCCGAATGCAGCTTCTTTCAGAACCGGCGGTACGGTGGAGAACACATCGCGCGAAATCGCTGTGATGAAGGGCAGAACCATGATGGCGAGGATAAGACCTGCGGTCAGCAGACTTGAAGAATAGCCCGGACCTTCAAAGATGCTGTTCAAAATCGGGACGGACTCGAACGTATTGACCAGCCAGGGCATCACGTGGTCCTTCAGGAACGGCGCAAGGACGAAGAAACCCCAGATGCCGTATATGATAGAAGGGATACCAGCCAGCAGTTCAATCGCGACGCCTATCGGGCGACGCAAACTCATCGGGCAAAGCTCGGTGAGGAAAATCGCAATGCCGATGCCGACCGGCACGGCAATGAGCATGGCGATGAGCGAGGTCATCAGCGTGCCGTAAATCGGCGAAAGTGCGCCGAAGATTTCCTGCCCTACGCTCCAGCGCTCGGTGGTCAGGAACCCGAATCCAAACTTGGAAAGCGCAGGCGCTGCGCCGTAGATCAACGAGCCGATAATCGCGCCCAGAAGCAGCAGTACAAAAATCGCGGCGGAAAACGTCATCCGTCGGAAAATGGTGTCGCCGAGTGCAAATTTCTTCAGGATGGCGTCTCTGGCCCCCTTCGACCAGCTGCTCTCCTGCGCCTCCAGCTTCAAACTCGTGTCGCTCACTTCAGCCCCTTTTGACCAGACATCCCGGGCTCACGCCCGAGATGGGGGGAAAATCTTCGTATAAACGAAGCGTAACGGCTTACTTGTTCTTGATGTCCGAAGCCCAGGTCTTCTTGATCTGCGCCACGACCGTATCCGGCATGGGGATGTAGTCGAGATCCAGGGCCAGCTTGTCGCCCTTTTCGAAAGCCCAGTCGAAGAACTTCAGGGCGTCGGTCGCAGCAGCCTTGTCGGTCGGCTCCTTGTACATCAGGATGAAGGTCGCGGCCGTGTTCGGCCACGAAGCTTCGCCGGGCTGATCGTTGAGGATCATGTAGTAGCCGGGAGCCTTCGCCCAGTCGGCGTTGGCGGCGGCGGCCTGGAAGGCCGCGGCCGAAGGAGCGACCGTCTTGCCAGCCTTGTTGATCAGGCTGGTGAAGGTCAGCTTCTGCTGCTTGGCGTAAGCGTATTCCACGTAGCCGATGGAGTTCTTGGTCTGGGAGACGGCGCCCGCGACACCTTCGTTGCCCTTGGCGCCAACGCCAGCAGGCCATTCCGGCTGTTGACCGGCGCCAACTTTGCTCTTCCAGTCGGGCGAAACGCGCGCAAGGTAATCGGTGAAGTTAAAGGTCGTGCCCGACCCGTCCGAACGATGGACTACGGTGATGGCTGTCGACGGAAGCTTGACGTTTGCGTTCAGCTTCTTGATCGGCGCATCGTCCCACTTCTTGATCTTGCCGAGGAAGATATCGGCCAACGTGGTCCCGTCGAGAACGATCTCGCCCGGCTTCACGCCCTCAATGTTCACAACCGGAACAACAGCGCCCATGACCATCGGCCACTGCACGAGGCCGGCCTTGGCCTGATCTTCAGCGGTGAGAGGAGCATCGGTCGCGCCGAAGGTGACCGTCTTGGCCTTGATCTGGTTGATGCCGCCGCCGGAACCGATCGACTGGTAGTTCAGTCCCGTTCCGGTCTCTTTCTTGTAGGCCTCGGCCCACTTTGCATAAAGCGGAGCCGGGAAGGTCGCGCCGGCTCCGACGATGTCGGCGGCATAGGCCGCTCCGGTGAGCGCAACTGCTATAACCGCAGCGCGGGAAATCAACTTGAATACCATGGGACGCCTCTTGTCGTTTGAGTACCTGAACCTGAACGGTCGAAACCCTTGCCTTCTTCTTTTCTCGAAGGTCAGCTGAACGTTTAGGGGTCCGTTGCGTATGGCTTATGACGATCAGATGACGCTTTGATGACACAAGCGACTCTCGGCGGAGAACGAATTAAAGTGTATATAATACAGTATGTTATCGTCAATTCTTCTGGGACGCCCGTTCCTTGACCAACGCTTGGGTTCTTCGTCTTCACCCAATTGCGACACTCTGCATTTGGCCCACCCGAACGAGAGTAGGGCTGCCGGAGATCAGATGATAAATTACTACGATGTATTTTGGCTCTTCGCTGAATCGTGTGGGTAGAGGTTTCAACCACAAGTTGAATATTTTGGTTTCCGCTGGCTCCGCGTATTTTCTGATGCATGCGTGACACGGATCTTTTTCAGGCGGCGCTCGGGCTTTCCGCGCCTTGGTTTATCAGC
>CANJWR010000154.1 GCA_947478455.1 Beijerinckiaceae bacterium | reverse complement strand
CGTCCGGGAGCCTGCCTGTGCGGCTGCATTGCGCGAACAGATCTCGCAGGCAGGCCTGCAATCGCGCATCGAACTCGTAGGCGAATGCGATTCTGCGGCTTTGCAGCCGCTCTATCATGCGAGCGATCTTTACGTCATGTCCTCACATTACGAAGGCTACGGCATGGCGCTGGCCGAAGGTCTGGGGCGCGGCCTGCCGATAGTGACCACAACAGGCGGCGCGGCTGCCGACACTGTGCCGGATGATGCGGCCATCAAGGTTCCGCCCGGCGATCCGGTCGCGTTCGGCGATGCTTTGCGTCGGCTGATGAGCGACGCCGCTCTGCGCCGGGAATTGTCGGATCATGCATGGCGCGCAGCGGAAACTTTGCCGCGCTGGGAAGACGCCGCGCGCATCGTCGCCGCTGTGGTCGAACAGGTCGCCCGAAAGGCCATCGCATGAGTGGTTTCTCACCAGAGTGGCTCGCCCTGCGCGAGCCCGCCGATCATCAGGCGCGCAGCATCGAACTGCGCGAGAAACTGCAGGCATATTTCGCCGGTCGCGACGAGCTTCGAATTGTCGATCTGGGCTGCGGCTCCGGGTCGAATCTGCGGGCGCTCGCGCCGCATCTAGCAGCCACGCAGCACTGGCGGCTGGTCGACTACGATCCGGCTCTTTTGAGCGCCGCGCGCGAGGCCCTGAAGAATTGGGCTGACATGGCGCAAGAAAAGTCAGGCGTTCTGCATCTGCAAAAGAACGACAAATTCATTGTGGTTTCTTTCGATCAGGTCGATCTCGCGAGAGACCTCGAAAGGCTTCTCGCCGACAGGGCTGATCTCGTCACTGCCGCAGCTTTCTTCGATCTTGTTTCGGAAGACTGGATCGAGCGCTTTTGCAAGGCGCTAGCAGCGCATCGTCTGCCATTCTTCACCGTGCTCACCTATGACGGAACGGATCGCTGGTCGCCGGCCCATCCGCAGGACGCCGCAATGGTGCAGGCCTTTCACGCCCATCAGGGCTCCGACAAGGGCTTCGGCAAGGCCGCAGGCCCGCGCGCCACGGACGTTCTGCAAAAGGCCCTGACGCAACTGGGCTATGCGGTCACTATACATCCGACGCCGTGGAAGCTCGACGCCGCGCAACGCAAATTGATGAACGCCCTGTCGGATGGATTTGCAAACGCCGTCGCAGAAACGGGCCTAGTTGCAAAATCGGACATCGAGGACTGGCGCAGGGCGCGGCTCTCGGCTGCAACCTGCGCGGTCGGCCATTACGACCTGTTAGGTTTGCCGAGCATCGACTGAACCTTGTCGAGCGCCGGTCCCCAGGCGTTCGGCAACATGCGGTGCAGCACGCCATCGCGCTTGATGAAGGCGTGCATGAAGGCTCCGCCCGCATGAGCAAACAGGGTCAATGCCATTACAATGCCGCAGAATTTGTGAACGCCTGACAGGATTTTGTATGTGGCGTCGCTTTGCGGCAGGATCGGCGGCAGGTTGAACAGGCCGAATACCGGAACCTCCGCCCGATAGGCCGACATCATCGCCCAGCCCACCAGCGGCGTCACGAAGATCAGCAGATAAAGCGTGTGATGCGCCGCCGTGGAGGCGATCTGTTCGAACCGCGTCAGCCCCGCATAGGGAGCGGGCGTCCCGCGTGATCTGCGAATGGCCACGCGCGCAATTGCCAGCGCCAGAACCAGAATGCCGAACGAGCGATGCAGGTTGAACATGCGATCCTGCAACGGGCCTTCGGGCAGCTTGTCGAGCGAAATCCCGGCCGGGATTACGAAGATCACAATGGCCGCCATGATCCAGTGAAGCCACTTGGCTGCGCCCGAATAACCATCCGGTCTTGGCGTCGTCGACATGCTCATGGCAGTCCCCTTAATGGCTCATCTGCCGCCTGACAGATCGCAATCAAATAATACATCGCCGCCCGACAACGGAAAAACCCGCGTGGGCGGCCGCATGGCGCGGTCGAGTTGCGCCACCGGCGCAAGGTCTAGCCCGGACTTGCCTGAACCGATGATCACCGGTGCGACCAATAGATGCAACCGGTCGATGCAGCCTGCGTCGATAAAATTCGAAATTGTCCGCGCGCCGCCCTCGATCAGCAGCTTGCGCATGCCGCGCGCAAACAGCGCCGCCACAATATCCGCCGGGGCGATCATTCCGTCCCGATGCGACACGGAGACAACTTCTGCGCGTCCGAATGATTTCGACGGATCTGTCGTCACAACAAGACATCGGGCCCCGTCGGGGTCGAGCCAGCGATAGTCCGTCCCCAGCCGGCCTGTCGGGTCAATCGCGACACGCGCCGGACGCGACTGGACGGGTCCGCGCCGCACGTTGAGGCGTGGATTGTCGGCCGCAATAGTGCCCGCGCCCACCACGACCGCATCCACATGGGCGCGCAACAAATGCAGGTGATCCAGCGCAGCTTCGCCGTTGATGTAACGGGATTCTCCGCTGACGGTCGCAATGCGCCCGTCGAGAGACTGGCCAAGCTGGGCGACGACGAAAGGTTTGCCGGGATCGGCTGTCAGGAGGGGGGTCAGTATTTGCGACTGTTCGGAATTCAGGGCCGACGACACATTTACCTCCCGGAGGCGTGATCCACGTCGCCGCCAAATCCATATACAGTCTTAGTGCAATAACAACGGACGCGCGCTATCTGGGGGTCATCGTACGGCCACAAGGCCGGCAGATGATACCGACGCAGGCGGGTTCAGCAATCAGGTCGACGATTTTATGCCCAGTTCAGTTCCAGTCTCCGAAATCAGTCAGGTTCAGGTTGAGCGCGCGATTTCGGAAGTTAGGGCCGGGAGGCCCGTGATGATTCGCGCCGGGCGGTCCCGGGTCGTGGCCATCGGGGTCGAGGCGTTGAGCCCCGAACGCGCCGACTGGCTGCAGCCGCTCGCCCGGGAGCGTTCGCGCCTCGTCCTGCCGGCCCCGCGCCTGCGCCGGCTGGGATTCGACCGGACGTCGCCGGGTGCCATAGCGCTGCCACGCCTCGATCTGGGCCGCATCGAAACCCTGTCCCTGCAGGTCGGTGCTCGCTTCGATGCGCCGGTCGCAGCCCTCACTAGGCTCGACAAGGCGGCGCTCGAACTTGCCCGCGTGGCTTTGGTTCTGCCGGCTATCGTGGTTGCCAAGGTCGCCGGCCCTGCGGTGGCGCAGGCGGGCTTGATTGAGGTCGAGGCCGCGGCCATCGAGCAATACCGCGCCGCCACGGTCGCGAGCCTTCACATCGTGGCCCGCGCGCCTGTGCCGCTGGAAGGCGCGCCCGACACCGAATTCGTGGTCTTCCGGGGCGGTGAGGGCCTGCGCGATCAGGTGGCTGTTATTGTCGGCAAGCCCGATTTCGACGACACGGTCACGGTGCGGCTGCATTCGGCCTGCCTGACCGGTGATCTCTTCGGCAGCCTGAAATGCGACTGCGGCGACCAGCTCCGTCACACGGCCAAATTCATGGCCGAAAACGAGGGCGGCGTGCTGCTCTATCTGGATCAGGAAGGGCGCGGTAACGGCCTCTCCAACAAGATTCGCGCCTACAAGCTCCAGACCCAGGGTTTCGACACCTACGACGCCGACGAGGTTCTGGGCTTCGACCACGACCAGCGCGGCTTCGATTTCGCCGCCGCCATGCTGAGCCAGCTGGGCGTCAAGCGGGTGCGGGTCATGACCAATAATCCGCAAAAAATCGCCGCTCTGGAGGCCGCCGGCCTCGAAGTCGACTCCCACCAGCGCATTTTGGGTCGCAAGACGGACCAGAACGTGATGTATCTAGCGGCCAAGCGAGACCGGGCTGGCCATATGATCGATGTCGATTCCGCCAGCCAGAAGGGGTCCGCCAAGGAGTGATCTGCTGGTGCGACCGACGAACGATCAGAACCACCCCGAGGCCCTCGGGGTCACGATATTCCTGTTTACTCTCGGCTCTCTGGCGCTGGCCCTACCCTGGCTCAGCGGCATAGTCACGATTCCGTGGGACGCCAAGGCGCATTTTTTCGCCCAGATAGAATTTCTCGCCCGCTCGTTTCAAGCGGGAGAAAGCCCGTTCTGGAACCCCTACATTTTCGCCGGCCACGCCCAGATCGCCGATCCTCAATCGCAGATCTTCTCACCGCCCTATCTGCTGCTGGCTTATCTCAATTCGGCTCCGGGCTTTGTCGCTGTCGACGCTGTTACCTTTGCGATGCTTTGGGTTGGTGGCCTCGCGATCATCATGTTCTGCTTCGATCGTGGCTGGCATCCGGCGGCCGCCATGGTGGCGGCTTTCGCCTTCGCCAATGGCGGCTCGGCCGCCTGGCGCGTGCAGCACACCGGTGAGGTGATCAGCTTCTGCTGGTTCGGCGTCACGCTCTGGCTGCTGGCGCGCACGCTGGATCGTCGATCGATTCTCTACGGAATTGCCGCCGGCGTGACGGCGGCCTTCATGGTGCTGGGCCGTGACCAGATCGCCTATCTGTGCGCGCTGATTCTTGCCGGCTATGTGGTCTGGCGCATGTGCGCCGGCGAAGGTCGCTGGGCGCGGATCAGGTCATGGATCGCCCCGCTCGCTGCCGCCAGCATCACAGGCTTTGCGCTCGTTATCGTGCCGCTGGCGCTGACGATTGCGATTGCCGAACAATCGAGCCGCGTCGACATCGGCTATCAGGGCGCCGCCTATGGCTCGCTGCCGCCGCCGTCATTCCTCACTTGGGTCGTGGCCAATCTGTTCGGCACCGATGGGCCGATGGTGGATTACTGGGGCCCGCCCTCATCGCAAATCTGGGGTCCGAACCAGATCGCGCTCGCCCGCAACATGGCCGATGTCTATTCGGGCGCCATTCCGTTTGTGGCCATCGTGACATTCGGTCTGGTGCGCGGCGGTTTGGGCGAACGCAAGATCCGCTATTTCACTCTTGCGCTGATCGCGATGGTTCTGTTTGCGGTGGGAGACTTCACGCCGTTTTTCAAACTTGCGTTTCAGCTGCCCGGGATCAGTCTGTTTCGTCGTCCGGCAGACGCCACATTCCCGATAGGTGGCCTTGTCGCCATCGTCGGCGGATATTGCGTGCATCGCATCCTGACCGACAACAAAAGCCCTTCACGCACGCGCTCTGCAATTGAAGTGGCGGCGGTCGTGTTCCTGCTCGGCCTCTGCGCCTTCGTAGCCTACGACAAGGGGCGTCTCGATCAGGCCATGCCGGCGTTGCAGCTCGGCGCGATCCTGCTGGCGGTATCCGGCCTTGTTCTCGCAACAGGCGCACGGCTGGGGCGTCGCAACGAAACGGTGCTGATGTTCGTCGTCGCCATCGTGATGATTCTCGATCTCGGCGTCAGCAATGGGCCCAACGAATCGACCGCGCTGCCGCCCGAAGCCTATGACGTCTTGCGTCCCGACACGACGAACGAAACGATTGCGTTGCTGAAACAGCGCATCAGGGAGACCGCCGAGCCGGATCGCCGCGATCGCGTCGAGCTCGGCGCTGTAGGGTTCGAATGGCCGAACGCCGGTATGGTGCATCATCTCGACCACTGGCTCGGCTACAATCCGATTGTGTCGAAAAATTATTCACTCGCCACGGGTGCCATCGACCATGTGGCAATTCCCGAGCAGCGCAAGTTTGCGCCGCTGTTTCCGGGCTATCGGTCGACCATGGCGGATTTGCTTGGCGTGCGCTGGATCGCCACCGGTGTTCCGGCGGCCGAACTCGACAAAAAGTTCCAGCCCGGCGATCTGATGCAGATCGCGCGCACCAAGGATGCCTATATCTACGAGAACACGCGCGCCCTGCCGCGCGTGCTGCTGGCCACCGAAGCCCGCAAGGCCGACTTCGACGACATGATCAGGACCGGCGTCTGGCCGGACTTCGATTACCGGCGCACGGTGCTGCTGGAAAACGCTCCTGCCACCGCCGCGACGCCTCGCGCTGCCGGAACCGCGCATCTAGATAGCTACGCCAACACGCGCATCATGGTGGACGCGGACGCGCCACAGGGCGGCTATGTGGTGCTGACAGATGTCTGGCATCCGTGGTGGACCGCGACTGTCGATGGTGCGCCTGCCGAAATCCTGCGCGCCGACGTCCTGTTCCGTGCGGTTGAAATTCCACCGGGCCGACACAAGGTTGAGTTTGTGTTCCGGCCCTTTAGTGGGTTGCTGAAACAGGCGCGGGCACTGTTCTGATTTTCATTCCAGCCTGACCACGACGCTGTCTGTCGCGCCTTTCGAATCCATGACCGAAAGGCGCGCGAACCCTGCCCCATCCGGCTTCCAGCTTGTCTGGCGGCGCGGATCGGGTCCGCCGACCGGCGCGCCGTTCACCATCCAGGTCAGCGGCAGCGCGCCGCCCTGCGCCTTGAGGGCGAGCGGTGCGGAGTTGCCCTGTGAAAGCCCCAGATCGACCCGAGCGCCATCGGGCGGATAGGCGATCTTCAAGGGCGCGATGGTAGTCGCGGCGATGGTCTTGGGCGCATCCTTGCGCAGGTTGCGTAGCGGCGGCGGCAGTCCGCTGCTGGTCGAGATCAGCACGTTCGGCGGGCGCGGAATGGATTCCGGCTCGCCCGGTACGCGCCCGAAGGCATCGAACAGAACCGGCGCAGCCACCTGACGCGCCACAAGCCCCGACACCGCGCCATTGTCCGGCCGCCCGAACCACACCGCAATCGTCATGCGCTTGTCGAAGCCAACCGCAACTGCGTCACGATAACCGTAGGACGTGCCGGTCTTGAATGCGATGCGCCCGCCCGACGCATTGGCGGGCGGCGGCGCGCCACGCAGGATGTCTGCCACATACCAACTGGCGACAGGCTCCGAGATTTGTCGCTGCGATGCAGCGGGTCTTGGCAGATCGAGACGCGACGTGAGGTCCGGCATGTCGCCGCCGCGCGCCAGACCTGCATAGAGCCGCGCCAGATCCTTCAGGCGAATTCCCAGTCCGCCCAGTCCGATCGCCAGCCCCGGCGCAGCATCGCCGCCGATGACGATCTCCGCGCCCGCATTGCGCAACCGCGCCAGCAATCGTGCCGGCCCGACCTCTGACAAAAGCTCGATGGCGGGCACATTCAAGGACAGCTGCAGCGCCCGTCGCGCCGTCACCTGACCCTGAAATTTCATATCGAAATTTTCCGGCGCATAAATGCCGTAACGCGCCGGGCGATCGTCCAGAATGGTTTCCGGATGTGCGATGCCGTTTTCGAAAGCCATCGCGTAGATGAAGGGTTTCAGGGCCGAGCCGGGAGACCGCAAGGCCTGCGTCATGTCGACGGAGCCGGCGCGCTCCAGCGAGAAATAATCAGACGATCCGACCTGCGCGCGAATTTCGCCGGTTGCATTATCGATGGCCAGAATCGCGGCGGATATTTTCGGCCCAAGACGTTCGGCGTTCTCGCGCACCAGTACTTCGAAAGAGGCCTGCAGCCGGGCGTCGAGCGCGAACCTCATCACGCGTCGTTCGGGCTCCGCCTGATGCGCCGCTTCCGTCACATGTGCCGCCAGCGCCGGAAACGGTTTGCGGTCGCGCGGTACAGGTTCGATCTTCGCCTGATCAGCTTCGGAGCGCGTCAACACGTTCGCTCGCACCATGCGATCCAATACACGGTTGCGCGCCGCGCGTGCGGCCTCCGGCGAACGATCCGGTCGTCTCGTCTCGGGCGATTGCGGCAACGCCACCAGCAAGGCCGATTCGGCATAGGACAGTCGCTTCGGCTCCTTGCCGAAATAGGCGAGGCTGGCGGCCCGAATGCCTTCGAGATTTCCCCCATACGGCGCAAGGGCAAAATAAAGATCGAGAATTTGCATTTTAGTGAAACGCTGTTCGAGCTCCAGCGCCCGCACAATCTGCCGCAGCTTCGCCGCGCCCGTGCGTTGCTCGCGCGGCTCCAGCAAACGCGCTGTCTGCATCGTCAGTGTGGAAGCGCCCGACACGATGCGGCCATTGCGCACAAGCTGCCATGCTGCGCGCACAAGCGCGCGCGGATCGACGCCCCTGTGCTGTTCAAAGCGCTTGTCCTCGTAGGCGATAAGCATATCGACCAAACGTGGATCGATGTCCTGCGTGGCGACCGGCAAGCGCCAGCGTCCGTCCTGCGTGGTGAAGGCGCGCAACAACCGTCCGTCGCGATCGACCGCGATGCTGGAGCCCTGATCGACGATCGCCAGATCGAGCGGTCCCATCTGGCGTTTGACGGCTTCCCAAGACGCCGGAACGCCCAGCCCCAGCGTCGCAATCACAAGGCCCGCAAGCCCGAAGGCGCGACGGCTCATCAGCGCGCCTCGCTGACCTCGACCGTGCCGAACGCTGTGCGGCCGAAACGTTGCGGACGATACATGTCCTCAATCGTCGCCGGGGGATGCACATAGCGACCCGGTGTCACAGCCCGCACAATATAGGCGAGCGTGAAGATAGCCTTGTCCTTGCCGGCGCGGTCAAACGCCGCCACGAAGCGATCGTCGCGATATTCCATATTTGCCGGTTCGATATCGCGCTTGAGCCACGAGAGGCCTTCAATCGAACCGCCGTCGAACAGCGACGGGTTGTCGATCTCGAGGCCTGCAGGAAGCTTGTCGACGAGCAGAAGGCGCGCATAGGCGGCCTCCAGTTCGGTGACTTTCAGCACGACTACAAGGCGATCATTCTGTCTGATCGTCGCCGGATCGGCAGCCTTGCCGTCGAGGCGGTAGAAACTGCGTTCTACCTGATAGCCCTGCTGGGCAGCGGGTTCCGGCACGAGAGGATTGCCGGATGTCGTCAGCACCATCTGGGCTGTCGCCCGTCCGGCGTTGCCGACCACGATGCTGCGGCTGTCCGTGTTGAAGCCGCGCCATGTCCGGTATAGAGCGCCCTGATTGGCGGCGCCGTCGACCGTCAATGCGAGCGACGCAGCATCCCGCGACATGGCCTCAGCCGCCAGCACCATCCAGGCGTTCTCCTGCGTGCTCGTATAGGTCGAGGCGTTGCGTTCGCTGCTCAGCGTATCACTGGCGCGGATCAGTTGCGCGCGTTCGATGCCGGCTTCGGCAGCGAGCGCCAGTACGCCGGCGGCGTCGCGCAGACGTGAACCGTAGTCGGCCCGCGCATAACGGCCCTGACGCGACGACGCCAGAAGGTCGCTGGCGGACGCGAAGGCCGTTTGAGCGCGGCCTCTGTCGCCGAGAAGCGCCAGAGCAGCGCCGATCTGCGCGCGGCCCAGTGCAGTTTCGAACGATGACAGCTTCGTGTCGGCCAGATAGCGCAAATCGCCCATCACCGGGCGCCCGTTGCGGGCCAGCACATAAATCGCATACGCGATGGCCTCTCCGGCGCCGCTCTTCACGTCGGTCGTGTTGGCGACCTGATTGCGCAGCCGGTCTAGCGCCTGTTCGAAGCTGCGTTGCGGCACCTCGAACTTGTTCTCGCGGGCGCGCGTCAGGAAGTCCGTGACAAAGGCGTCGAGCCAGAGATCGTCGGCGCTGCCGGCACTCCACAAGCCGAACGCTCCGCTCGAATCCTGCCGTGTCAGCACGCGCTCAATGGCGTCGCGCACGCGTGGTTCGACGGACGAGTCGAGCGCCAGAGCTTCGGTTGCCGCAAGCCGGTTGACATAGAGCAGCGGCATCGCGCGGCTGACGATCTGTTCCGAACATCCGTAAGGATAGCGATCCAGCGCCTGCAGAAGCGCCGCAACGTCGATGGCCCCCATCGGCGACACAGCCACCGAGACAGCGCCCGTGTTAGGCAGGAAGTCCGCCACCAGATCGCCCGAGATCGTCACATTCGTGCCGGGCTCAATCGCCCGCACCGTGCGGCGATAAAGATCAGCCGTGCCGGGCTTCACGTTCACCGCAAAGGTCTGGGTCGCCGAAAGCCCCGGCCCCGTGAGCCTGAGATCGATGGTCGCCGTGCCGACGCCTGCAGCCGTCACCGGCACGGTGACTGCAGTGCGCCCGTTGGCTTCCAGCTTGAACGAACGCCGCAGCGCGTTGGCCGGAATCGTCACAGGGCCATGCACGTCCAGATCGATCACATAGTCGCCCGTCTGGCCTTCTACATTGTCGATCTGCATATGGAAGCGCGATTGATCGCCGAGCGACAGGAAGCGCGGCAAGGTCGCCTGCACCACGACAGGATCGCGAATGATCACATCGGCGGATGCGGACCCCACGCGCGTCTTCGTCCAGGCAGCCGCCATCACCCGCACGCTGCCGTTGAAGGCCGGAATGTCGAACGTCACCTGCGCGGTTCCATCAGCGCCGACTTTCACGACGCCCGAATAGCGCGACAGCGGTTCCTGTGTGGGACGGTTGCCTTCGAGCCCCTTGCCGGCGTCGTCGCCGCCCGAGCGGATCGCACCACGCGCGCCCTGCATGCCGTCGATCAACAGGCCGTAAAGATCGCGGATTTCAGT
>CANJWR010000153.1 GCA_947478455.1 Beijerinckiaceae bacterium | reverse complement strand
GCGGATCGTCGATTTCGCCTTTATGGCGGAGCGGGATCACTCTATCCTCGTTCATGGCGTAACGCTCCTTCGGGAGGTTCGGGTGGCTTCAGCACCAACCCCGTTACGCCGCCTTCTTCATACCGTCACCCAGTTTCCGACATAGCTCTCTTGTAGTTGCAGCCGGCCAGACCGACGGACAAAGCCGCCGCGACCACGAGACCCCTGAAATTCATTACGTCAGCCCTGATTCTGATTGTCGTCCAATCCTATTAGGAATTTCCTTACCATAATCTTAGTTTTCGGTAAGGTTGACCCAACGTAATGAACGGGCTGTGTCCTGCGGGTTACAGCTTGACCGTTTAACAACCTTCGACGGACGGACCGGCGCTACCAGTGCGGCGACAATGTCCGATCGGAAAGCTCAAAACGACGGCAGGGCTTGTGAGTACACTTTTTCTGACCCATCCCTCTGCACTTAAACACGATATGGGCCCGGACCACCCGGAGCGACCCGACCGTATCCGGGCCATCGAGCGCATTCTCGAAAACGAGCGCTTCCAGACCCTGATTCGCGACCGCGCGCCTTTCGGTGAGATAGCCGCCATCACGCGTGTCCACCCGGAAGCCTATGTGCGCAGTCTCGAAGAGGCTTCGCCAAAAGAGGGCCTGATGGCGCTGGATGGCGATACTTCCATGAGCCCCGGCACATGGGATGCGGCCCTGCACGGGGTGGGGGGCGCATGTCAGGCGGTCGACGAGGTGATGACCCGCAGGGTCGCTAATGCTTTCGTGGCCATGCGGCCGCCCGGCCATCATGCCGAGACCGCGACCCCGATGGGCTTTTGCTTCTTCAACAATGCGGCTGTGGCGGCGCGCCATGCGCAAAAGATGTTCGGGGCCGAACGCGTCGCCATCGTGGATTTCGATGTGCATCACGGCAACGGCACGCAGGATATTTTCTGGGCCGATCCGAGTGTGCTTTACGCCTCCACGCATCAGATGCCGCTCTATCCGGGCACCGGTGCGAAGACCGAAACAGGCGAACGAGGCAACATCGTAAATGCGCCCCTGCGCGCCGGCGACGCAGGGCCGCAGTTTCGCGAGGCGATGGAAACCGTTGTGCTGCCGCGCCTGCATGACTTCAGACCCGACCTCGTCATCATCTCGGCCGGCTTCGATGCGCACAGGCGCGATCCGCTCGCCAATATCAATCTTCTGGAAGAAGACTTCGGGTGGGTGACGGCCAAATTGATGGACGTCGCCGACAAACATGCGGGCGGTCGAGTCGTGTCATTGCTTGAAGGCGGCTACGATCTCGAAGGACTGGCGCGTTCAGTCGCGGCGCATGTGATGACTCTGATGACGGCACACTAACCGTCAACGCACATCCGCCGTCGATGCATCGCATTGCGCACGCGGCGCTGCCGGCAGAATGAAAACATTATCGTCGCTGATATCGCCGCCGATTTCACCGAAGTCTTTTGCGCCCTCGAGGTGAAGACCGAATTTGTCGGCGTCTAGGCGCAAGCTCTTGCCGCTGGCGCGCAATGTAAACTCGCCGCCGTCGCCTTCCAGAAAGCAGCCGATGCGGTCGCCTTTGACGGCGCAAATTGCATTGCCCGTGTACCAGTCGGTTCCCTTTTTGAGCTGGAACGCGAACCCGAGTTCGAATTTCTGTGGAGACGTGTTGGGTTTGCCGTCTGCATTTCGGCGGTCGAAATCGACCTCGATCCGCCGCACCATCTGGCGCGGGTTCTTGCGCAGGTGTTCGGCGTCGTATGTGCGCGCGTAACAGGGTTTGCCCGGGACATTGATGAAGTGCGACGTCAGCACGTCAGCGGAACTGGCCGCAGAGGCTGCGAATATGGCTGCAAGCGAGACTGAAATCGGGAGAAGGCGCATGGCGTCGATCCAGTTCTGTGCATGATGCCGGATCAGCATAGACCAGAATGGGCAGCGCTGCATTTCCGGCGGCGTCTCGCGTCGCCAAGGCGCCTCCAGTTTCAGGGACGCGGGAACGGCCAGCTGGCGCTCTGCCCGACCTGCCCGCGATGGCGCAGAAAAGCGTCGGCCAGCACCAGCGCCATCATGGCCTCGCCCACCGGCACCGCCCGGATTCCCACGCAGGGATCGTGACGACCCTTGGTGCGGATTTCGACGTCCTGACCGAAGCGGTCGACGGAGCGGCGCGTGGTGAGAATGGAGGATGTCGGCTTCACCGCAAAGCGCGCCACCACGGGCTGTCCGGTTGAAATGCCGCCCAGAATGCCGCCCGCGTGATTTGACAGAAACAGCGGCTTGCCGTCGTTGCCAATCCGCATCTCGTCGGCGTTCTCCTCGCCCGACAGGCAGGCGGCGTTCATTCCTTCACCGATCTCGACGGCCTTGACGGCGTTGAGGCTCATGAAGGCGGAGGCGATTTCGGAATCGAGCTTGCCGTAGACGGGAGCGCCCCAACCGGGGGGCACATTTTCGGCGACGATCTCGATCACCGCCCCGCAGGACGAGCCGGATTTGCGAATGCCGTCCAAATAGGCTTCCCAATGCGCTGCGGCTTTTTCATCCGGGCAGAAGAACGGGTTGTTGTCGATCTCGTTCCAGTCCCAGTTTTGGCGGTCGATCTTGTGCGGACCGACCTGCACGAGCGCGCCGCGAATCGTCACCCCCGCCATGACCTTGCGGGCGACGCCTCCCGCCGCCACCCGCATGGCTGTCTCGCGGGCAGACGAGCGCCCGCCGCCGCGATAGTCTCGGATGCCGTATTTCACGTCGTAGGTATAGTCGGCATGGCCGGGCCGATACTGGTCCTTGATCTCGCCGTAGTCCTTTGAGCGCTGGTCCACATTGTCGATGAGCAGCCCGATGGGCGTTCCGGTGGTGACCTGCTTACCGGTGCGCGGATCCGGCATCACGCCCGACGCAATGCGGACCTGATCGGGCTCCTGGCGCTGGGTGGTGAAGCGCGACTGGCCGGGGCGGCGCTTGTCCAGATAGGTTTGTAGGTCGGCGGCCTCGAGTTCGATCAGCGGCGGACAGCCGTCGACAATACAGCCGATGCCGGGCCCGTGGCTTTCCCCGAAGGTTGTGACGCGGAACAGATGGCCGAACGTATTATGCGACATGGCGAACCCCGGGCGACATGCGACGGGTTTTAGGGATGGCGGGGCGGGGGGTCAAACTGTCCCCTTCGGTTCGGTGAGGCGGCCTACGCCGCCTTCACCACAACCGGATCGCCCGTATGGATCGTCGGGACGGCAGGCGCGCCGACCCATTCGGAATTGGCGGGGATTTCCTCGCCCTTCATGACGACCGTCAGCGGGCCGAGGCGCGCAAACTGGCCGATTCGGGTATCGTACAGGACCGTCGATCCTGCGCCGACCGTCACGCCACTGTCGACACGCACACGGCCGACCTTCATGACGCGGTCCTCATACAGATGCGTCTGCAAGGCCGATAGCGCGTTGAGCGACACGTAGTCGCCCACATGCACGCAGTCGAATTCGGTGATGTCGGTCATGTCCATGTAGACGCCGCGGCCGATTTTCGTGCCGAGAAGGCGCAACACCCAGGGCAGGAACGGCGTGCCCTTGAGATGATCGAGCAGCACTTTCGCCCCCATGCCCCAGTACATGACCGCAACGGCCTCGGTGCGCATCGCCCACCACGACCACATGGGTTTCACGACCGGTTCGTAGCGGCCCATCGTGACCCATTTGACGATAATGCAGACCGCCATCAGGGCCATCGAGATAGCGACCGAACAGGCGATGAAGATGACTGTCAGCTGGAACAAGCGGCCCGCCAGAAGCGGTGGTGCAAGAAATTCCACCGCCCACGTGCCGAAGGTGATGAACAGCATGGTGGGGATCGAAATATGCACAGCTTCGAACACCGCACGGGCGTATTTCTTCCAGCGCGGCGCCTCGTAGGTCCAATTGGCGCCGGTGTCGAAACGCTGACGGACTGGCAATTTGATAGGCGGCGAGCCGAACCATGTGTCTCCGGGCGACATGAGTTCATTGGCGGGAGGCTTCGACTTGATGCCGATGAGGGCGCCGGCGGGAATTTCCGATCCCGGCGGCACCACGCCATCGTTACCGACAAACACGCGTGGGCCGGTCTTTACATGTTTCAGGTACATCCAGCCGCGCCGCACGTCCTCGTCGCCGAGAACGACTTCGTCGGCGATGAAGCATTTTTCGCCGATGTCGACGAGATCGTAGCGGCCCGCCAGATTGGTGGAGATTTCGGCGTCCTTGCCGATCTTTGCGCCCATCAGGCGATACCAGGCGCGCATGTAAACCGTCGCATAGAGTGACGACAGAACCTCGAGCATGATCTCGGTGGAAAGCGCCACGGTCCACTTGCGGAAATAGAACCAAGAATGGACCGAATAGGTGCCTTCCGTCACGCGCGGCAGCACCGTCCAGCGGAAGATCGCGATCAGCCCCACCGTCACCAGCACCATCGCGAAGGATGTGGGCCAGGCCATCAGGGGGATCGAGGCAAGATAGATGATGCGGTCGAGATCGGAGATGCCGAGCAATTCGTCGACGCGGTCGAAAACCCAGAAGGCCGGGAAGAGCGGCAGCAGGCTGAAAGGAGGAATCGCCAGCAGCAGCACTGTGTAGAGAAACGTCATGGTCGCCTGACGCCCGGGTGTGGTGGTGGAGGGCGGATCGAGTTCCGCCTCGTCGACCATGCCGACCTTGCGACCCGGCGATCCATCCCAGATCTCCAGTTCGGCGATCTGCTGCCCGGCCTGCAGCGAGCAGAGATCCTTGAGCTCGGCGCCGCGGCCGATGACGACGTTTTCCTCGAGCACGCAGGACGTGCCGATGTAGGCATCAGGACCGATCTCGCAATGGCCGATGATGAGTTCGTTGCCTTCGACCCGCGCATTCGCGATCTTCAGACGCGAACCGACGCTGGCTCCCTCGCCGATCGTCACGAGATCAGGCGCGCCGATTTCGATGTCGCCTATAATGGCGTTGTCGCCGACCTTTGCGCCGAGCGCGATCAGATAGAGCCGCATGATCGGCGAGCCCTGAAACCACTTCATGTGGGTCAGCGCCAGGAAGCGCTGGGCGAGCCACCAGCGGTAATAGTAGACGCCCCATAGCGGATAGCGGCCGGGCTTCGTGCGTCCCAGCACGATCCATTTCGCCGCAATCGCGATGATGATCGTCAGAATATTGATGACCACATAGACGCCAAGCAGCGAGGCGATTTCCTGAATCAGGGTGGCTTCCGCATCGGTCAGCAGCATGTAGCTGACGAAGACGCCGAGCCATTGGGCAGTGATCAGCGCGAGGATGAACGGCAGCGCGATGAATTGCGCCAGTCCGCACCAGAAGCGGCGCATCAGCGGCGGCGGCTCGAACGACAGGTCGAGCGGCGGACCGATATGGGCGACCTTCTTGTCGAGCAATTCACCGATGGCGCGCAACGAGCGCGCCGCATACATGTCCTGCAGGGTGATCCCGGCGAGCGACGGCGTTTCGCGAACGACCGAGACAAAGCGCGCCGCCAGCAGCGAATGGCCGCCGAGGTCGGTAAAGAAATCCGCGTCGAACGGAATGGTCTGGGGCGGCAGCACGCGCCTGGCGGCGGCCAGCAGGGCGGCTTCCGTTTCGGTGCGCGGGTCTTCCTGCTCGTCCGTGGAGGCGGCCGGAGCCGTCAGCTCCGCCGTCTTGAGCATGTTGCGGTTGACCTTGCCGGATGACAGACGCGGCAGGGCTCCCATGGGCTCGAACCGCGCCGGCACCATATAGGCGGGTAGTGTATCTCGCAGCGCAGTGCGGAGACTCTTCGGCTCGATTTCGGCGTCTTTTTCGGCTACCAGAAAGGCGACGAGTTGATCCATCCCGTCGTCATTGCGCAACACGACGGCGGCCTGTGAAATGCCCGGGAGATCGGCGAGTTTTGCCTCGATCTCGCCAAGCTCAACGCGGAAGCCGCGAATCTTGACCTGATCGTCGATGCGGCCCCGGAAGAGAATGTTGCCGTTGGGATCCAGCACTACGGCGTCGCCGGAACGATACAGAACCGGATCGACCCCGCCCTGCGCGAACGGGTTCGGGACGAATTTCTCTGCGGTGAGATCGGGCCGGCCCAGATAGCCTTTTGCGACGCCCGGACCGCCGATGAGCAATTCGCCCTCGACGCCGGTGTTGAGAAGCGTCAGGGCGTCGTCGACCACGTAGCAGGTATAATTGGGGATTGGACCGCCGATTGTGACGGTTTCGTCAGGTTTCGCTTCCGCAACGGTCGCCACCACAGTGGCTTCGGTCGGGCCGTAGCTGTTGAAGATCTTGCGGCCCGGTCGGCACCAGCGGGTTGCGATGATGGGCGGGCAGGCTTCGCCGCCCAGAATGATCACCCGCAGCGAGGGAATATCGCGCGACAACATGGCCAGCAGGGTCGGCACCGTGTCGAGCACCGTGACGCCGGCCTCTTCCATGATGTCTGGTAGACGGTCGGCCTCGCCCATGATCTGCGGCGTGGCGACGTAGAGCGTCGCGCCGACCAGATAGGGCACCCAGATTTCTTCCATCGACAGATCGAAGGCGACGGACGCGCCCTGAAACACGATGTCTTTGCCCGTGAGTTCGTAGATTTCGTTGGCGGCGCGCAGATAGTGGCAAATGTTGCGGCCGGTGATCACGATGCCTTTCGGCATTCCGGTCGAGCCGGACGTGTAGATCATGTAGGCGGGATGATCGGGCGTTGCGCCGGCGGCGCGGGCGTCGACCTCGAATTCGTCCGAACTGTCGACCAGATCGGCTTCCTTCAGAACGTCGCAATGGACACGACCAGCGGCCTTTGTGGCGAAACCTTCGTCGGTCAGCAGTGCGCGGGCGGCGGCGTCTTCCAGACAGACCGCGATGCGCTCCACCGGCGCGTCGGCGTCGAACGGCAACCAGGCGGCGCCGGTCTTGGCGATGGCGATCTGGCCGATCAGAAGGTCGATTCCGCGCGGCATCCAGAGGCCGACCACGCCGCCCGGCCCGATGCCATGGCGGATGAGGCCGCGCGCCACCGAGGTCGCGAGCGCATCTACTTCTGCATAGGAAATCCTGCGGTCGCCGGCGATCATGCAGATGTCGTCGGCATGGGCGGCGGCGGACGCCGAGAAAATTTCGGCCAGAATTTCGTCGCGGATCAGATCGGGGCGCGCGGGGCCGCGCAAGACGGCCGGAACCGGCGCTGTCGGCAGGACCGCAGTCGAGGAAATTTCGGATTCGGACCCGGGACGCTCCGACAGCACATTGTCGTTCTGGTTCATTGCAATCGGCGTCCGGTCCTCGTCGCAATCGGCGTTCCGGCAACCACTGCGCGGGTCGATCACGGGTATCTTGGTTCGTTCGTGCGCTTGCCTGCGCGGCAAGGCTTATCAAGCGCTGTTTCCGCTGGCCTCGCCGAAACGTGGCGCGAAACCTAGACGCAGGCCCTCCGCATAGCAACTCACGATGGCCGCAATATGCCTAGCCTGGTTTGAATATCCGATGAATGTAGGGCGCGTCAGACCCAGTCAAAGCGTCCGTTTGCAAAAATGACCGGTCGATCCTGCCATATTTCCACCATGGGGGCTCGTTCGATCGGCAGGCCGCCGATGATAGCCATCAAAACGCGGGCTACGCCGCCGTGAGAAACCACCACCGTGTCGCGAGTGAGTTCGTGAAGCCAGGGCGTAATTCGTTCGGCCAGCATGGCGTAGCTTTCGCCGGCAGGCGGCACGAAACTCCATTTGTCGGCTTCCCGGCCGGAGGCGAGCGTCGGCGACAGTCCCTGGACATCCGGCCAGGTCAGGCCTTCCCAAGTCCCGAAAGACAGCTCCTTCAGGCGGGGATCAATCGCGTAGGCGGCAGGATCGAGGTCCATGGCGCTGCGGGCGATTTCCATCGTCTCGCGGGTGCGGCCGAGCGGCGAGGCGATGAAGTCGGGCGGCGCCCCGTCCGGGCGAGCTTTCGCCACCAGCTTGCGCAGCGTCCTGCCGGCGCGTGCGGCCTGTTCGCGCCCGCGGCTGTTCAGCGGAATATCCTGCTGGCCCTGCAGGCGCCCTTCGGCGTTCCAGTCGGTCTCGCCATGCCGAAGGAAGTAAAGCCTCGCGGGCGGAATGACGCGCGCAGGGCCCATCTGGTCCTAGTCCTTGCCGACGACCGAAATGTCAGGCGCGGCGGGGTTCTTCATGCCCACCACATGATAGCCGGCGTCGACATGGAGGATTTCGCCGGTGATGCCGCGCGCCATGGGCGACAACAGGAAGGCGGACGTCTCGCCAACTTCCTCGATGGTGACGGTGCGGCGCAGAGGAGAATTGTATTCGTTCCACTTGAGAATGTAGCGGAAGTCGCCGATTCCGGACGCTGCGAGCGTCTTGATCGGGCCGGCCGAAACCGCATTGACGCGAATGTTCTTCTCGCCGAGGTCGGCAGCCAGATAACGAACGCTGGCTTCAAGCGCGGCCTTGGCGACGCCCATGACATTGTAGTGCGGCATCCACTTTTCCGCGCCGTAATAGGTCAGCGTCAGCAGCGAGCCGCCGTCCGTCATCAACTTTTCCGCACGTTGTGCAACAGCCGTGAACGAATAGCACGAAATCAGCAGCGATTTTGTGAAGTTCGCCTCGCTGGTTTCGACATAGCGGCCCGTCAGCTCGTCCTTATCGGAGAACGCGATGCAATGAACCAGAAAATCCAGTTTACCCCACAGCCGCTGCACTTCTGCAAAGACAGCGTCGATGCTGGCGGCGTCCGTGACATCGCAATGTCCGACCACCTGTGCGCCGAGATCGGCAGCCAGCGGACGGACGCGTTTCTCCAGCGCCTCGCCCTGATAGGTAAAAGCCAGCTCGGCGCCGGCGTCGTGGCACGCCTTGGCGATGCCCCAGGCGATCGAGCGGTTGTTGGCGACACCCATCACGAGGCCGCGTTTACCGGTCAAAATACCGCCAAGGGCCGCATTCACGGCGCTTTTTGCGTCTGTCATCTGTGATCCATTCGGTAATTGTCAGTCTTCAGACAAACACTCCGGAGCGGGCCGTTTAAGCCGTGCGCACCCTGTTGGCAAGGGAGGCTCCCGGTCCGCAACAGGTGCTGTGGGCCTGTTGAGACCGGGTCTGATCCACATCTGGCGCAGGGCTGGCCCATAGGCAATCCCGACCCGGTGTTCTAGAATATGAGTGTTGCGACGCCTGCGGGCAGCGGTGTCGGGGCATTTCTGACAGGGATCGGGTTGATGGGGTTCAGGGAGGATGTCGATCGCATTGCGCCGCGTCTGCGGCGGTTTGCGCGGGCGCTCGTCTCCGGCGAACCCGATGTGCGTCTGGAATCTGCCGATACGGTTGTTCAGGAAACGATTCTGCGCGCCGTGCGCAGCGAGCGGTTGCTTGATCGCGCAACGCTGGCGCATTGGCTATACGCGACCGTGGTGGATGTTTATCTCCTCGGCCTGAAGAGGCCTGCCTTTGTGCGCCCCGGTTCCGGCGTGCGGCCGGAGGAGTCGGCAGCCGCGACCGGCCGAGCCGATCAGGGCGACCCGGCTGGCGCGCTTGCGGGTGCGCTCGATGTCTTGCCGCCCGATGATCGTGCGGCGTTGCTGCTCGTTTCGCTGGAAGGGTTCACGTACGACGAGGCGGCGGAAATCCTGCGCGTTCCGCGCGAGGTTTTCGTACAGCGACTGGTGCGGGCGCGGATTCAGCTGGCGGCAATTTTCGACGCTCCCGGCATGATGGCGGACCGCAGCAACGGCAATCGCCATCCGCATTTGCGTATCGTGAAATGAGACACGTCGGGCATACGATTACCGACGCCGATCTGGTGGCTTACGCCGATCACGAGACCAGTAGCGTCCCGGCAGCTCAAATCGAATCCTGGCTGGCGGAAAATCCTGCCGACGCCGCCCGCGTCGAGGCCTGGCGCAAGCAGGCGGACGCCTTGCGGGCCGCCTTCGGGCGCGTGGCGGTCGAGCCATTGCCGTTGTCGCTATCGCTGGCGCAACCACGTGGGACGCGACCGGAGGCCGGGCTGGCGACCCCAGATGGGGACGCCCATCAGCCGGTCGATCCTGACGAGCCGATCCGTCAGGTCCTGAAATTCGAACCGCGCAAACAGCAGACCGAACAGAAGCCGAAGCGCTGGACGCTGGCTCTGCTGGCGGTCGTCGCGGTGGCAATGTTCTATCTCGTGGGCCTGACCGGGATCGGACCTTCCCTGCCGGGCTTCCTGCAGCCGGGTTCATTGCCGTCAAGCACCGATACTTTGGCGACCGGCGAAGGCAGCGTCCAGTTGGCGCGCCGCGCTGGCGAGGCCCACCGGACCTACGCGGGCAACGATCCCGTGCGGCCGGGCGAATGGCTTTCTGCGACCGATCCCTCGCTGGGCGTATTCCTGTCGCGCCGGACCGGTTTGCGAATCACCTTGCCGGATTTCTCCACCATGGGCCTGCGGTTGATGGGCGGGCGC
>CANJWR010000152.1 GCA_947478455.1 Beijerinckiaceae bacterium | reverse complement strand
GTGCTTGTCCGAGGCGGCCTGAACCGGGCTCAGTTCACCTTCGTTAACGGCGCGCTGCAGCAGGAGCCAGGAGGCGAGCTGCATCAGGCGGGTGGTGAGGCGCATGCTTTCGGACGCATAGGCCAGCGCATCGAGGCGGGCGAGAGACTTGGCGTCGATGCGGCCCTGACCGTCCAGATAGGCGGCAGCTTCCTCGACGAGGGCCATGCCGTCCTTGAAAAGGGTCTTGAATTTATCCGACGCAGCAAGGCGCTGGGCGAAAGAAACCGTATTCCGCGATTGATCGGGGAAATTCGTCATTGTCGCCATATTCCAATCGACTCCCGTACCGCCGCCGCTGTCGCCTTATGGGACCAGGCCACATCCATGACCCTACATCAGCAATACTAGCGCCAAACGATCCAAAGCGGGCGTTTAGCTTTTCTTAAGGTTAATCCGAATGGTGAATTTGGCAAATGCCAAAGGTTTGATCGACCGTTGAAGGCTTCGGCTGGGGGAGCGCAAAACCGCCCCCAGCAACGAAAAAAGAGCCGCGCAGAGGCGGCTCTTGAAGTTGGTAACAGGGAGGCGTCAAACAGAGTGACAGGAGCCACTCAGAGATCCTGACGGATCAGGATGATTAATTTAATAAACTGGAATCCTTAATCTGCGGTTAAAGGCAATTTAAAATAATGCCACATTCCCGTATCGAAACAGAACAGGTTCCCCGGATGGGGCAGGCGCCGGGCGCTTGAGCCAATTCAGGATTTGAAAAAGGCGTCCGCGGCGTTTTTCGAGGCTTCCTTCTGGGTTCGGGCAAGAGCGAGGCGGGCGATTTCCTCTTTCAGGAGTTCGATCCGCTCGTCGATTTCCCCGACAGAAAGCGTATCGAGCAATTGGCCGATCTCGTGGGCAGGTTTTTTCTTCACCGGCATAAGCCCGAAGGGATCATCGTCTGCGCTTGCCATGGTCAGCTCCACATTACTGAGCGAATTTAGGCCGGAAGCGGTCTTCTGTCACCGAGCCGATTGCCTTGGAGGCGAGCCGACTATACCACCGGGGCGTCTTTCGGCTTTCCGCCAGCCCCTTCGAGGAGCCCCACATGCCCATTCCCTCAACCATGACGGCCATCGCCATCTCGACCCCCGGTGGTCCCGAAGTTTTGAAGCCCGAGCAGCGCCCTGTGCCGCAGCCAGGCCCGGGTGAAATCCTCATCAAGGTCGAGGCCGCCGGCATCAACAGGCCTGATGTATCTCAGCGCCTCGGCAAATATCCCCCGCCAGCCGGCGCGTCCGACCTTCCGGGCCTTGAGGTTGCCGGAACAGTCGCGGCTGTCGGGGCAGGGGCGTCCCGCTTCAAGCACGGCGACAAGGTCTGCTCGCTGGTCCATGGCGGCGGCTATGCGGAATATGTAACGGTTCACGAGTCCATCGCGCTGCCGATCCCGACGGGCCTTTCGATGATCGAGGCGGCGGCGATCCCCGAGACATTCTTTACGGTCTGGACCAACGTTTTCGATCGCGGGCGCCTTCATCCGGGCGAGATCTTGCTGGTTCACGGCGGTTCGTCCGGCATTGGCACGACGGCGATCATGCTGGCGAAGGCCTGGGGCGCAAAGGTGTTCGTTACCGCCGGCAGCGAGGAAAAATGCGAGGCCTGCCGCAAGCTCGGCGCAGACGTGGCGATCAATTACAGGACCGAGGATTTCGTCGCCGTTGTGAAGGAAAAGACCGGCGGCAAGGGCGTCGATGTCATTCTCGACATGGTGGCGGGCCCCTATGTGGATCGCAATTTCCAGTCAGCCGCCCAGAATGGCCGCATTGTGCAGATCGCCTCGCAGCAGGGCTACAAGATCCAGCTCGACATCAGGCCCATTTCGGCCAAGTGCCTCACCTACACGGGTTCGACTCTGCGCCCCCGCACGGTGGAGCAGAAGGCAGCTATTTCGGCTTCGCTGGAAAAGCACATCTGGCCACATGTCGCAGCCGGTCGCATCAAGCCCCTGATCGATTCCACCTTTGCGTTCCGTGACGCCGCCAAAGCCCATGAGCGGATGGAGACCAGCCTGCACATCGGCAAGATCGTGCTGACGCTCGCCTGATCATGTTGCCGCGCAAAAGAACTCATCGCCGGGTCGTGATGACCGGCCTTCTTTGAAATTGCTATAAGAGACTTCCATCCTGGAGGAGGAACCCGCATGGACCAGCGTATCATTGATCTCTACGACGACTTCGTACACTCGCATTTTGATCGCCGACTTTTCTTGGAGCGCGCCGCGAAAATCGTGGGCAGCGTCGGCGCCGCAACGGCCCTTCTGCCGCTGCTGCAGTCGAATTACGCGCTGGCTGCGACGATTGCCGAGAATGACGCGCGCATCATCGTCGAGAAGGTGACCTACAAGGGCGCTTCGGGCGACGTGAAAGCCTATCTGGCGAAGCCGAAGGCCGACGGCAAGCGCGGCTCCGTCATCGTGGTTCACCAGAATCGCGGCCTCAATCCGCACATTCAGGATCTCGCGCGTCGCTTCGCCACCGATGGCTACAATGCGCTCGCGGTCGATTTCCTGTCGCAACTCGGGGGCAGCCCGACCGACGAAGACGAAGCCATGAAAATGTATCCGAAACTCGACAACGCCAAGGTGACCGGCGACGCCAATGCGGCGGTCGAATATATGCGCTCGCGCGCCGATTCCAACGGCAAGGTTGGGTCTGTCGGCTTCTGCTGGGGCGGCGGCGTCATCAGCCAGATGGCGGTCACCAACCCGACGCTGAACGCTGGCGTCATCTACTACGGCGCTCCGCCGGCGGCAGCGGATGTTCCGAAGATCAAGGCGAAGCTGCTTGCCAACTACGGCGACACCAAACTCGATACGCGCCTCGGAGCGATGCTGCCTGATTTCGAAGCAGCCCTGAAAGCCGCCAAGATCGACTACAAGCTCTATGTCTACGAAGGCGCGAACCACGCTTTCAATGACGATACCCAACAGGCTCGTTACGAGGCCAATGCGGCCAAAACCGCCTGGGAGCGCACGCTGGCCTTGTTCAAGGAAACTCTTGCCTGAGCAGATCCTGTTAGGTTCTCAAGAGACCGGCGCCGCCATGCGCCGGTCTTTTTGTTTGGTAACGGTCCGTTAACGATCGCCGGGTCTGATGGGTCATCCGGATTGTCATGATTCACTTGCCGGGCGTCTGCGCGTAGCATGTGCCGAGTTGATTCGATCCGGTCGTTTCATGTTTCCTCATCGCCAGCACTTCGGCGCTTCCTCGAACGGAACCTCCCATGTCCGTCTTTTCCCTTGATGCCCTCGACCTCGCTGCCCTTCTCTGCTCGCGCGTCTGTCATGACGTGATCAGCCCGGTTGGGGCTATCGTGAACGGACTCGAGGTTCTGGAAGAAGAAAAAGACGCCGAAATGCGCGCCTTCGCGGTCGATCTGATCAAGAAGAGCGCCAAAACGGCTTCCGCCCGTCTGCAGTTCTGCCGTCTGGCTTTCGGAGCCGCCGGCTCCGCAGGCGCTTCTATCGACACCGGCGACGCCGAGAGCGTTGCGCGCGGCCTTCTGGCGGATGACCGCACGAAGCTCGAGTGGAACGCCATGCGGGTGCTGATGCCCAAGAACAAGGTGAAGCTGATCCTCAACCTTTGCCTGATCGCCGCAGCCGCCATTCCGCGCGGCGGCGTGATCAATGTGACAATCACCGGCGACGGCGACACGACCGCCGTGACCATTGTTTCAAAGGGGCCGAACTCCCGCGTCGCCCATGGCATTCCGGCGCTTCTCGCGGGCGAGCCCGAAAACGGCTCGGTCGATGCCCACGGCATTCAGGCCTATTACACCGGCCTCGTGGCGCGCGCCGCCGGCATGGAGGTCTCGGTCGACGCCGACGCCGAACGCATCCTGATTTCGGCTGTTCCGGCTGTCGCGAAGGTCGAGACCACGGAAGTTGCCGCCTGAACGCGAATTAGTTGTTTCGGCAAGTCTCCCTTAACCCAATTCAGCCAAAGTCTGTCGGGGTGTTGCGTATCGCTCCCCCGGCGGGCGTGTAAATGGACGAGTTACTCAAAGACTTTCTGGTCGAGACGGCCGAGAATATCGAGGTCGTGGAATCGCAGCTCGTCCAGTTCGAGCGCGATCCTTCGGACGCTCGCATCATCGGCAGCATCTTTCGGCTCGTTCATACGATCAAGGGAACCTGCGGGTTCATTGGTCTCCCGCGACTCGAAAAAGTCGCCCATTCCGCCGAAGCCCTGATTGGAAAATTGCGAGACGGTGCGCCGGCTTCGCCTGGCATGGTGACGCTGATCCTGTCGGCGATTGACCGCATACAGTTCATCCTCACGACGCTCGAATCCACAGGCGAAGAGCCGGAAGGCGACGACGCCGCGCTTATCCACGACATAGAGGCGGAAGCGGCCCGCGACGCAATGGCGCCAGCTGTAACGTCGCCCGTCTCCGAAATTCCGGCAGCGCCAGCGCGCGCCGTCGAGGTGCCTGCGCCCTTCACGCCCCCCGCACCCACCCCCGTGCAGACGACGCCCGCGAGCATTGCGGCCCATGCCGAGCCGGGGCGCTCATCCGCCGATCAGCCCCAGCACCATCGTGAGGCCGCCACCATCCGGGTGACGGTTGGCACGCTGGAACGCATCATGACGCTGGTTTCGGAACTTGTGCTGACGCGCAACCAGTTGCTCGAAATCGCCCGCCATCGAGCTGACGACGTCATCAAGGCGCCCCTGCAACGCCTTTCGGCCGTGACGACCGATTTGCAGGAAGGCGTCATGCATGCGCGCATGCAGCCGATTGATCGCCTGTTCTCGAACTTGCCGCGTCTGGTTCGCGATCTGTCGAACGAACTCGGCAAGCGCATCGATGTGGTCACCACTGGCGCAGACACCGAGCTCGATCGCCAGCTCATCGAACTTATTCGCGATCCGATCACTCACTTGATCCGCAATTGCGCCGATCACGGACTTGAAACACCCGCCGAACGCATACGGGCCGGCAAACGCGAAACCGGCACGATCCGCATCGCAGCCGCGCACGATTCCGGATACATCACCATCGAGGTCGGCGACGACGGTCGAGGTCTTGATATCGAGCGCATTCGCCAGAAAGCACTCTTGATGAGTCTTGCGGGTGAGGCCGAACTCGCCCGCATGTCGAATGACGAAATCTCGCGCTTCATTTTTACACCGGGATTTTCGACGGCCGCCAAAGTCACCAGCGTCTCCGGCCGCGGCGTCGGCATGGACGTTGTCCGCGAAAATATCGAGGCAATCGGCGGCACTGTCGCGCTGAGGACAACAGTCGGCCAGGGCACCAGCTTCACGCTGAAAATTCCGCTGACCCTCGCTATCGCGCCAGCGTTGATCGTTCGCACAGCGGGCCACCGTTTCGCTTTGCCGCAGCACGCAGTTGTGGAAGCCGTGGCGATCTGGGGCGAGGACTCCAGCAGGCTCGAAAGCGTGCAGGGCGCGCTGATGCTGCACATTCGCGACAGCGTGATACCGGTCATCGATCTGCGCACGCTGCTCAAGCTCGAAGGCGAGCCCGAAGCGCCGGAAGAAGAGCGTCTCGCGGTCATCATGCGCTTCGGCTCCAGCGCCTTCGGCGTCGTCGTCGATACGGTGTCTGACGTTCAGGAAATCGTCGTCAAGCCGCTGGGTCGCTCGCTGTCGCATCTGACGGTTTTTTCCGGCAACACAATTCTGGGCGACGGCTCCGTTGTGCTGATCCTGAACCCGAATGGTCTTGCTACCCATATCGGTCTCGATCTCGCCAATCACTACAGCGATGCCGCACAGACTGTTGCTGCACTGTTGCCATCGGCCAGCACGCGCCTTGTGGTCTTTCGTGCGGGTGCGGGGCCGTTGAAGGCTCTGCCGCTCTCGCTTGTCTCGCGAATTGAAACCGTATTGCCGAACGATGTTGCGGATATCGACGGCATGAAGGCCATCCATCATCTGGGTCGGTTGATGCCGGTGGTCGACATTGGCCGCGTGTCGCACGCCGATCTGGATCGCCTACATGTGCTGGTGATCGGCTTTGGCGGCGAGCCGATGGGCCTGCTTGTGTCAGAAATCGTCGACATCGTCGAAGATGCGATGGTCATCGAGATCGCGGGCAAAACCGAAGCCGTTATCGGCTCCACGACCATTGCGGGCGAGGCGACCGAGATCATAGATCTGCAATATTACATGCGCATTGCAAGACCCGATGCGTTTGCGCGCGGCAATGCGCGACGCTTCACGGTGTTGCTGGTCGACGACAAGCCATTTTTCCGCGACATGCTTTCGCCGGTCATTGCCGCAGCCGGCTATGAAGTCCGCACTGCTGCATCCGGTGAAGAGGTTCTTGATCTCGCCAAGCGCGGCTTTGTCTTCGACGCGCTGGTCACCGACATCGAAATGCCTGGTATGAACGGATATGTTCTGGCGCAGCGTCTGCGCGAAGATCCGGCCAGGCACGTAATGCCGATCATCGCCATCGACGCCTATGCGGGTCCTAATATCGTCGCAGCTGCAAGCGCCGCCGGAATGGTCGCTGCTGTCGGCAAGTTCGACCGCAATGCGTTGCTCGAACTGCTGAAACAACACCTTCGGGTTGATCCGTTGACGTTGCAAGGCATCGAACGCGCATTTCTTTCAGGAGTCGCCGCATGACCTATGCCGGGCATTCGATTCTGGAGCGCGACGCTGATCCTCGCGGCATTGCGGCGATTGCGGTTGATCGCAGTGTGTTCACCGTCGTGGCGGCAGGCGAGATCCTCGGCATTCCGATCGCCAATGTCAGGACGATCTTTCGCGCGGTTGGAATTACACACATTCCACTCGCTCCGCCCGAAGTAATGGGACTTGTCAATCTGCGCGGCAAGATTGTAACGGCGATCAGTCTGCGACGGCGCCTTGGACTCGAAGGCGGCGAAGCCAGTCTTAGTCCGATTGCGGTCGGTCTTGAACATCGCGGCGAGGATTTTGCGCTGGTCGTCGACGAAGTGCGCGAAGTCGTGCCGTTGCCCGAAGGACGACAGATTGCGATTCCCTCGAACATGCACGCTGTTCGCGCTGGCCTCGTGCGTGAGGTTCACCAGATTGGCGACAAAATACTGACCATTCTCGACATGGATTCATTGCTGGAATTCGGACGTCACACACCATCCTGAAACCTGCCTCCCTCTTGATAGGAGATCAGTCATGAAACAGATTCTCGTCGTTGATGATTCCTCGGTCATCCGCAAAGTCGCCAAACGCATTCTCGAAGATCTGCGGTTTCAGACCGCAGAAGCGGAAGACGGCAAGAAAGCCTTGTCCGCCTGTTCGTTTCTGATGCCCGACGCGATCCTGCTCGACTGGAACATGCCGGTCATGGATGGTTTTGAATTTCTGCGGGAATTGCGCCGCATGCCGGGTGGCGCCAAGCCGAAAGTTGTGTTCTGCACCACCGAGAATGATGTCTCTCACATCGCCCGCGCCATGCATGCCGGCGCCGACGAATACATCATGAAGCCATTCGACAAGCAGATCATGCGGTCGAAGCTTGAGGAAATTGGTCTCGTCTGATTTCGTTTCCGTGTGGCCAGCCGGAGTTGCGTAGTGGCAGGCAAGTTGAATCTGACAGGGCCCACCTCAACGGAGCCGCATTCTGCTGCGCCGCTGCATCAGTTGCGGCGGTTCTCGACGCTGACGCCGCGTGTTGTGGCGATCGGCGCATCGACCGGCGGCCCGCAGGCGCTTGCCGCAGTGCTGGAATCATTGTCGCCCTATGCGGACAATGTGCCTATCTTCATTGTTCTGCACATGCCCAACGACTTCGCCTCGGTCGTCTCTGGCTATCTGGAACGGCTGACACACCGCCCGACCTCCATTGCTCGCAATGGCGAAATCGCGAAGCCCGGCAATATTTATATCGCGCCCGGAAATGTGCATCTGCGGCTTGCGCGAGGTCCTGTCGGCGCGATCATGAGCTACTTCGACGGTCCGCCAGAGAACTTCTGCAAGCCTGCCGTCGACGTTCTGTTCAGGTCCGCTGCAAAAGTTTACGGCCCCGCGACGCTGGGTCTTGTATTGAGCGGCATGGGCAATGATGGCCTTGAGGGCTCTCGGGAAATTGTCGACAGCGGCGGCAGCGTCATCGTTCAGGACGCTGAAACCAGCGTTGTCTGGGGCATGCCGGGCGCGGTCGCGACCGCAGGCCTTGCGAGCGCAATTCTGCCGCTTGATCAAATCGGATTACTGACCGCCAACCTCATCCGCGGCTTCAAATCGAGGCTGCGCGCATGAGTGAATGGCTGAACCGCTTCCGAACATTTCTGGCAAAACGCTCGGGCGTCGCTCTGGATGCCGACAAGCTCTATTTCGTCGAGAGTCGTCTTCAATCGTTAGCGCAACAATATGGTATGGCGTCTGCGGAGGATTTGTTCGCGAGGATTGAAAAGTCAGGCGACCCGGTGCTTGAAAGTGAAATCATTCAGGCTCTGCTGACCAACGAAACCTTTTTCTTTCGCGACAGAATCCCATTCGATCATTTTCGAAATGTGGTTCTGCCGCATCTGGTCGAGGCGCGCGCCGCCAAGCGCCACATTCGCATCTGGTGCGCGGCCGCCTCCACCGGGCAGGAACCCTATTCGCTGGCGATGATTCTTGATGAGGAGGCCCGCAGGCTTGCTGGCTGGCGCGTCGAGATCCTCGCAACGGATCTGTCCGAACAGGCGCTCGAAACAGCCCGGCAGGGCGTCTATACGCAATTCGAGGTTCAGCGCGGTCTGCCGATCAACCAGTTGCTGCGTTATTTCCACCGCGAGGGCGACAGGTGGCGCGTGGCGGAACATTTGCGCGCCCGTGTGCAGTTCCGGCAATTCAATTTGTTGTCGGATTTTCAGCCGCTCGGCGCATTCGATGTGATCTTCTGCCGCAATGTTCTTCTGTATTTCGATCTCGATCTGCGCCGGAAAGTTCTCAACCGTCTCGTTGGCGCGATGGCCCCGGATGGCTATCTGGCGCTCGGCGCAACGGAATCTGTCGTGGGCATTTGCGATCGGCTGGAGCCGCACCCGAAACATCAGTCGATCTGCACGCGCCGGGATACAATCGCTTCGCCGCCTGTCGCGCTGGCCCGTCCGGCGCTCAAGCTGATCTCCGGCGGCAGCTGAGCCTTCTTGCCCGCTGTCTTCGGACAGACCCACCGTCCGGCATAAAAAAACCCCGCCAAAAGCGGGGTTTTTTGTAAGTGCTGCCTGAGTGGTCAGGCGGTGATGCGTTCGTCCGCGTCGGTCGGTTCGCGCAGCACATAGCCGCGGCCCCAGACGGTCTCGATATAGTTGCGGCCCTGGCTCGCGTTGGCGAGCTTCTTGCGGAGCTTGCAGATAAACACGTCGATGATCTTGAGCTCCGGCTCGTCCATACCGCCGTAGAGATGATTCAGGAACATCTCCTTGGTGAGCGTGGTGCCCTTGCGGAGCGAGAGCAACTCCAGCATCTGGTATTCCTTGCCGGTCAGGTGCACGCGGGCGCCTGAAACTTCCACGGTCTTCTGGTCCAGATTGACGATGAGATCGCCCGTCGTGATGACCGATTGAGCGTGGCCTTTGGAGCGGCGCACGATCGCGTGGATGCGGGCCACCAGTTCGTCCTTGTGGAACGGCTTGGTGAGATAGTCGTCGGCACCGAAGCCGAGACCCTTCACCTTGTCCTCGATGCCCGCAAGGCCCGAAAGAATCAGGATAGGTGTTTTCACCTTTGCGACGCGCAAGGTGCGAAGCACCTCGTAACCGGACATGTCGGGCAGGTTCAGATCAAGAAGTATGATGTCGTAATCATACAGCTTGCCCAGATCTATGCCTTCCTCACCGAGGTCGGTGGTGTAGACGTTGAAATTCTCCGACTTGAGCATCAGTTCGATGCTCTGCGCGGTGGCGCGGTCGTCTTCGATCAATAATACGCGCATGTCAGGTCCCCACCCTTGCCCCGTGGCTCACGACGCGAAGAGAATTTCGCAACGCACCGCGGAAGCACGGCTCGCTGTCGGGCATGTGCCCATGGCATTCCGGCTTCGTAAACCTTAACGCCGCAATGGTTAACAAACTATGATTCCCTCTGGCAAGCTTCAGCATGAAAATCTCCTGATTTCGATCTAAGCGACTGAAAAACAACATCGGAAGCCTGAGTCATTTTTCTCATGTAACACTTTAACTAAAGTCGCTAACCGATTCTCCGGATTCACCCCGAGGCCCGCCGGCCACCCCGTTACGAAACAAGGTGAACGTGGAGCCATTGTTAAGACAGAGCCTTAATCTTTGGTTACCGGCGCCCCCCGAATCGCCATGTTTCGGAAAGAATCACCCGGAGTGGCCTGTGCGCTGCCGCACCGCGGTAAGGCGGGCGTTCATCCATCCTTCATCAACAAGGCGGGGTTTGGCCCAATTGCCACCACAAAGCTTTCATTTGCCGTGATCGCGCCCGCTTCGAACCATTAACGCGCGGGAAACTCCTCTTGTGTTACCGCACGCGAAACGAAGGAGCCGAGGCAGTCATGCGTATCAGTCATACCCGCGAAGTTGAGGGCGGCCGCGTGTAACCGGGGCAAATTTCCGGGCGCGAGTATCCGGCTTCAAGTCGGTGCGTGACGGAGGAGTCTCGGGAGGGGCGGGATTTCGGGTCCGCTGATTCCGAAGCGTGCGCCGATGTAATGGTAGAATGGAACTTTGAGCTTCATGCAGGTT
>CANJWR010000151.1 GCA_947478455.1 Beijerinckiaceae bacterium | reverse complement strand
GGACTTCTGGAGGCCATCAACGGAAACGTCCAGGCCGCCAAACGCAAGGCAAAAGGCTATCGCAGCAAGCGCAACCTCAAGTTGATGGTCTACCTCATCGCCGGAGGGGTGCTGGACACGCTACCCACATGAAACAGCGACGAGCCAGTAAAAAAGCGAATTCGACTTGAAAGCGGTGAGTTTCCGAAACTGGAAATTTACCGCTTTTCCCTAGTCTTGGTGCGTTGAGGTTCGATATGGCTTAGATTTCGTTACGCAGTGCTCCTCGCAGGCTCTATGCGCGGAAAGGTGTGGTTCATGCAGTTAATTTACTTCGTGATTTCCTGTTTGCGGGACGAGGATTTCATTTTTCTTGTCCTGGCCTCTCTTGTGATGGCCGCCATGGCGGGCGCGATCGTGCATCGCGTCATGGGGGCGGGCAGTTTCGGACCAGTCGGCAATGCGATCCTGATTCTTTTCGCAATCGTGCTGGCGCAGTGGATCGATCCGCAAAGGCTGGGTCTGGCGGTAAGCCATGACGCCATGCGGATCGCCATCATGTCGGCGGCCATCGCGACGCTCCTGCTCGCCACCGCCGGTATGGTGAAATCGTGGCTCGGTCGACCTCGCTAAACGAGCAAAAGGCCGGCAAAGCGCCGGCGCGCGTTAAGCTTTTTTGGCCGGCGGGAACAGCGGCGAACGCGGCCAGTGCTTGCGGCTGTGCTTCAGGTTGAGTCCGACCAGCATGGCTGCAAGCCTGATCGGCGCTCCTATGCCTTCCACGACCGGCACGCCAAGCTGATCGGCCAGCCAGTCCGGATTGACGTGAACCGGACACTGGGTGATGCCCATCGGCAGAATGACTTCGGCGTCGTGCTCTTCCACGAGTTCGCGCGCATGGGCGACGAAATTCTTCAAGAACTGGTCGCGGTTGCCGATGATGTCGGGCAGATGGAAGCCGCTCTTTTTCCAGCCGACGATCTTGTCGGTCATGCCGTAGCGCTTGACGATGCGGCGGCACAGAACGAGCGAAGTTTCCGAATAGACCAGAATGCCGAAACGGTCGCCCAGCAGACACGCGATATGCAGCATGGCTTCCGCCGGGCCGACAATCGGAATGTCCACCACCGAGCGGGCGGCGTCGACCGCAAGATCGAGCGCGCCGAGCGGCACGGCTGCGTCGTAGCCCTCTGCCTCGGCGCGACGGAAGGCGTCGATGAAGGCGGGCGCGACAAGTTCAAGTTCAGCGGGCGAGTTGCCGCGATTGTAGGCGGTGGTGGCGACCTGAACGAGGCCGACCTCAATCTGGTCGTTGGAATAGGATTGGGCGACTTTGGCGCGGCGCTCGTGTTCCTCGGTCGGGTAATCGCCGATCAGAAATGCGACGCGAATTTTCTTGCTCATTCCATCCTCCCTGTGGTCGCCGCAGCGCCATTTATGACGCCACATTAGGAGTGGAGGCGCGAGACCGCAATCCGGCTCCGCGCGTCCTATCTTCGCTCTTGCGCGGCCAGGGGGAAAATCTCATCCTGCGATCATAAAAACATCAGGAGGCGACCATGGATCGCGGCTTTCAAAGCGCAGTGCGTCTGGCAATCTGCGTCGGGGCTCTTGGCTGGGCGGGGGCGGCGCGTGGGGCCGATGACGCCCTGATCGCCGCCGCAAAAGCCGAAAAACAGGTTGTCTGGTACACAACGCAGGCGGTGGCCGATCTGGTCGAGCCGCTGGTGAAGGGTTTCGAGACCCGGTACGGAATCAAGGTCGCCTATTCGCGCATCAATGCGACCGAACTCGTGCTGAAAGTGACGAACGAGGCCAAGGCGAACCGGCAGGAATCCGATGTGGTTGATGGCACGTTCAGCGTCGCCTCGCTGAAGCGCACCGGATTGATCCTCAAATATCTGCCTGACTCGGCCAAAGCCTATCCGAAGGACATGATCGACCCGGAAGGCTACTGGGTCGCCACAAATGTCTACGTGGCGACGCCCGCAGTGAACAACGATCTAGTTCCCAAAGGTCAGGAGCCGAAGACGCTGGCCGATCTGCTCGATCCTAAATGGAAGAACAAGATCGTCTGGAGCATTGTGCCGGGCAGCGCGACGGGCGCTGGCTTCATCGCCGCCGTGCTGAAACAGGAAGGCGAGGAAAAGACCCGGGCCTTCCTGCGCGAACTGTCAAAGCAGAACATCGCGGGCGTCACGTTTCCGGCTCGTACAGTGCTCGAACAGGTGATTTCGGGCGAATATGCGATGATCATCCAGAACTTCAACAGTCAGGCCGTCGTGGCCGCCGCCAAGGGCGCACCGGTGCGGTGGATTCCATTGTCACCCGCTTCGGTCGTGCTGACAGTGGCGGCCGTGGTGAAGGATTCGCCGCATCCCAACGCCGGCAAGCTGCTGCTGGATTTTCTTGTTTCGACTGAAGGTCAGGCGATTTTCCGTGACACCGACTATGTGCCGGCCCATCCGCAGGTGGCCGCAAAGGATGCGTCGGTTCGACCTGATGGCGCCAACATGAAGGCGGAATATTTCACGCCCGAGGAAACCGACGCCCAGATGCCGAAATGGACGGCGCTGTTCAACGAGTTTTTCAGATAAAAAACGGCGCGGTTTCTGACCACGCCGTTCTGGAAGCAGAATTCAGAAGAAGTCAGAGATCAGCCGGCGGACGGTACGCTGCCTGCTTCGGGGTCGCGTCCTTGGTCGGCCATTCGGAGACCTTCTGGAAGAGCATGTGCATGAACAGGAAGAGCGGCTTCGCCTTCATGACCAGCGTGATGCACTCGTCGTCATGGTCGTCGCTGAAATGCTGGTGGACGCAGGCGTTCTCGACAATGAGCGCGTCGCCGGCTTCCCAGTCGATGCGGCGCTTGTCATGGACGTCATGTCCCTTGCCCTTGAGGACGAAGAAGACCGCGCTGTTCATGTGGCCGTGCTTCTGGCCGTAGCCGCCCGGCGCGAAAACCTCGATATGGGTTTCGATGGACTGGGCGACCTTCACGGCCTGCGGGTTGATGATCTTCTTGCCGTAGAAGCCCGGGCCGCCCTTCCACTTGTGGTCCTTGGTGGAATAGACGCGCGGCTGGGTGAAGAGTTCGCGGACGAGTTCGCCGTAGGTGCCTTCCAGCGCGCGAACGAAGACGCGCTTCTTGGTCCAGCGTTCCCAGACGACTTCTTCCTGGTGCTCGACGCCGCTGTTGTGTCCGACGCCGGCGTCGGCCTTGAGATCATCCGCCATTTTCTGCTCCTCGACCTGCGGCCCGTTCAGCGCGGACGCGCAAGGAATGTTTCCTTGAAGACCTTGGCCCATTTGTCCTGCTGGTCAATCGCCTTGGTGAAGTCGATGAAATGAAGCTCGACTCCGGCCGGCAGCGGCTTGACCTTGATGTTGGACGGGTAGGTCTGCTGTTCCAGATAAATCTTTTGCCCGTCCGTGAGGATGAAGTCAAAGAAAAGCGCAGCGGCGTTCGGATGGGGCGCCCGTTTGGCGATACCGATCCCGACCGGATGCACCACCATCGGGTCCAGATAATGGAAATCGACCGGGGCGCCGGCTAGCTTCATCTGGGCGAATTTGTATTCGTAGATGGCCAGACTGACCGGAACCTCACCGGAAGCAGTCAGATTCGCCAGCAGGGTATGGCCCTTGCGCATGGACATGCCGTTGAGGGCGATCTTGCGGAAAACGTCCATGCCCTTCTGTTCGCCCATAATGGTCACGACGGTGCCGAACCAGTCGCCGTCGTCCATGTCGATCCCCATCTTGCCCTTCCATTTGGGATCGGCGAGGTCTTCCCACGTCTTCGGCAAATCGGCTTTCTTGATCAGATTGGTGTTGTAACCGATCGGCTGCACCTGCAGCCGGTTGGCCGTGTAGGCGCGGTGCGACGGAATGCCCCGCGGGATGATTTCGGCCTGAACCGGCGATGTCACCGGCATGAGCACGTCTTCGCGGAACATGGCTTCCAGATTGCCGCCCGAGGTTTCGGCGACATCGACCGAATCCTTGCCGCCGCGTCGTTCGGTGATGGCCCGCTGGGCGATGCCTTCCGAATCACCGCGCCAGACCGTGACCTTGACGCCGTATTTCTTCTCGAATTCGCCGAGCTGGACCTTGAGGTCTTCCTGCGTGGCGGAGGAATAAAGGGTGACGCCGCCTTCTTTCTTGGCGCCTTCCACCAGTTTCTGGGTTCGGTCCGCCCCCATATACGAAACAATTGGCGAAATATCGGGCGCGGCGGTCTGGGAAATTGCCGGCGACGCCATCATTGCCGCCAGCGTCAGGATGGAAGCGCCCGCCAGATGGGGCGCAAGATGCGAAAATGACGCCTGCATGTTTCCTCCCAAATCAGGCGGGCGATTTTTCGCCTCGCCGCTTCTGGAATTCAGCATAGGCCAAAGCCGGGCTCCAATCAAAAGCCGGAATTAATTACATAATGTTTTTGTATGAAAAAATATTCTCATATTATTTGTGTAAAAAATGATGACGGATTATATGAGGCCTAGGCCCGCCAGGGTGCCGCCGGGGTCAGTCATGTCCGCCAAAACGTCTTTCGAATCGCTCGCCGCGGCTCTCGACGCAGAATTCCAGACCCTGGATCCTGTCGGGCGGCTGACGCGTCTGCGCGAAGCGGTCGAGGGCCGGATCGTCTTCACCACAAGCCTCGGAATCGAGGATCAGGCGATCACCCACATGATCGCTACGGCTGGTCTCGCCATCGAGATCGCCACGCTCGATACGGGACGTCTGTTCCCTGAAGCCTACGAGGTCTGGGCCAGCACGGAAGAGCGCTACGGCTTGCGCATCCGGGCTTTTTCCCCGCAGGCGCAGGCGGTGCAGGCGCTTGTGGCCGATCAGGGGATCAACGGGTTTTACCATCAGGTCGAGGCCCGCAAGGCCTGCTGCAGCGTCCGCAAGGTCGAGCCGTTGGGCCGCACTCTGAACGGCGCTGCGGGATGGATCACCGGCCTGCGCGCCGACCAGTCGGACCACCGGCAGGGGCTGGGGTTTGCGGTTTTCGAGGCCGGACGCGCCCTGATCAAGGCCAATCCGGTTTTCGACTGGACTCGCCAGCAGATCGTCGATTTCGCCGCCGCCCACGATGTGCCGGTCAATCCGCTGCACCAGAAGGGGTTTCTGTCCATCGGCTGCGCGCCCTGCACGCGAGCCGTCAAACCGGGCGAACCCGAGCGCGCCGGTCGCTGGTGGTGGGAGGATGAGGCCAAAAAGGAATGCGGACTGCATGTGACCGAAGACGGTCGCGTGGTGCGCACCGCCGCCCTCTCGCCGGATGTGGCCCGCGCATGATCCAGCTCACCCATCTGCAAAAACTGGAAGCCGAAAGCATCCATGTGTTTCGCGAGGTTGTGGCGACCTGCGAAAATCCAGTGATGCTCTGGTCCATCGGCAAGGATTCCGCCGTCCTGCTGCATCTGGCCGTGAAGGCCTTCTATCCGGCCAAACTTCCGTTTCCACTTCTGCATGTCGATACGACGTGGAAGTTTCGCGAGATGATCGAATTTCGCGATCGTCGCGCCAAGGAACTCGGCTTCGATCTTCTCGTGCATGTGAACGAAGACGGCGTGAAGGCCGGCGTCAATCCTTTCGATTCGGGCTCGCGCCTGCACACGGATGTGATGAAGACGCAGGGCCTCAAGCAGGCGCTCGACAAATGGAAATTCGATGCGGCTTTCGGCGGCGCGCGCCGCGACGAAGAAAAGTCGCGCGCCAAGGAGCGCGTGTTCTCATTGCGCTCTGCCGAGCATCGCTGGGATCCGAAGAACCAGAGGCCGGAGCCCTGGCGGCTTTACAATACGCGCAAACGACCGGGCGAAAGCTTCCGGGTGTTTCCGATCTCGAACTGGACCGAGGCGGATGTGTGGGACTATATCGCACTCGAAAAGATCGAGGTGGTTCCGCTCTATTTTGCAAAAGAACGGCCGGTCGTGGAACGCGACGGCGCGCTCATCATGCGAGACGACGAGCGCATGAAGATCCGACCCGGCGAGGTTGTGCAAAACCGTATGGTGCGTTTCCGGACGCTCGGCTGCTATCCGCTCACCGGCGCTGTTGAAAGTTCTGCGGCGACGCTACCAGAAATCATCGCCGAAATGCGCGGCTCGCGTTCGTCCGAACGTCAGGGCCGTGTGATCGACCATGACGGTTCGGCCTCGATGGAACAGAAGAAACAGGAAGGTTACTTCTGATGTCCGTCACCCTGACCCGGAACGAGCTTGCCGATGCGCTGGCGGAGGTCGGCAACCAGTCGCTGTTGCGTTTCTTCACCTGCGGTTCGGTCGACGACGGCAAGTCGACGCTGATCGGGCGGCTGCTTTACGATTCGAAGGCCGTGTTCGAGGACCAGCTCGGGGCGCTCGACAAGGATTCGAAAAAATTCGGCACGCAGGGCGACAATCTCGATTTTGCACTTCTGGTTGATGGACTTGCTGCGGAACGCGAACAGGGCATCACGATCGATGTGGCCTACCGCTATTTCTCTACGCCGCGACGTTCCTTTATTGTGGCCGACACGCCGGGCCACGAACAATATACGCGCAACATGGCGACCGGGGCGTCGACGGCCGATCTGGCCGTCATCCTGATCGACGCCCGCAAGGGAATCCTGCCGCAGACGCGCCGCCATTCCTTCATCGTGTCGATGCTGCGCGTGCGTCGCGTGGTGCTGGCCATCAACAAGATGGATCTCGTCGGCTTCGACGAGAGCGTGTTTCGGCGTATCGTCGATGAATACAGGATTGCTGCTGCGCGACTTGGTTTTGCGACCATCGAGTGCATTCCGATATCTGCCCGCGACGGCGATAATGTCACGACGCGTTCGGCGAGCATGCCCTGGTACAATGGGCCGGTGCTGCTCGACTATCTGGAAACCGTCGACGTCAATATTGCCGCCGCGACCGACGCGCCGTTTCGCTTGCCGGTGCAATGGGTCAATCGTCCCAATCTGGATTTTCGCGGTTTCGCCGGAACGATTGCGAGCGGCAGAATTTCGCAAGGCGACGAGATCATCGCGCAGCCGAGCGGTCGCCGCAGCCGTGTGGCGCGCATCGTCACCGCCGATGGCGACCTCGAAACCGCCGGAGCCGAGCAGGCTGTCACGCTGACGCTGGCAGATGAAGTGGATGTGTCGCGCGGTGACGTGATCGTGGCGGCGAACGACCGCATTGCGGCGCGCCGTCATATCACCGCAAGCCTCATCTGGATGGTCGAGCAGCCCGTGGAGGCGGGGCGCGAATATATCGTGAAGCTCGCCACAGCCAGCGCTAACGCGACAGTTTCGACCCTGCATCACGCGGTTGATATTCACACGTTCGAGCCTAAGCGCGCGGAAGTCTTGCGGATGAACGAGATCGGACTCGTGACCCTGGCCGTCGACAAGCCGCTGGTGATGGCCGACTATGCCGAGAACCGCGATCTCGGCGGATTCATCCTGATCGACAAGTTTACCAACATGACCGCCGGCATCGGGATGATCGACAGTCGGGCGGATATTTTTGCGGCTGCTCCGCCAGTCGTGAACGAAACGCTTCGTCAGAAACTCGCACGACTGCAGATTGCCCTGCGGCATCGCATCGGTGATCCGAATTCGCTGCGCCGCCGCACTTTCGTAAAGTCTGTGAGCTGGCGGGCGCTTGCCGCGGCGCTGATTTTCGTCGTCGGGTTCACACTGACGTCGCAGGCGGGGACTGCCTTTGCTCTCGCGGTCTGCGATCTTGTCCTGCGGCCCGTTGCGCGAACTTTTCACGAGCGGCTCTGGAAAAAGGCCACAACGTCCGATCCGGACAGCCTCGACAGCGGCGCCGGTATATAAGGGCGCTCACTCGCCAGTCAGCAGGACGAGCAGGCGCATCATTTCGGTCTGATCGTCCGGCGTCAGCCGGCGCAACATGCGGGCCTCGTGTTCGGCCAGTATGGTCATCGCGCGACGCATCAGGGCGCGCCCCTCGTTAGTCAGCGCCACCGCATAGGAGCGCCGGTCGGATTGTGAAGGTTCGCGCACCGCAAGGCCGCGCGACTCAAGCTCGTCCATCATGGCGACGAAATTGGTGCGCTGAATCCCGAGCGTGTGGGCGATCTCGGATTGCTTGAGTCCAGGATTTTTTTCGACGATCGCCAGCACGCTGAACTGCGCCGGCCGCAGGCCGAGAGGCGCGAAGGATTTGATGAAGTCCTCGAAAAACGCCAGCTGGGCGCGGCGCAGCAGATAGCCGCCGGTGGCGGCGAGCGTGGACATATCGATCCGCACTGCATGGTCGGCGCCGCCCGCCAGATCTGAAATTTCTTTGCCACGCGCGGCGGCCTGTGCTCCGCTGGCGCGTCCGGGCCTTTTAGCCATTCTGGTGTCCTGTGATTCTCGTCCCATTATAGCAGACAGGCGGGGTTGCCTGTATCGGGCATAATTGTTATATAATATATCTAAATGGAACCTGGGAGGGAACCGTCGGATGTGCGTCTCGGAAATAGGCTGCAGGGCCGCGCGTAAATATGCGCCACCCGTGAACGAGCGGTAGACGCGTGGATTCGGTCATCCTTCTTTTCCTTTTGCAGGACGGCGCCACGAACGGGGCGATTTATGCCCTGTTGGGGCTGGCGCTGGTGCTGGTATTCGCCGTCACCCGGGTGATTTTCATTCCGCAGGGCGAGTTCGTCGCCTATGGGGCGCTCACCTACGCGTTGCTGTCGACAGGCCGCATGCCCGGCACGGTGTGGCTGCTGATGCTGATGGGGCCGCTGGCTTTCGCCATCGACCTGATCGCCAAGCGGGGACGTGCGACCGGACGCGAAATTGCGATCACCGCCACCACCCATGTGGGCCTGCCTGCGTTGATTGCGGCGGCGACCTTCGCATTCGCCGGCAAGAGCGCTGGCGCGCTCACCAATGTGCTGCTGACGCTGGCGATGATTGCGCCTCTCGGGCCATATCTTTATCGCGTGGCTTTTCAGCCCGTTGCGGATTCGAGCATTCTGACATTGTTCACAACCGCCATCGGGGTTCATCTGGCCATGACGGGTCTGGGGCTCGCAATGTTCGGGGCGGAAGGATTGCGGGCTGCGGCGCTGACGGATTTGCGTCTGCCGCTGGGGCCGATTGAACTCACGGGCCAGAACATCGCCGTTTATGCGGCGACGCTGGCGCTCATCCTCGGGCTTTGGGGGTTTTTCGAGAAATCACTGTACGGCAAGGCTTTGCGGGCGACGGCGGTCAACCGGGTCGGCGCAAGGCTGGTGGGAATACGCACAAGCCTGTCGGGCGGTCTGGCGTTTGCGCTTGCGGCGACCATCGGGGCGGCGTCAGGCATTCTGATCGTGCCGATGACGACGATCTATTACGACTCGGGCTTTCTGATCGGCCTGAAGGGATTCGTGGCCGCAATTATCGGCGCCCTCGTCAGCTATCCGGTCACGGCGATTGCGGCCTTGTTCGTCGGCGTGGTCGAGGCCTTCGCGTCCTTCTATGCGAGCAACATGAAGGAGATCATCGTCTTCATGCTGATCGTGCCTGTACTGGTCTGGCGCTCGTTCGGGGCTGTTCACGACGACGAGGAGGAGTGACATGAACACGCGCCTCACTCTTCTTCTCGCAATCCTTGTCGCCGCAGCAATTCCGCTCGCGCCAGGCATTCCGGCGTTCTGGCTGACGCTGCTCAACAATATCGGGCTTGCCTCTCTGGTGGCGCTCGGGCTTGTACTGCTCACCGGCGTGGGCGGATTGACGTCGTTCGGGCAGGCGGCCTTTTGCGGATTTGCGGCCTATACAAGCGCGCTTCTCACGACAGCCTACGGCCTGTCGCCCTGGTTGACGCTGCCGATTGCGCTCACGGTGACGGCCCTGTCGGCAGTGGTGATCGGACTGATCACGGTCCGCTTGTCGGGCCATTATCTCCCGCTCGGCACCATCGCATGGGGCATCAGCATCTATTACCTGTTCGGGCAGATCGAGATGCTCGGCCGACATGATGGATTGAGCGGCATTCCGCCCCTGTCGGTTTTCGGCCATTCGCTGATGGACCCGAAGGCGGTTTACTATGCCATCTGGATTGCGGTCTTCGCGGTGTCGATTGCGACCATCAATCTGCTCGATTCGCGCATGGGCCGCGCCATAAGGGCCTTGCGGGGCGGGCGGATTGCGGCTGAATCCTTCGGCATCGATACGGCCAAACTGAAACTCGTGGTGTTCGTTTATGCGGCGGTTCTGGCGGGCCTCTCCGGCTGGCTTTACGCGCACTACCAGCGCACCGTGAATCCGACGCCCTTCGGGCTTCATGCAGGCATCGAATATCTGTTCATGGCCGTGCTGGGCGGCGCGGGCTACGTCTGGGGCGCGGTGGCTGGCGCTACTGTCGTGACGCTGCTGAAAGATATTCTGCAACGCGTTTCGCCGATGGTGGCGGGCGAACTGGCGCAGATCGACAGCATCGTGTTCGGTATTCTGCTGGTTCTTTCTTTGCAATTCGCGCCGCGCGGCGTCTGGGCCTTTGTGCGCAATCTTGTTCCGAAGGCGGCCCCGAAGCCGGTTCCGCAAGCCGATCTGCTGCCGCGCCGCGTGGTCGACGCAAAGTCCGGCAAGCCTTTGCTGGCGGTGGCAAAAATTCGCAAACAGTTCGGCGGTCTTGTGGCGGTGAACGATGTGTCGTTCAGCCTCGGGGCGGGCGAGATCGTGGCGCTGATTGGCCCCAACGGCGCAGGCAAGAGCACGACATTCAATCTCATTAGCGGCGTCGCGCGGGCG
>CANJWR010000150.1 GCA_947478455.1 Beijerinckiaceae bacterium | reverse complement strand
TGGCGTTTGATCTCTTTGACGTGCCTATCGGCCGATCCGTTCGGCCCAGTCCTCTGTCTCATCGCGTATCCCTCCAAGGATTACGATGAGCCAAAACACTCCTTTAGCAAAACGCCGCTGTCTGTCTCAAAGGCCGTGACGGGGAACACATCCGCCTGAATGAGAATTCCGTCGTGCTGAAACGTCGCCTCGTAGATGGGTGCGCAGTGTCCATCGGCCAACAACTGCCTTGTTTGCGCAAGCGAAGCGGCCAGATCTGGCTGGGCGTCAACGAGAATGCCACCGGTTGAGAAGTCTCTGGCTATGCGACCAACCTCATTGCCAGTCGCGAACCTTACGCTTGCTGCGGGGTCTTCCTCCTTGAGGTCAGGTCTATGCGTGCTCAGCCATAGCCGCTTTGCGCATTGCTCGAACGCCGCGATACGCGATTTTGATAGGCCTGCCTTGCGCGTGCTCATCAGAAGCCCCCCACTCTGATCCGAACTACAGAACATTGAACGGTTGAATCCCATGGGTCAAACGCTCATCGCGATTGCCGATCGCTCCTCATCACCATTGTGGGCTGCGCCGGCCAGAGCGAGACCGCCTGCGCACACGCCACGATCCTCTGACTGCGAGCTTCGAGAAATGCGAGCATTCGGTCGCGATACGCCCGGTATGCGTTGGCATCCACGGGAAGCCCGCTGGCATCGAAATTCAACGGCAGGAAGAACCGCACTGTTGCGGCATCACGACTGACCAGATCGTTCAGCAGGAAGAAGTCCACATAGCCGGATAAGTCGCCAAACAGGGCGAAGAAATCCGCATAGCGCGCAAGCGTGGACGCTAGCGGACTTGGCTTTCCGAGATAGTGCCGGCGAATGCATTCCAGCGTGAGGTCGATGCGATCGCTGATCCGCGGGTCGCAGCCGCGATCCTGGTTGATGGTCCGCCCCTTCCTTCCTGGCGTGTTGGCCGGGAAGACCAGGAAGCCAGCGATCGTGTACGCCTTTGCCCGGAAGGACTCGTGCTCCTCGTCTGAGAAGGACGCAAGAATCATCCGAACAGTCGGATTCTTTCGCATCGTGAACGTCGCAGCGATGCCGTCGCTCGTCAGGCGGAAATCGCCCAGGTCAGACCTGTGATGGAGGTACTGACTCCAGCTGGCATTGCTCAGCCTGAAATCTCGACCATCTGGAAGCGCCTTACTCCAGAGCAGCTTGTGGTATCGGCGAAGCGTAGGGCTGCATGCGTCTGGATCCCGACCTGCCGCGATTTCGGTTCGGAAATCATAGGTCGTGTCGATCTGCACGTCGCTCAACGGTTTCCCAACTCACCACTTCTCAGACCTTAGCGGCCCAGCTGTCTCAGCAGGATATCACACTTCCGACTGGACTCGACGAGGCGCTCAATTCCTCCGCTGAGGTTCATGTACCAAACCACTTTGGCACCGTTTCTGTCTGCATCGAAATAGATGTCGCGGTCATGAAAATCGCCCCGATACGTCCGCGTGTCCTCAACAAATCGTACGTTTAGTTGCGGCGGCGCCTGCATTGACCGAGTCAATTCGGCAGCAAGTGCGCTCCTCGCGCTCGCAGGCGATTCTGAGGACGTGTCACGCATCGAGCGAGCAGTCGGCGACCAAGCCGTGACGTGAAGCTCGTCAACACTGTCCGCAACTTTGCGAACTTCAGCGACGAAAGCTGCAAGTCGGGGGCGATTGGCAGGCGTCATGCAGTATGGGTCGGTAATCGAAAGCCGAACAATGCGAACGCCGCGAAACTGGTCGAAGTATTCTGCATATCGGCGCTGCTCGCCAGGCCCCACAGTCCAGTGCATCGCGTTCTGCTGAACCCGAGACTTGCGCTCACTTAGGTCAAGCTTGGGATCCGATTCCGCGACGGGTGCTTGCTGCGCGATCTCTGGGGAACCCTGCTGCTCACGAACTTCGACCTTGTCCTCACTAGCGGCGCCTTCGCCCGTAGCGGCGCGGAGAACGTCGCCGAAGAGATCCGAAAGCTCTTGCTCACTGCCTTCTACAGGCATGAGCAGATCCTCTGACAACCTACGTTTGCGGCTGAGCAACGCATCGAGTCGAAGATCAAAGCTCGCTGAAGTGATGGACGGATCAGGGTGCACGGCGAGCGGAAGATGTACGGTCACGGGACGGGTCTGACCGATGCGATAGACCCGGTCCGTCGCCTGGTCCTCTACCGCAGGGTTCCACCATCGACTGAGGTGGATGACGTGGTTCGCTGAAGTGATGGTCAGACCGACACCGCCCGCCTTTGGAGAGAGTATCAACACATCGAAGCCGTAGCCCTGCTCCTGGAAGCGCCGCACGATAGCTTGGCGGTTTTGTCCGGGCACTGAGCCATTGATCCGGTCGGGTCTTCGCTTGAGGTCATAGCGCCCAGCAACGAGCGCCGACACAACCGCCTGCATGTCGAGGTCTTCGACAAAAATGAGCGCCTTTTCATTGGCGGCCTTTACCGCATCCAGAACGTCGAGCATCGCCGATAGACGGGCAGACTTACGAGCCCACGCGACGAGATCACCCGATGCATGCTCCGGTCGCTCCGGGTGCAATGAGATCTGCCGCAGGGCCTGCAAGGTCGCCAGCATCATGCCCGGCGAGCGAGGTTCCTCCGCAGCGACAGCACGCATAATGGTGTCGCGATAGGCTGCGGCTTGCGCTGGTGGCATCTCAACGTGACGTGGCTGTGAGGTTTTTGTCGGCAGGCCAGCAAGTCGATCTTTCTTCAAACGCCGCAGCATGAAGGGAGGCGCGCTGGCGTTCCGCTCAGTCAACTGTCGATTAAGGTCGCGAATGCGGTCGCCATCCGTTTCCGGATAGTCACGGGCAAATTGCTGACTTGAACCAAGTCGCCCCGCCCAGACCACGTCGGTGATGGACCAAATGTCCTGCAGTCTGTTTTCGACCGGCGTTCCGGTCATTGCAAGCTTGAGTTCAGCGTTCAAGGTCTTAACCGCGCGCGTGATCTGGCTTGCCGGGTTCTTGGCCTTCTGGACCTCATCGAAAACGATGCACGCGAATGGAAGACGGGCGAAACTCAGATGATAATCCCGCAGCGTTTCGTAGGTTGTGAGGACAAGACCGGAATCGCGCCAGCGTGAGACATCAAGAGTCGAGCGGCCCACCGCCGTGTCTCTGCCTGTACCGGACGTATTTCTGATCAGGCGAAGCCCTGCACCATAGGCCGTCTCGATGTCGCCGAACGCACCGGGCTCCAGATGTTGCTCGATCTCATCCCGCCAGTTCGAAAGCAAACCGGTCGGCGCGACAATGAGCGATGGCTTGCGCTCACATTGACCGCCTACGCCCTGTTCCCAGCGCGCGACCAGCAAGGTCAGTGCCTGAAGCGTTTTACCGAGGCCCATGTCGTCGGCAAGAATGCCACCGGGAATGCGACGAGCCACCAACTCCGTCAGCCAAGCATACCCCTCCTTCTGGTGCTGCTTCAGCGACGTGCGGAGGGCATTCGGGAGTACTGGGGCAGCCAGCGGCCCGGGCATTTCCGCCGGCGTCAGGGTCATCGAAACTTCGTCGAGATTGTCCCTGACCGTGAGGAACATTTTCAGATCTGGAACCGGCGCCTCGAGGGCGGTCTCGGAGGTCTCTGGGCTGCCTGCTTCTCGGGCCGCCTCTACGACGCGCGTAAGCGCGTGAACACTTTCAAGCGCCTGACTGGTTGCGGGAATTTCAATACCGTCGAAGAGAACGGACTCTTGTCCGGAAGCAAGGGCCTCTTCGAGCTTCTGGGCAAGCTCAATTGCTTGGGCTGGCGCGACCTCGACAGAGACCTCGCCAATCTTCAGGCCCAGCTTTTCCGGTAGCCATGAGTTCGGACGCGGCTTGATCCAGGGCAACACCGGCTTGCGCCATACATCCAGCCCCAGGACGCGCGCGGAAAATTGCTCCGTCTCGATGAAAAGGCTATCCAGCAGGCCGTCGTCGGTGATGCCACATTCTTCGCGAAGCGCTTTACGCGGATCGAGCGCAAAGCGGCGGCGCGTTTCGCCATCGGCTTGCTGCATGGTGCGGATAACACCCAGAATTTTGCGGAGCGCTGGGTCGATGTAGACAAAGGACCCCTCCCCCAAGCTGTAGACCGGCCTGGCGTCGGGGGATCTGACGAACCCGTGGTCAGCAAAACGACGATGCTCCGCAGGAGTCAGGAGTGCAAATTCGTCCTCATTGACCAGCTCTCCGTCTGGGACGGCGTCGGCCATGCCGCGGCCGAATAAGACGGGCGCGATATCGATAGAATCGCCGCTTGGTTTGAGCTCGAGCGAGGTCGATGCGGCATAGATCAGTCTGAGGTCGCGTAAATACCCATCCGACAGTTCGAGGTCTGCCGGAAAGGCCGCTTTGAGCGCCGCGACCGCTTCCATGCGCGTCGCCTCGTCCGCGATTGGCTCGCGGAGACGCGAAGCTGCCTGCAGCAACCCAAACACGGGCTCAGGAATGCGATAGCGACGCCCTTCGTGGACCGCAAAGGCGCCCGAAAGCGAAGGACGTGCCGCGATACCGCCACCCCCGACAAAGCGATGACGGACGACAAAATCGTTGTCGAAGATCATGCCGTCCGTACGCAGATCCAGCGCCAGCGGCAACGGCCCAGGCAAGCTTAGAGCCTGTGCATCTTCGTGGGGCAGATTTGCGATCACGCCCGGCAACACCGCGAGCTGGCCTGTCCCTTCGTCGGTCTCGACGAGTAGCTGACCGTCTGGGTCGGCTTCACTTGCTCCATAGAGACGACACAGGATCGGCCAAGCTGGATGTTCGGAATTCAGCTGGTCTATGTGGATCGGCGACCACTTGAGGGTGCCCTTTTTTGAAACGGTGATGGAATGACGTCCCGTCTCATCAACGTCAGACACATCGATCTTGAAGGTCGCCATGACAGATTCTCTTGGTCAGTTGGTTGGCGGCGGGCGGCGACCTGTGAGCTGTTGCAGCTCAACGCTGATCCGCTGCTGCCAACCCTCGCGATGAACGACGCTTATGGGTGCCCCAGATAAGTCTTCGTGGTGGTACTGGCTGGATCCGATCTTCGCCGCGCCATTGCTTTTTGGCCAGATGCCGCACCTTCCCATGTAGGACCAATCAACGACCGTATGATCCCCGAACTTCATGATGAGCGCTGAGTGGTAGCCTCCTTTGGCAGGCTCTACCTTTGCATAACTTCTTCCGAAAGTTGGATCCTTGGCGCTCGCTTGGCGCGCATCGTCATAGGCAGTCGGCCCGAACGCCACCCACGCCTCGTCGATTGCGCCGGAGTCGAACCAGGCCGTCCAGTAGCGCCGCCGCGCTGGCCACATCCGCCGTCCGTCCTCAGTTGCACGCATGCTGCGATCGACGATGTCAAAAAACTGCTTCAGTGACGCAATCGCGAGCCATTTGAGATAGGTGCGTTGCAAACCTTCGTCGATGCCCTTCCAAGCTGCCCGGAAGGTTCGAGGGTCGCCAAACGTCGTGTCGATCAACGCCATGATCGCTCGTTTGGCAGGTGAATCAGGCGGTGGCGGCTTATCTCGCCACTTGCCAAGAAGTCCCTCTAGCAACTCGCCTTTGCTACCCGGAAAGCGAAGCGCTTCCAGCCGCTTGGCGCCCAGGCGAACTGCGAACCTCGAAAGGTGCCCGACCTGGTCTGCGTCCGCCGGTTTCAATAGCTTGCAGGCTTGCCGAAAAACTTCCTCGACAAATCGAAACGTCCAGAGATTTTCCGGAAGTCCGACGCGCTCAAGTACGACAGTGCCATCCTTGAGCACAGCAGCGGCCAAGCGCTTTACGCCCCCCGTCTCGGAGAAGACCTGCCATTCCCTCTCCAGATCCACAAACTTGGATGGAAAGGCGGGCAGTTCTGCTGCGATGAACTCGCGCGCTTTTGACCGGCTTTTTGATTTGTCTGGATAGCGATCAAGAAACGCATGCACGAGGCGCCGCATGCCGTTCTTGGATCGCGTGGTTTTGATACGTTCGAGAAAGTCAGCGAATAGCTTCCCGTGTTCATCCAGAGGCTGTGGCGCCAACCAGAACCCCGTCGGCAAATCGCGAAACTCTCGAAAGCTCAGGCTCGACACGCCGACCGCGTCATATCTGCTTGCCAGGCGCGCCTGAAGCGCCGCTGTTTCTTCTGGCGTGGATACTTTTTGTGCTGCCGCTTCCGGCAAGCGCGCGACTATCGACTGAAGCCGGGTTGGCGGAGCGAAGCTCGACCATCGTTTAGTCAGCGCACTGGCGGCGGCAAGAAGCTCGGTCATTGCGCAGCCCCCAGCCCGGACTCGATTTTCTCGATGGCAACTGGCTTTGGCTTCGCCATGATGATGCGAAGATCTATCCGCCTATTTTGGTCAGGAGTAGTAGCCCCGGGGATAGGCCGAGTGTCGGCCTGCCCCACATGCGAAAGTATCGGAGCCGAAGTTGGATCACCAGGCGCCGTATTTCTCAGGCGATCCAGCACTGGCTCCTCAGCAGCAAGGCGCTGACGTGTAATCTTGGCGCGTTCAGTCGAAAGGTCCCAATTGTCCCGGATCGGAGGGCGATAAATTGGTGTGCTGTCGGTGTGCCCCTCAACGTAGAGCAGCTCGATAGAATGCGTCGGAGGCGGGCAAGTTGACGGCCTGGCCACGGCGGGATCCGGATTCACCGCGTAACATGGGACAATTCTCGCAAGAGCATGCGCCAGCTTCTTGAGCGCATCGTCACCTTCTTCTGTTGGATCGACCTTACCCTCATTGAAGAGCACGTCATCTGGCAACCTAAGCACGCCGGTCTCAGTATCAATCGATACCTCAACCCCTTCGCGCTTCAAAGATTCCTGAAGCTCTTCAAGAATTGTCGCGCGCGTTGCATCAGCGGTGAGCAGCTCCTGCGCACTGTCTTTGTACTGTAGCGCAAAGTACATCAACATGATGATGAACACGAATAGCAGACCAACCATCATGTCTGTCATCGAGACGAAGTAACTTTCCTCTTCTCGGGCTCTAGAGTGCTTCGTCGCCATTCAGGTTTGCCCGTTCTCTAACTGGGTCGGCGCTCATTCAACGCCTCGGCCAGCTCGGAGAGCGGCTGCACGGTATCGTTGAGTTTGCTGACCGCAGCACCCATGCTGCTATCGATCCCCACAACATGCTGATTCAGGCGGTCGAGGGCGTCCTTGTGGTGGTCCGACCATTTCTGCATTGCCGCACCCAGATGTGCATCGACGCCTTCGAAATGCTTGCGATACTCTGCCCAAGTCTCGTTGACGCGCTTCTGGTGCGTTTCGATCTGGGCGACGAGCGCGCCAGTTTGATCTAGCGCCTGCTTGGCGCTGATCGCACCCTTCTCGAATTGTATGACAACTTCGCGCAAAAGCGCAGTTGTCTGTTGGGTCGTGACGGTGGCTTGCGCCAAAGATTGCACAGCTGTTCGCATCGCATCCGCCGCTGCGGTTGTGCGATCCGCGAGCGCGCCTAGACTTTCAGCGTTGCGTCCGAGCGTGGCGTCTATCCTGCCAAACGCCTCGCCTGTCTTTTCAGCGCGCGCAACGACGCCATCGAGGCTTCCAGCAATCCGGTCACCTGCTTGCGACATCGCAGCGCCGGCGGCCTCCCCGATGCGGGTGGCAGCCGACTCAGTCGCTTGAGCCATGTTGATCACGGCCTTGCTAGACGCCTCACTCAACTCAGTAGCTGAGCCGCGCAGAATGCTACCCTGTCGCTCTCCGGCCTCGGCTATGTTCTTGACAAAACTCTCCAGCTGACCACGCGCAGCTTCTTGCTGGGCTTTGCCCTGCTCCGCAGCTTCGGCGCCCAATGCTGAAATACGACGTGCCAGGTCATCGAAGGTCGTCCGCATCCCGTCGGCAACGCCCTCGAACTTTGCGGCGGCACCTGCAATTTGTTGTGCCGCGGCGTCGCCGCTGGCGGACACAGACGTCTGCATACTTGCAAGCGTCGTCGAAACGCCACCAAGGACTTCCGAGAGCGCACGAAGCTCCTGGCTCGCTGCGCCATCGATTGCGCGCCCTGCGCCGTCGCGAAGAGCCTGCATCTGCTCGGTCTGTGACTTCTCGATACTGCCGGTGAGTTTTTCGAGAGACCCCACAACAGGGGCGAGCGCCTGGCTCATGGATTGATTCAATCGATCCCCAATAGCGACAGCCAACTCGGTCGCAAACGACTTCAGCTGCTTGGATTGCTGGCGCAGCTCGTCGAGCTGTTCCACCGCAAGGCCTTGGGGCGAGATATGATGAAAACCGCGTTCAAGCAGAGCAGACAGCCGTGAGACACTAGTCCTGAGGCGATGCTCAAGGAACCTATCGACCAGCTTCAGTGCGATAGAGAGTCCGACACCCACGATAGAGGTCACGAACTTTGTGGACGCGACCGCAAGCAGGTGGGTAAGGGCGCGTTGGGTCGCCTCCGTATTGTTCGCATCGACACCGCCTGCCGCCTCCTTGAGCGCAGCGACCAGGCCGATGAAGGTCAGTAGCAATCCGGCGCCGACAAACATGTTGGCGAAGAAGTCCAACCAAGTCGGCGAACGTACAGCGGCGTCAAAGTATTCTTGGGGACGCTGCGTGTTGCGTATTTCGGGCTTGTCGAGATCGACAAGCGTCTCGCGGAACTCCTCCCAGGCGGTTCGGAGCCGCTTGGCGGCGCTAGACTTGGGAGCGCTTGCTCCACCGAGCATCGCGCCATCTATCTCCTGCCAGTTGGCGGCAAACGCCACACGCGGAGAATCTAGATTGGACGCGAGCAGTTTTTCGATGAGACGGTACCGCTTGCTCAGCAAATTTCCCGTCTGCGCCCAGCCATAAATGGCGATGGCGATGAGAATGAGCGCGATTGCGAATCCGATGATTGCAATCTGATAAGCGAAGAGCGGGTTCTGGAAGGCTGGGAGGATGCCTTCGAAGAGCCCTCCGAACCAAGCCGAAATCGGGCCCACTAGACGCCTCCCCCAGAATAGTTACCTGCTTATTGGTTGGCGTGAGCGCAGTTAATTTGTCATTAACTCTGTTTCTGATTTCGCGCCAATGTGGTGGCCGGGTCGATCACATCAGCTGCCATCATCTCCAGGGGGAGCGGTCGAGGCTAGATAAAGCAGGCCAACGCCTGCGACGCCGCGGGAGAGAGTCGATGCCGACGGAGCTGATAGTTGCCCTGACCGCCGGCGGACTCAGTCTTGTGGCGACGATTCTGCCGGTCGTCGCCAGAGGTCGTGTTGCACGCCACAACGATTAGGCGTCGACCCGGCGGTACTTCGAGTATGAGGCGTTCAAGCGTCTCTATTCGGAAGGCGAGCCGCTCCTTTTTCATACGGAGAGCGCAGTCAAAGCAGTGAAGAGCCGCGCGCAAAAACCTCGCGCGGACAGCCAAAGGGGCACCTCTGCCGGCCTGAGGGTTGCTGCGAGATAAATGACGTAGCTAGTTCAGATTTCGTGAAATCAGCTTCCCTAACCCGAATAGTCAGGACGACTTTTGGCTTGGCGGACTTGCGGCGCCTTTCACAGCTGCGGCGACCTCCTGCTGGACGACGCTCCACCGAGCAACTGCAGCGCCAGGAACCTTTGAACCCGACGCCATCACGGCCTCGACGATTTCATAGAGTACCAGGGCCTGCTCGTGAATCGCGGCCCGCCGCGCTTGCTCGCGATGAGCGCGGAGATCCCTTGATCGCTTGCGCGCCTGCGGGCGACTTACGCCAGCTGCGTCGATTTCGTAGTTGGCGCGGTTTTCCGGCGTGTCCTGCTCAAGCCATGAGATCTCGGCATTACCTGCCTGCTGTGATCCAGAGCGTGGCTTTTCGAAAACGCGCACGCGGTTCACCAGCGACCCAGTCGGCCCGTAACTGCTTCCGCGTACAGCAATGTAGCCTGCGCGGCTCTGGCCCCGTGCCACTCTGACGACACGTGCCTCGCCGGCGTGGCGCGATGCTCCGAGCTGCTTGCGAGGAGACGTGATCCGGAGAACCGTATCGCCGGTCTTCAGCCCTGCCGCCCAGTGATCAGACATCGTTGGCTTCACACTTCCGAACCTGCTCTTTGGCACGTCGAGGCTTACGAACGACCAGGGGGCTCACCCGCATCGCGGGAGACCGGGCATCCCGCTCTGGCACTGCGCTATCCAAGTATCCACGCCTCGATCGGCAACCGGATTTCCGTCCAGTGTTCCTTGTATTCCATGAACGGCCCTGTGAGCGGACCCATGTCGTAGCGCACCGCGCCCTCCTCGCAGAGCCAGGCCACCTGCTCGTACTGAAGCAGATTGCCGATCGACATGTCGCGCCAGTCATTTTCGAAACTGAACTGCTGACCACGATAGATGTCGCCCGCCATGCCGCCAAAGATGTAGCCGATGTCCTTTCCCGCGTGGGTCGCGAACATCACGCGGCCTGACGCTGACATGGCCAGTCGTCGCAGCATGGAGCCATAGAAGATGCGGCCCCAGGGCTGGTCCATGCCGCACCGCTCGATGCCTTTCCAGCTGAGGCGCTCGACCGCCAGCATTCGCCTGAAGATCCTTCGCGCTTCTTCGGCCGATGCCGGCGCATGACGCTCGAAGGCAACGCCCGACTCTGCGGCGCGCCGGAGTGCATGACGCAGCTTCTTGCGGTGGTTGGCGGAGCGGCGTGCGATGTCCGTCATCAGATAATTTGAGACCTGTTGCTGCCTGATGTTCAGGAGGTTCGGCTCATCTGGTTTGAGTTAAGCAGCGGCTCTGGCGTGGTGCAAGCGCCGTAGTTTCATGGTCTTTCTTTTCGTCT
>CANJWR010000149.1 GCA_947478455.1 Beijerinckiaceae bacterium | reverse complement strand
CCTGACCGAAGCCAGGTTCTTGTGAACCCGAGAAGCTCGAGAAGACCGAAAGTCGCCAGCCGCTCCAGCGGCGCGGCGTCTCGTTCGGTGTCTGCGTTCTAGTCGGACACCCCAGAACTGTCAACACGGCTTTTGAAATAATTTGAAAAACTTCGCCAAAATCTGGCTGCAGCCATTATTCCCATGCTTCGCGACGGACATTGTTCCGTTTTGTGACAATTTTTCGCCCTGAGATCACACTTTTCGGCAAATTCGAGCCCGCGTCTAAATTGGGCCATGAAGGGTGGCTCATGTCGGCGCGAACATCGCAGCTTTCCGGAAGCGGTTGACGCTTTCGGCGGGCAAGGTCATGGTCGCACCGTCGCGCTTCGCGCCCAAAGCGGAGATGTGGCCAAAGTTTCATCGGACGGGATCATTTGGTCGGCAACCGGAATACGCCCCCCCAATCGCGCTGGTCAGACGCGGACCGTCACGTCGGTCGCGTTCTCGATGGCGTTGATCTGGGCGTGGAAGCTCCGATAGAGGTGGACGGCCAGCGCCATACAGAGCTGGATCATCGCCGCGTTTCGCTGCGCTGGCTCGCCGGGACCGTTCTGGTTGGCATCGCAGGCTCTGGTCTGATCGGATCGGCGGTCTATGCGTCGCTCAACCGCAACGTTCACTTTGCCGAAGCCCCCCAGACCGCCGTCAACACCCGCCGCGATGTGGCGACGGGCGATCTCGTGAATCCCCGCAAGGGCGACCGGCTCGTCAAATCCGTCGACATTGTCGCCGCCAAACAGTCGTTTCGCACCCCAACCACCGTCAAGGTTGGCGACAAGGAGGTCGTGAAGGTCCGCGCCTTCACGCGCGTTTCAACTACGCTCGCTCTTGCCCCTACGGGTTACGGGGACGAGGTGCCGGCGTTCAATCCGCTCAAACTTCTGGCCGGCGGACCCAGCCAGACTGAAACGCTACCTGATGTGGTGCAGGCGCCCGACGAGGCCGACGTGGCCTTCCAGACCCGCGATCTTGGCGCGGTGGAACCTGCTCTTTCGAAGGCAGCCCTTTCGGTCGCCGAAATTCAGGCGCAAGTCGCCGAACATGTGAAAAGCTCTTTGAGCTCCGGTTCGCGACCGTCCCTTCAGTTGCCGCCGCAATTGTTACTCATGCGCACCAGCCGGGCCGGGCTCGACCCCACCGGCGGGCTTGCCTACGCCAATCCCGGCAGCCCGATCATTTCCGCGCCCTTCTCGTCCATCGAGGTCCGGATGGTGCCGGAAAACGTCACCCCGATCCCCAAGAGCGACGTTCGGCCCTCGGAGCGCGGCGCGCCCGAACGGCTCGCCATTGTTCGCCGCAACGATACGCTCGACGACATTTTGCGCACCAATGGGGTCACCCGCGATCAGATTCGCAAGATCGTCGCTGCGCTGACGCCCGTAAAGCGAGGGCAGCCGCCGATCTCGGAAGGCCATAAGCTCAAGATGCTTTTTGCAGACTCCGACGCCGGCGAACAGCAACAGCTGGTCCGCCTTTCGGTCTATATGGACGAGACGCTTGAGAGCACCATCGCGATGGACGACGATGGCAATTATCTTCAGGTGACCAGCGCCGCTCTGCAGCCCCGGCCGGCACAGGTCAAACGCAAGACCGCGGCAGACGACGAGGAAGACGAGGAAGAAGCCGGCGGCATGAGGCTTTACGACAGCTTCTACGAAACCGCCCTCAAGCAGGATATTCCGCGTCAGGTCATCGACGGTCTCGTACGCATCTTCGCCAACGACGTCGATTTCCAGCGCTCGGTCAGCGGCGGCGATACGTTTGAGGTTTTCTACGAGGAGAGCGAAGAGGTCGAGGGGCGCTACGAACTCTTGTTCGCCTCCATCACGGCCCGCAACGAGACCTACAAATATTATCGCTACCAGACTGCAGACGACGGGCTGGTAGATTTCTACGACGAGAACGCAAAGTCCACCCGCAAATTCCTGATCCGCAAACCCATCGCGGCGGGTGAACAGAGATCCGGCTTCGGACGCCGGCTCCATCCGATCCTGCGCTATGCGCGCATGCACACGGGCGTCGACTGGGCGGCCCCCATCGGAACGCCCATTGTGGCCGCCGGCAACGGCACCGTCATCAAGGCGGCGCGCGAATCCGGCTACGGCAACCGGGTCGAAATCCAGCACGCCAACGGCTACATCACCACCTACAACCACATGTCGGGCTTCGCGCGCGGCATCACAGAGGGCGTCCGCGTCCGGCAGGGACAGGTGGTGGGCTTTCTGGGCATGACGGGCCTGGCGACCGGCCCGCACCTGCACTATGAGGTCATCGTCAACGGCAATTTCGTCGATCCGCTGCGCATCAAGCTTGCCCGCACGCGCGAACTTAACGGCCGTCAGGTGGATGAATTCCGTCGCGAGCGTGAACGCATCGAAAGCCTGATCGCCAAGGCGCCGAACGCCACGCAGGTCGCCGCCGCCCGGCCGCGCGGATAACGCCGCCACCAATCACAGCCCAACCAAACTGCGCACGTCCGCCGGACTTTTGCCTGCGTCCCGCATGGCGCGCAGCGCCTGTGCGCCTTCGCTTTTCGACATCTTGCGGCCTTCCGTATCCAGCGCCAGACGGTGATGACGATAGTTCGGCTCAGGCAGGTCCAGCAGCGCCTGCAACAGGCGATGCAGACTTGTGGCGTGATAGAGATCACGTCCGCGCATTACATCGGTCACGCCTTGCAGCGCGTCGTCGGTCACGACGCTGATGTGATAGCTTGCCGGAATATCCTTGCGGGCAAGCACTGCGTCTCCCCATTGCGCCGGATCGGCGCGAACGATCTCCCACGCATCGCCTTCGGCGAATTCGCGCCACGATAAATCTGACGGCGCATGCAGCAAGGCGCGTTGCATGTCGATGCGCCAGCAGAAGGCCTCACGTTGCGCGCGCGCCGCTGACTCGTCGTCCGAAAGCGCCCTGCATGTGCGCGGATAGAGCGCCGCGCCATCGGGATCGCGCGGCCAGTCCGGCCTGTTGCGAATAGAGCGCGCAATCTCGCCGCGCGTGCAGAAGCAGCGATACAAAAGGCCGCGCGCCGAAAGCTTGTCGAGCGAGGCCTGGTAGTCGACGAAATGCTCCGACTGTCGCCGCACCGGCGTTTCCCAGTCGAGGCCGAGCCAGCGCAAATCCTCATAGATCGCCTGTTCGAATTCAGGCCGGCTGCGACTGCGGTCGATGTCCTCGATGCGCAACAGAAAACGTCCGCCAACCCGCCGCGCGGTCTCGAAATTGAGGATTGCCGAAAGCGCATGGCCCGGATGAAGATAGCCATTCGGCGATGGGGCAAAACGAAAGACCGGGCGGACGGAAACCGACAGGGGTGGAATGAACGACATACCCAAACCAGACCGCAAAGTCGGCAAGTCCGCAAGCGGGAGCAAAACGGCGTCGCCCAAAGGGCCCGCACGCCGGAAAGCAGCGCCAAGGAAAGCCGCCCCGCGCTATCGGCCCGGTCCGCCGATTGATTCGGACGCGGCGCTTGCGGAGGCCATCGCGGCGTTGCGCGCGCAGGACGCCGGGACCATCGACCACATGCTCGACATCGGCGGCGTTCCGCCCTTGCGCAAACGCGATCCGGGTCTGGCGGGCCTTGCGTGGATCGTCATCTCCCAGCAGGTCTCGACCGCCAGCGCCAACGCCATTCATCGACGCTTTCTGGACCGGTTTCCGCGGCCGGAAGCCAGCGCCATTCTGGCCTGCGACGAAGTCGGCCTGCGCGGCTGCGGCCTCTCGGCGCCGAAGATCCGCACCATGCGGGCGGTCTGCGAAGCGATCACGTCCGGCGCGCTCGATTTTGCTGCCCTGCCTCATATGGAGGCGCAGGAAGCGCACGATACGCTGATCGCCATCAAGGGCATTGGCCCGTGGACGGCGGATATTTTCCTGCTGTTCAGCCTGGGCCATCCGGACGCCTGGCCGGTCGGCGATCTGGCCCTGCAGGAGGCCGCCCGCATGGCGCTCAACCTGCGCAAACGGCCTGACGCCGCGAAGCTGGAAAAACTCGGGGAACGCTGGCGACCCTGGCGGGGCGCGGCGGCGCGGCTGCTCTGGGCCTATTATGGCGGCGTCAAACAGCGACAGAAGGAGGCGGCCGGGACTTGACGGCCCAACGCCGGACGCCTACCGGCATCGTTTCGGCCATTGCCGCAGCCCTATGATCGGACGTCAGATGACCAGCACCCTCACCGGCCCGCGCGTCGCGCCGAAATCCGGCACAGCCAAACAGCTCGTCGTGTTCCTTCACGGATACGGGGCGGACGGCAACGATCTGATCGAGATCGGCAAGCAATGGCAGCGCTGGCTGCCCGATACGCTCTTCATCAGCCCGAATGCCCCCGAGCGATGCGCCATGTCGCCCACCGGTCGCCAGTGGTTTCCGTTGACCATGCGCGATCCCGACGAGCGCTGGAAAGGCGTCATCGCGGCGCGCCCGGCGATCGACGCCTTTCTCGACGCCGAACTGGCCGCCGCTGGTCTCGACGATACGAAACTCGCCATCGTGGGTTTCAGTCAGGGGACCATGATGGCCCTGCATGTTGGCCTTCGCCGGCGGGTTGCTCCTGCGGCCATCCTCGGGTTTTCGGGCGTTCTGGTGGGGCCGGAGCATCTGGCGGAAGCCACAGCCCGCAATGCGAAGGGCGAGCCGCCGCCGGTTCTGCTCACCCATGGCAGTTCCGACGAGGTGATCCCGGTCGACGCCCTGTTCGAATCGGCAGAACATCTCGGCAAGGCCAATTTTCCCTGCCAGTGGCACCTGTCGCCAGGCCTCGGTCATGGCATCGACGGCGAGGCGCTGATTCAGGGCGGCCAGTTTCTGACGAAAGCTTTCGGAATGCCGACGCCTGAGCGGCCCCGCCGCCAACAGCGTTAGTCGGTCGATCTTCCGGCAGTCGGGGCCAGAGCCGGCTCCAGTTGCGGAACGACGCGCCGCGCCGCCCGCCGCACCCCGACAGGCCGGTAAAGCTGCTTGGTCGCCTCGACCAGATGCACACCGCCGCCCGGCAGAGCGAATTTGCCGCCGATCCGCTCGAAGGCTGGCGCAGAGCGCAGCAGAAAATTCCGCTCGAACGGCGGCACATAGAGCGCCTCGGCCCAGTGCAAAGGCGAGAACAGGCTTTCGCGCAACAATTCGCGCAATTGCGAACGGGAATATGGTTTGCCATGCCCGAAGGGCGTCCGGTCGAACCTCGCCCAGAGCCCCTGCCGGTTGGGAGCGACCACGATCAGCCGCCCGCCCGGCGTCAGAACCCGCCAGATTTCGGTGAGGAAATCGTGCGGGTGCTCGGACATTTCCAGCGCATGAACAACCAGCACCCGGTCCATGCAGGAATCCGGCAGCGGCAGCATGGTGGTTTCCACGAGCGCCGACGCGGACGGCCCGTCTTCCGGCCAGTTCACCACGCCCTGCTCGGCCGGCATGAAGGCCAGAACCCGCACCGCCTCGTCGCGAAATCCGCCCAGATAGGGCGTCGCATAGCCGATGCCGACCATCGAAAATCCGGCGCAATTCGCCCAGCGTTCGCGGACGATGCGGCCCACAAAACGCTGCGCCGCGCGCCCGAGGGGCGTCGCGTAAAAGGCGCGCAGATCAGTGACGTCAATGGCCATGCCGGATGATTGCATGGAGGAGGACAGACGGCAAAATACCGAAAGTTATTCCGACAAATTCCGGTTATGCAACCGCCGCTCCCAGTCGAGCGCCTGTTGCACAATTTCTTCCAGATTGTCGTGCTGCGGTTTCCAGTTCAGCATTTCCTTGATGCGCTCATTGCTGGCCACAATCGCCGCCGGATCGCCGGCGCGGCGGCCCGACAGCGTCACCGGAAAATCCACGCCCGACACCGCCTTCACGACCTTGATGACGTCCAGAACCGAGTAGCCGCGCTGATAGCCGCAATTGCAGGTGAGGCTGTCGCCGCCCTCGCGCAGATAGCGCAGGGCGTCCATATGGGCGCGCACCAGATCAGTGACGTGGATGTAGTCGCGCAGGCACGAGCCGTCCGGCGTCGGATAATCCGTGCCGTAAACTTCCATGCCCTTGCGCTGACCGAGCGCCGATTGCACAGCGACCTTGATGAGATGCGTGGCGTTGGCGGTCGATTGTCCGGTGCGGCCCTTGGGGTCGGCGCCCGCAACGTTGAAGTAACGCAGCACCACATAGCGAAGATCGGTCGCTTTCGCGGTGTCTTCCAGCATCATCTCCACGAACCACTTGGAGCGGCCATAAGGATTGATGGGCTTGAGGGTCTCGCCTTCCGTGACGGGATTCTGCTGCGGCTCGCCATAGACGGCGGCCGTGGAGGAGAAGATGAATTTCTTCACACCGCCCGCCACCGCGCAGGCGATGAGGCTGCGGGCCTTGGCGGTGTTGTTGAGATAATAGCCGAGCGGATCGGACACCGAATCCGGCACCACGATCTTGGCGGCAAAATGGATGATCGATTCGATCCCGTTTTCGCGGATGAGTCTCGCGACCAGTTCCTCGTCGCCGAAATCACCGATGACCAGCGGGACGCCGTCTGGAATCGCCCAGCGGAAGCCGGTCGACAGATTGTCCAGCACCACAACGCGCTCGCCCGCGTCTATCAATTCGAGAACCATATGGCTGCCGATGTAACCGGCGCCGCCCGTAACCAGAACCGTCATAAGAATCTCTTCGCAATCGACGCGAATGCTACCGCGCGAAACCGTTCTGGCGTGAACGGGTTACAAAAGCGCGTGAGATCGAGAGAAATGGCTGCGATTTCAGATGACATGGTGAAGGTAAAATTCACCTGTGTGGCGCTGTTTCAGCTGGCGATTTTGAGCGGCCCCCCACCGCCCCGCAGCGGGCTGATCAGCTCCCGTCCGATGAGCCGCACGTTTTCAACCGTCGGGATGATCTTGCACAGGACCAATTCGACCCCGAGATCCTCGTAGCGGCGAAGTTGCGTCAGAACCTCGTCCGGCCGTCCGATGCACCCGGCGCGGGTGGCGGGCAGCATGCGCTTTTCGATCTTGCGCGTATCTGGATCGGGATCGTATTCGAAAATCCGCTTGATGGTGGCGTCGAACGCCGCTTCCTTTGTGTCGCCGAGCGCCACAAAGGGATTGAGCGCAAAACGCACCTTGCGGCCAAATTTTTTCGCGCGCGCATTCATGTCTGCGATGGCGACCTCGATGCCGAGTAGAACCTCGTCGGTCGTCTCGGCCTCTTTCGGGTAGTCGATGAACCACCAGTCGCAGGTTTCGGCAATGAAATCGCGGCCACGGTCGCTGCGGCTGACCGAGAAGATTTCCGGCGGCGTCGGCGTGGCGGGCTTCAGCATCAACTGCCCGGCTTCCAGTTTGTAGTGATCGCCGTTGTAGGAGAACGTCTCGTTCGCCCAGGCCCCGCGCAGGATTTCGATGAACTCCGTGGTCCGGCGGTATCGTTCCTCGCCCTGCAGCACAGTGCCACCGAACATACGGAATTCCTCGTCGAACCAGCCGTTGACGATATTGATCGCCATGCGGCCCTTGCAGATGCGATCGAGCGAAGCGGCCATCTTGGCGATCATCATCGGATCCCACAGGCCCGGATGCACCGCCACGAGCGCCCGCATCCGCTCAAACCGCGAAGCGATGGCGGCCGCATTGATCCAGCCATGGATGTCGCTGCCCAGATGCCGCTCCGCAAAGAGCGTCAGATCGAAACCGGCCGCATCGGCCGCGGTCAGCAAGTCCACGCCATGGTCGAACTGTGCGTCCCGCCGGCCTGCCGGAAGCGGATGCGGGGCCTCGGAATTGGCCTGCGCCACTTCGGGCGAGCCGACAGCCGCCATCGGGATGGGCGCGTAAAGTCCGAACTGCATAAACTCGTCTCTCCAATTGGCGGTTTGGTCGCCAGACTATCAGCGATCCAGAATGGCTTTCACGCGCTCAATCACCGCAGGCGGCGAATTCGCGGCGTCCTTCAGCAGGGCGTCGACTTCTTCGTAGCCAACCAGATTGACCTCCATATTGCCGCGCTCGGCGTCCTTGAGGAATTCCGGATCCTTCATGGTCGCCGCAAAGGCGTCGCGCAGGGCCTTTGCGCGATCCGCCGGAATGCCCGGAGGGGCCACGAACGGACGACCGATGATTTCGCGCGCCAGCAGGAATTCCAGCGCCTTCTTGTCGGTCGGGTCTGTCACCACATCGCGGATGCGTGGAACGCCCGGCACGCCCGGCACTTCGCCGGTGCCGGTCTGGAACAGGAGGCTGATCTTCTTCTCGCGGATCCACTCGGGCTTGAGCGACGTGACCGAACTCCAGGACCAGTAGGCTATGCCCTGCAATTCGCCCGACTCGACCTGAATCGTGGCTTCCGACGTGTCGCGATAGCCCGAGATGATCTTGAACTTCGTTCCGGCCAGATTGTTGTAGGCGCGCGGAATGATTTCCGAATCCGCGCCCGCGCCGGTGCCCGGCACCAGAAGTTCCGTTTTGCGCAAATCCTCGAGCGTCTTCACCGGCGACGTATGCCACGCCAGCGCGACGGTGATTTCGCGGTTCATGCTGCCGAGCCAGGTCATCTTGAGCGGGTCGAACTCGATGTCCTTCTTGCCGAGGATAGGATCGAACGGATTGCCGCGGCTGACCGTGCCAAAAACCGTCCCGTCCTTGGGGGCGATGCGGTTGAGAAAATCGACGAGCTTCAACCCGCCCGCCCCGACCATGTTCTGCACCACGATGGTCGGATTGCCCGGAATGTGGCGGCTCATGTGCCGGGAAAGCAGGCGCGCATAGGTGTCGTAGGTCGATCCCGCGCCGGAATAGACCATCATCTGAACTTGCTTGCCCTTGTAGAAATCGGCGGGAGTCTGGGCCTGCGCTGCGCCTGTTGCGGCCATGAGCCCGATGGCGGCGATGGCGGTGCGACGTGTCATAAAAGTCATGCGATCCTCCCTGCTCCGGTCCGACCGGAGTGGGGGCGAACATGGTATGGGCTGGCGAAGCGGTCAACCCTGACGGCGGACCGCAACGTCCTGATTGGAGAAAATTTTCGCCATCAGGGCGCGACGCGGACAATCTTGCGGATGCGCTCCAGATCGTCCGGTTTGGTCGCATACATCTTGCCGATCATCTCCTGCGCCTGCGCGCCCCACGTCGGCGCAATCGCCAGTTTCTGGGCTGTCGCCTCCGCCAGAAGCTCCGGGTCTTCAAGCGCCTGTCGAAACGCCTTGCGCAGAACTTCAAGCCGGTCGGCAGGAACGCCCGGCGGCGCCACGAACGGGCGACCCAGCGCCAGACGCGCCAGCAGCAGCTCCACGATGGGCCGATCTTCCGCCTTCACGATTTCCAGAATGGTCGGAGTATCGGAATGTTGCGGGTCGGGCGTCGCCGACATCTGGACCAGTAGTTTCATCTGCCCCTTGGCCATCTGCTCGCGCACATAGGCACGACCCGGCCCCGACCAGCCGCTCATGAACAGGCCGTGGATTTCGCCTTTTTCGACAGCCAGAAACTCCTCGGGCTGACCCTTGTAGCCGTTGATGACGCGGATCTTGGTGCCCAGCAGATCATTCAGCAGGCGCGCATTCATGGCCGGATCGGTTTCGGGGCCGGTCGCACCGAAAAACACCTCGGTCTTTTTCACGCCCTCGATAGTGGTGGCCGGCGCGCCGCTCGCGATCACCCCCATACCGGTCTCGCTCATGGCGCTGCCGATCCAGCTGAATTTCACCGCCTCGAACTGCGCTTTGGATTCGCCCGCATAGAGCAGCGGCGCGGTCGGTGACCCGCGATCAAGAATCGCCATCATGGTCCCGTCTTTCGGGGCGATATTGTAAAGATAATTGGCCGCCACAATGCCGCCTCCGCCCGGCATGTTGCTGGTCACGATGGTCGGACGGCCCGGAATATATTTGCTCATGTGTTTTGCGAGCAGACGCGCATAAGTGTCGTAGCCGCCGCCCGCCGCCGTTGGCACCACCATGTTGAGCTGGGTATGCGTCTTGTAGAAATCCTCCGCCGTCTGTGCCGATGCGCCGCAGGCCAGAACGGGCGCAAACGCCGCCAGTGAAGCCATAAAGACTCTCGCAAACAACTTTTGAAACATCTCATCCTCGCGCTTTGCTGAAACAGGCGACACCGAACCAAGCAAGACTGCGACCAGTCTGACCCGAAACCAGCCCGATCGTCCACTCCCGACCGAGCCCTGCGACAACGGATCATTAATCACGGTAGCGGACGGCAGCCGCTCCGCGCCCGCGCTTCATGTGCGATTCATTTCTGCCGGTTAATTCTGCGCACGCCTGTTCGGCAACGAAACTTGAACATCCGGCAAGAGTCGGGCGATCCGGTTTCAGACCCCTTTCCCCGGCGCTTATCGCCATCGTTGAATGGATTTTTCATGTCCCAGCGCATCCGCAAGGCCGTGTTTCCAGTTGCGGGTCTCGGCACCCGCGTTCTGCCGGCCACCAAATCGGTTCCCAAGGAAATGCTGACGGTCGTCGACCGCCCGGTTCTGCAGCATTGCGTCGAGGAAGCCCGTGAGGCCGGCATCGAGCATTTCGTTTTCGTGACGGGCCGCAACAAGGCCGTCATCGAGGACCATTTCGATATGGCCTACGAGCTTGAGGACACACTCCAGAAGCGCAACAAGAAAAAGGAATACGACGCCCTGATGGCCGATCTCCCGGCCGCTGGCGCCACCAGCTTCACCCGCCAGCAGGCGCCGCTCGGCCTCGGCCATGCGGTCTGGTGCGCGCGCGACATCAT
>CANJWR010000148.1 GCA_947478455.1 Beijerinckiaceae bacterium | reverse complement strand
CGAGCTTCGGCAAGGGGCGCGGCTCGCGCGCAAGCTGCAGGCGCGCCTGTTCGAAATGGTTGAGATAAATGTGGGCGTCGCCGAACGTGTGAACGAAATCGCCGGGCTGCAGGCCCGCCACATGGGCGATCATATGGGTCAGCAGCGCATAGCTGGCGATGTTGAACGGCACGCCGAGAAAAATGTCGGCGGAACGCTGGTAAAGCTGGCACGAGAGCCGACCGTCCGCCACATAGAACTGGAACATGCAATGGCAGGGCGCCAGCTTCATCTTTTCGATGTCGGGCACATTCCAGGCTGAAATCACCAGCCGGCGCGAATCCGGGTTGCGCTGCAATTCGCGCATGAGCCACGAAATCTGGTCGAAAGTCTCGCCATTGGCGCCTTCCCACGAGCGCCATTGCTTGCCGTAAACGGGCCCCAGATCGCCACCCTCGTCAGCCCATTCATCCCAGATGGAAACGCCGTTTTCCTTCAGATAGGCGATGTTGGTGTCGCCCTTCAGGAACCACAGCAATTCGTGGATGATCGATTTCAGATGCAGTTTCTTGGTCGTGACCAGCGGGAAGCCCTGCTGGAGATTGAAACGCATCTGATGGCCGAAAACCGACACCGTCCCGGTGCCGGTCCGATCCTGCTTCTTCGTCCCCGTTTCGAGGACATGGCTCATGAGGTCGAGGTATTGGCGCATGGGTCTGGATTCTGCCGCTGGACGGCGAATCCTTAACCCGAAATCGGGGCGGAGTCGTCAGCCAATCGGCGTCATGGCCGGGCTTGCCCCGGCCATCCACGACTAAAACGCCAGACTGACCAAGCAGCCCGCCGCCCGATACAGGCGCTGTCGGCCCGTGAGGCTTATTCGTTACCCGGCATCAGGGTGGTGACACCGCCGTCGACGAACAGATCTGTTCCGACGATGAAGTCCGATTCGTCCGAAACCAGGAACAGCACCGCATTGGCCAGATCGATCGGCAGGCCGGGACGGTCACGCAGGTTCACGACCTTGCGGGTCGGGTCGAACTCCGACTTGCCGACCGGCGAGCCGATCTTGTTGGGCACCACCGCATTCACGCGGATATTATGCGGGGCAAGCATGATCGCCATCGACTTCGTCAGGTTGCGGACACCGCCCTTGGCGGCCGTATAGGCGACGGCGCGGTTGCGGCCGTAATATCCCGAGGTCGACGATACGTTGACGATCTTGCCCTTGGTGTTCTTCGACACCATCGCCTTGCCGACATGTTTGCCGAACAGGAACGGCGCGGTCAGCGTGATGGCCAGCACGCGGTTCCACTCTTCGGTGGTGATGTCGAACATGTGCTTGTTGTCGGAAATGGCGGCGTTGTTGACCAGAATGTCGATGTGGCCCCACGTGTCCATCACGCCCTTCACGGTCGCCTCAATATCAGCCTCCTTGCCGACATCGCACACGAAGCCCTTGGCCTTGCCGCCGGCGGCTACAATGTCGGCAGCAACCTTTTCGCCGCGCTCCTTGTCGAGATCAACAACCGCAATGGTTGCGCCGTGGGATGCGAGCAGCTTTGAAATGTCCTCGCCGATATTGCGACCTGCGCCGGTGACGATGGCGACCTGATTTGCGAGCTTCATATCTGTCTCCTTCTGGTTTTCGTTTCCTGCCTGAATGCCTAGTGGCGCGTGTCGACCCGCCACGATTCATAACGCCGTTCAATCATGCGCAGCACTTCCGTCAGCAGCATGCCGGAGCCGGCAATGATCACAAGACCGACCATGACCTTGTCGGTCTGGAAGGTCGCGCCCGCGAGCGACATCATGTAGCCGATGCCGGCCTGTGCGCCGATCATTTCGCCCACCACGATTCCGATCAGCGCATGGCCGAGACCGAGGCGCAGACCTGTGAGCAACATTGGCACAGAAGATGGCAGCGCGACCGTCATGAACAATTGTCGATCCGATGCGCCGAAAGAGCGCGCGACCTTGATGAAATCGCGGTCGATAGTTCGCACGCCAGTGATGGTGCTGACCAGAATCGGAAATACGGTCGACAGAAAGATGATCGCAATCTTCGACGCGAGATCGACGCCGAACCAGATGATGATCAGCGGCACCAGCGCGATGCGCGGCGTCGCATAGAGCGCCGACACAAATGGATCGAGCACAGCGTTCAAACGTCGGTACCAGCCCATCAGAATGCCGAGCGGAATGCCGACTATGACAGCCAGCGTGTAGCCGATGCCGAATTCCATGCCGCTGACGGCGAGGTGATTCCAGATGCTGCCGTCGGCGATCATGGCGACCAGCGCCTTGACGATGCGCGACGGCGACGAGACGAACAGCGCCTTCGCCCAGCCGAGCGCGACCGACGCTTCCCAGAAGATCATGAAGCACGCGACCGCCACCGCGCCGAGAATGAAATTCTCGCGCTTGCGCCAGACGGATTTCGCGCGCGGGTTCGCGACTGGTTTGGCGATGGACGTATCGGCTGGAACTGAGGTCACGCCCATCTCCTCAATTCGTCGCCATGAGGCCGCTGCGCGCGGACTCTTCCTCGATCAACCGCCAGATATGTTCCTGCAGATCGCGGAAACGCGGCTGGTGCTTGATGGTGAGATTGCGCGCGGCGGGCAGATCGATCGTCACCATTTCCTTGATCTTCGCTGGCCGTGCAGAAAACACTGCAACGCGATTAGACAGGAATATGGCCTCGTCGATCTGGTGCGTGATGAACAGGGCCGTCTTGCGGGTGCGCTCCAGAATCTTTAGCAGCTCCGCCTGCATGAATTCGCGCGTCTGTGCATCGAGCGCCGCGAAAGGCTCGTCGAGCAGAAGCAGGTCCGGATCGGGCGCGAGCGCGCGCGCAATGTTGACGCGCTGGCGCATGCCGCCGGAAAGCTCATGCGGATAATGATCCGCAAAGCCCTTGAGGCCGACAAGTTCGACGAGGCCGCGCGCGCGGTCGATCATCGCGGACTTCGGCATCTTCTGCTGAAGTTCGAGGCCGTACATGACGTTCTGCAGCACGGTGCGCCAGGGAAACAGCGAGTCATTCTGGAACACCATGGCGCGGTCCGGTCCGGGCTTTGTTACCGTCTGGCCGCTGACCTTTATCTCGCCGCCATCGACCCTGATGAGGCCGTCGACAGCCGCCAGAAATGTGGACTTTCCGCAGCCGCTGGGACCAACAATCGACACGAGTTCTCCCTCGGTCACCGTCATGTCGATGCCGTCGAGAACGTGGAGCGTCTGGCCGATGCGTTCGTTGAAATAGTCCAGCCGAACGTCGGTCGCGGCCATTTTTGTCGGACGCGGAGCGTCCATGGTGCTCTCCTGACTTTCGCGCCGTTTACTTCAGCGTCGCGAAGAAGCCGTCTTTCTGAAGCTGATCGAGGATCGATGTATCGACCAGCGATTCAGCCTTGACGTTTGCCGCCGCCGGTATTGTTGCCTTGAGTTCGTCGAGAACGATCGCGATGCCTTTGACGGAAGGAGCGGGCACATCGGGGAAGATCTCGCGATTAAAGTAATCGTAGGTGTCCTTCACCGCATGGCCGGGCTTGAGTTTGAGGAACTCAATCATAACCTTCTGTCCCTCTTCGGGGTTCTTCTTGAACCCCGCGATGCCTTCTGACATCGCCATCATGAAGCGTTTCGCAGCTTCCGGGTTCTTTTTCAGGAATGCGCGTGTCGTCACATAAGAGGTGTTCGGATAGTCGCCGGCGATAGGAGTGCAATCGACCAGCACGTGATATCCCTCATCCTCCAGTTCGGCTGTGCGCGGATATTGCTCCAGAGACGCATCAAGCTGGCCGCTCATCATGGCGGCGGTGCGGGTAGTCTCGCCGCCGAGCTGAAGAATGTTCACCTCGTTACGCTTGAGCCCCAGATGCGTCAGCGCGAAAGTCGCTGCGGTGTCGGTCGACGATCCGAAACGCGAAATCGCGATACGTTTGCCTTTAAGGTCCGCTGCCGTCTTGATGTTGTTCTTCACCACCAACTGGAAGGGCAGCTTGTTGGAAATGCCGCCGATGAAGACGAGATCGGCGCCCTGCACGGCAGCCGCTGCGGCAGACGTGTAGCCGTTCTGGCCAATGTCCACTGAACCGCCGATGACAGCCTGCGTCAGCGTCGGGCCGCCGTCGATATAGGTGATGGTGATGTCGAGGCCGTGCTTCTTGAAGATGCCGAACTTCTGGGCGAAATACATCGGCGATGTCGTCATCGAGAAGCCGTCGTAACCGACGCGCAACGGAATGAGAGCGCCCTGCGCGCTTGCGACTACAGGGGTGGCGGCCATCAGAAAAGCGCTGGCGGCGAAGGCGAACTGGCGACGGTTCATGCTTGTCTCCTCTGGGCGTTTCTAGGCTTTTGCGAGTTCAGTACGTTTGACGCTCGTAGCTGCAGGATCGACTGCGTCGCCGACAATCACGACGCCATAGTCGCGGCTTGCGGCTTCAACCGACAGATAGCCTTCGCGTATGTCCGACAGAACCATGGCGGGATCGCGTTCGAACGGATTGCCCAGGCCGCCGCCGCCCGGCGTATCGAGGCGGAAACGGTCGCCGCCTTTCAGCGGATAGTCGGCGTAGCGGGTTGGAAGGCGCTTTTCTTCCGCAAGGCCCGGATTGACGATGATGTCGCCGGTGCGGCCCTTACCACCATGCGCCGCGCCGTTGGGGGCGATGACGTGTTTGGTCGAGCGGATCGAGAAGCGCGCGTCTTCGAGGTTCACATATTCGCGGCGAATGCCGAGGCCGCCGCGGAATTTTCCGGCGCCGCCCGAGTCGCGAATAAGCTCGAATTTTTCGACGCGCGTCGGGAATTCGCTCTCGACGATTTCGATGGGCGCGATCTTGGCGTTGCTCTGGTTGACGGACGTGCCCGATGTGCCGTCCTTGCTGGCGCGCGCGCCGGCCCCGCCGCCGAGGATTTCGTATTGCACATAGCCCTTGCCGGTATACGTGCTGCGACCGCCCAGAATGATCGAGCGGCTGCCGCAGCCATCGGCGCGGGCCTTGGAGGGCACGATATTGGTGAGCGCTGCAAATACGGCTTCGACTGTGGCGTGCACGGTCGGGTTGTAGGTGTTGACCGGCGCCGGGAAACGCGGGTTCATCACGCTGCCTTCGCGCACGCTGATGCTGAAGGCGTCGAAAAGGCCCGAATTGACGAAGATATGCGGATCGACAAGCGCAATCAGCACATAGGCGCAGGCCGCATTGACGAGTGGCGGGCGAATGTTGGCGGGGCCGCGCGTCTGGTCGGCGGAGCCAGTAAAATCGAAGTGGATGCTGTCGCCCTTCTTCTCGACGACGACGTGAATCCGCACCGGCTTGTTGAGTTCGATGCCGTCGTCGTCGACGAAACGCTCGGCCTCGTAGCGTCCATCCACCCATTCGGAAATGGCGGCGCGCATGCGCAGTTCGGCCAATTCCAGCAGGCGCGCGAAACAGGCGAGCGCCTGATCGCGGCCGAACTTGTTGATCAGAGCCGCAAGACGTTCCTCGCCGAGACGGCTTGATCCCAGCTGGCCGCGAATATCGCCCAGCACCAGTTCGGGCGTGCGGCTGTTGGCGGCGATGATGCGTTCGATCTCGACGTTGCGCTGGTAGCCGCGCTGATAGCGCACGGCCGGCAGGTGCAGGCCCTCGTTGAAGGTTTCCTTCGCCTGACCCGAGCAGGAGCCCGGCACCGGGCCGCCGATGTCGCTCTTGTGCGCAATCGAGGCGCAGAAGCCCATCAGTTCGCCCTTGATGAAGACCGGCGTGATCACCGCCATGTCGGGCGCATGCGGACTGCCGCCCTCATAGGGGTGATTGATCAGATAGGCGTCGCCTTCGGCAATATCGTCATATGTGCGCAGCACCGCCTGACAACACGCCGGGAATGACCCGATGTGCAGCGGTAGCACGACATGCTGGGCGATCACGAGGCCTTGCGGGTTCATGATCGCGCAGGAGGCGTCCTGCGATTCGCGCACGATGGTCGAATAGCCCGTGCGGAAAAGCGAATTCTGCATTTCCTGCACGATGCCGTCGAGGCTCGCGCGCATGATTTCGAGATCGACAGCGTCGAGTTTGGTTTTGGTCGCGCCCGCCATGTCAAGCGCCTCCCATCGTCATGATGATGTTGCGATATTCATCCACCCGCGCCGTATGGCCGGGGAACAGAACGGTTGTGCAATCGAGCTGGTCAATGATGGCTGGGCCTTCAAAGACCGCGCCGACATCAAGCTTTTCGCGCTGGTAGACGGGGCAATCCACGACCTTGCCGTCGAACTGCGCCTTGCGAGTTTCGCGCACGGCGTCTTCCAGCTTCGCGCCGGTGGAGACATATTTGGGAATTTTGACCGGCGGCACGATGCCGACGCCGCGCAGGCGATACGAGACGATTTCCACCGGCTCGTCGGGCGCAGTATGGCCGAAGCTCTGCTTGTGCATTTCGTCGAATTGCGCACGCAGTTTCTTGATTGCGCCTGGCTCCAGCGGCATCTGGCAGCCGACAGTGATTTCGTAGCCCTGCCCGGCGTAGCGCATGTCGAGCGAAGGCTCGATGCGGATTTGCGCATCGGTGAAATTCTCGCCCGCCAGTTCGGTGCGGGCCTGGGCGGCTAGATCGTTGAAAACGTCGTTGATCTGGTCTTCGGTGATGCGCGAGAGGGCCGTCAGACGCGAGCGGATGTAATCGTGCTTCACGTCCGACATTACGAGACCCATGGCGGAATAGACGCCCGGATAAAGCGGCACGACCACGCCGGCCATTCCTAGTTCTTCCGCTATGCGGCCGGCGTGCAATGGGCCTGCGCCGCCGAAGGCCAGCAGCATGAAGTCGCGCAGATCGTGGCCGCGCATGGTCGAGATGGCCTTGATGGCTTCCTGCATCTTGACGTTGATGATCCGCACGATGCCTTCGGCCGCAGCCGGAACCGTCATGGACAAGGGTTCGGCGACATTCGTCGAAATGGCGGTGCGGGCCTTCAGGCGATCAAGTTTCATCTTGCCGCCGAGAAAATTGTCCTCGCCCAGATAGCCGAGCACGAGATTGCAATCGGTGATGGTGGGTTGAGTGCCGCCGCGGCTGTAGCAGGCGGGGCCGGGCTGCGCGCCGGCGCTTTCCGGGCCGACCTCGAGGGAGCCAAAGCGATCAACGCGCGCCAGAGTGCCGCCGCCGGCACTCACTGTGTTGATGTCGATCATCGGCAGGGCGATGTCGCGTCCCTCGATCTTGCCGCGATTGCTGACGGAAGGCTCGCCGTCCTTGATCAGCGCCACGTCGCAAGAGGTGCCGCCCATGTCGAAGGTGATGAGATTCTGAAATCCTGTTGTGCGGCAGGCCTGAACGCTGGCAGTGATGCCGCCCGCCGGGCCGGACAGGACGGTCGCAACGGCCTTTTTGGCGGTCGCCGCAAAGGTCGACATGCCGCCGTTGGACTGCATGATGTATTTTTGCGGCGTATCGACGCCCGCGCCGGCGAGGCGCCCTTCCAGATTGTCGATATAGCGCGCCAGAATTGGTTGCAGATAGGCGTTAATGACAGTCGTCGAAAGGCGATAATATTCGCGGATCTGCGGCACGATCTCGCTGGACAGCGAAACGCTCGCGCCGGGCATTTCTTCCAGAATGATCTCGCGAACGCGCGCCTCGTGCTGCGGCGCAAGGAAAGAAAACAGCAGGCACACGGCAATGGACTGGACGCCGGTGGAAGCCAGTCGTTGCAATTCGCCGCGCAGGTACGCCTCGTCGAGGGGTTTCAAAATTTCGCCGTCGAAGGCCACACGCTCGCGCACTTCGCCGGTCATGCTGGCGGGCGCCAGCAGCGAGGGCTTGTCGTACATGATGTCGAAGATCGTCGGGCCGTGCGGGCGAGACTGCTCCTGCACTTCATAGATGCCCCGGAAGCCTTCCGTTACCAGAAGGCCCGTTTTCACACCCTTGCCTTCCAGCAAGGCGTTGGTGCCGACGGTCGTGCCATGGCAGAAATAGCGGATGTCGTGGGGCTTCACGCCCTGACCGATGAGCAGTTCGACGCCCGACAGAATGGCGCGCGACGGATCGTCCGGCGTGGATGGAATCTTGGCGACCGTGATCTCGTCGGTATCTTCATTCAGATACACGAAATCCGAAAAGGTTCCGCCCGTGTCGACTGTGACCCGATATCGTCCCATCCTGCCGGTCCGTCCCTGCTTGGTATGTTCTCTACCGGGACCCTAGACCAGCCGGAGGGTCAGGTAAATCTCAGTGTTTCTGTACAGAAGGTTCAGAATTTCTGAATGTCGGTCACTCCGAACGATCGGCCAACGTCTCGATCAGATCGTGGGCCTGCGGAATGCGCGGAGCGCCTTTCCGATGCACCAGACTGAACGATACCTTGCCGGTTCGTGCTCCAAGATCGATGGCGTGGACGTGCCGCGAGCGCAGGCGACTGATGCAGAGCGTGTGCACGATGGCGCTGCCGACGCCGGCTTCCACGAAGGTTGCCGCAGTTTCGCAGGTCGGGGCTTCCAGCAACATGCTGGCGCGCGACAGGTTTGCGCCCAGCGTGCGCTCGATCAGCCGGCGTGTGGTGGTCGTGGCTGGCGGCACGATCAGTCTTTGCCGCGCGAGATCGGCCAGCGTTGGCGGCGTGCGGCGAATGGCGGGATCTTTCGGATTGAAGGCCAGCGACAGGCCTGTCTCGACGATTGTCTCGCGCTCAAGTCGTTTCGGAAGATCGGGGAAAATGCCGAGCGCCACATCCACCTCGCCCTTGTCGAGTGCGATCAGCGCATCAGCGGATTTGTAGACGCGCAGATTGACCTCGATGGACGGGTAACGGTTGAGGAAGTTGCGAATCTTCGGCGCGAAAAACCATGCGTGATCGCTCCCGACCGAGATGGCGAGGCGACCCTCGGGTCCGCGTCGCGACAGCGTCGAAATGGCCTGTTCGGCGCGCTCGAAAATGCCATCGACCTCGCGCAGAAAACGTTCGCCCGCGACAGTCAGGACGAGTTTGTTGGGCAGCCGCTCGAAGAGGTCAAATCCAAGGTCTGTCTCGAGCCTGCGAATCTTGCCCGAGATGGCCGGAATCGACTGCTTGAGGCGCGTTGCGGCCAGCCTCAGGCTTCCCTGTCTGGCGACGAGATGGAAGGCCCGGAGGCGCTTGAGGTCGAGCGTGTCGATGTCGAGCATGAAAACGTTCAGGTTTGCTTTAACTTTCAGCAGCTAAGCGCCATGAAGCGGCATCGGTCAATCTGCCATTGTGGGGCGCCCTTCGATGGTCTAATCCGACCTGGGCCGTACGGACTGGTCAAACAATGACTTGGGCCTAGAATGGCGCATCCGCAAGCCGACCAGGACGATTCATGAATTCCTCTTACCCACGCGATCTTGTCGGCTATGGCCGCAATCCGCCTGACGCCCAATGGCCCGGCGGCGCCCGGGTCTGCGTCCAGTTTGTGGTCAACTACGAAGAGGGTGGCGAGAACAACATTCTGCATGGCGATGCGGCCTCTGAAGCCTTTCTGTCCGAAATCGTCGGCGCAGCCCAATGGCCCGGGCAGCGCCACTGGAATATGGAATCGATCTACGAATATGGCGCGCGCGCAGGTTTTTGGCGCGTTTGGCGCGCATTCACACGGCGCAGTCTGCCGGTGACGGTTTACGGCGTTGCAACGGCCCTCATGCGTTCGCCCGAACAGGTGGCGGGCATGAAAGAGGTCGGTTGGGAAATCGCAAGCCACGGCTACAAGTGGATCGAATACAAAGATTACACGCGAGAGGCCGAACTGGAGCATTTCCGCGAGGCCCTTCGGGTGCATGAGCAGGCGACGGGCGAGAAGCCGCTCGGCTGGTATACGGGCCGCGCCTCGATGCATTCGCGGGATATCGCCGTCGAACATGGCGAGTTTCTGTATTCGTCCGACGACTATGCCGATGATCTGCCCTATTGGGTGCGCGGTTCGAAAGGCCCTCATCTGGTGATCCCCTACACGCTTGACGCCAATGACATGCGTTTCGCAGTGGCGCAGGGCTTCAATTCCGGCGAGCAGTTTTTCACTTACCTTAAAGATTCGTTCGACGTTCTCTATCGCGAGGGTCTTGAGGGCTCGCCAAAGATGATGACGGTCGGCCTGCATTGCCGTCTTGTCGGAAGGCCCGGTCGCATTGCGGCGCTGGAGCGGTTCCTCGACTATATCCAGTCTCGCGAAAAGGTCTGGATTGCAAAGCGCGCAGATGTTGCGCGCCACTGGCACAGCGTTCATCCGGCGAAAGCATGATGGAAAAATCTCTGCTCGACGGCGACGAAATTGAAGCAAGACTTATCGCTCTTGCGCAGCACACCAGTGAATCTGGGCGCATGACACGCATCTATGGCTCGCTGGAACACCGGACCGCAATGCAGTCGGTGTCGGGCTGGATGCACGAAGCAGGCATGGACGCGCATGTGGACGCGGCCTGCAATGTGGTCGGTCGATACGAGGCTGCGGGAGAGGGCGCAAAAACCCTGATCATTGGTTCGCATATCGATACTGTGAAGAACGCCGGTATTTACGACGGCAATCTGGGTGTGATCGTCGGCATCGCGCTTGTGGCTGAACTGTCACGACGAAAGATGCGGATGCCTTTTGCAGTCGAGGTGATTGCGTTTGGCGACGAGGAGGGCGTTCGGTTCGGCACAACGTTGAGTGGATCGCGCGCTGTGGCTGGCCAGTTCATCTCTTCCTGTCTCGATGAGCGCGACGCCGGCGGTCAGTCGCGGCGGGAGATGTTGCAGAGCTTGAGTTGCAATCCCGACGCCATTTCGCAAGTTGCGCGCAATCGGGAAGACATTCTCGGCTATGTCGAGGTGCATATCGAGCAGGGTCCGGTGCTGGAGGCGAGGAATTTGCCGCTGG
>CANJWR010000147.1 GCA_947478455.1 Beijerinckiaceae bacterium | reverse complement strand
CTTCTGGAGGCCATCAACGGAAACGTCCAGGCCGCCAAACGCAAGGCAAAAGGCTATCGCAGCAAGCGCAACCTCAAGTTGATGGTCTACCTCATCGCCGGAGGGGTGCTGGACACGCTACCCACATGAAACAGCGACGAGCCTGAATTCCTGGCCTTCAAGCTGGAACGTCACCGCCATCACCGTGCCCCTAGGGTCCGTCCCGCTTTCGAAAGTCCGCAAAATATTCACGACCCGCGAATCCGCGAAGACCGAGACATAGAAATTCGCTGCTTCCTCGGCATGACCGGGAAAGCAGAGGTGCGTGATGATTTTCTGAAGCTGCGGCACGGGTCTCTCCTTCAGGGGCTGATCACCCCTAACGCCCGGAAGGCCGGAAAGTTGCTGTTCAGGTTCGGTTCAGGTTCGTTGGAAGAATTTGTACACGCCCGAAACGAGCGAGCGCGAAAAAAGCGCTCTGCCGACCTGCAGGGCGGGGGAAATTGGTGGCCAAGTCCGGCTCGCTTTCGATCGTCCACCCGACGAGCTTTTCCAGCGCGGGTCAGGATGCCTTCATTCATGCCCTGCGAATTGCGCTCGCAGCCAGATGCGAATTGCATTTACTACCACTCGATCAGGGCCCTTCATTCGATCCGTTTCCCTACGTGAGGGCGCATCTGGTCGCATGGGGGCTGATGAAGGAAAGCGAGTTTCGCGCAGACGCCGAAAGACGTTTCGGGTTCAGGATCGGTCCATGCGATCTTTTCGATGGTCCGTCGCCCGCGACAATGCTCGCCTTTATCGAAAAACTTGCCGGCGAACTCCTGATCCTCGGCGCGGAGGGCCCCGCAGGCTGGAGCCGACTGCGCGAGGGCTCAATGAACGCAAATTCCTCGCAAAAGGTCGGCAAATCAACGCTCTTCATGACCCCGCGATCGCGCGGATTCGTCGATCCGTCCAATGGCGATCTGATTCTCAATCGCGTTCTGATGCCAATTGATCATCACACGCCCCACGCGCGAGCGCTGGACAGAGCATCGGACTTGCTCAATCTGCTCAATCCGGACGGCGTCGAAATATACTTGCTGCATGTTGGCAAAGATCTTCCTGCCGTCAGACCGTCAAAGCCCATAGCCGGCAAGATCCGAGTCGAGTTGCGTTCAGGACCCGTCGCGCCTGCGATTCTCGCCGCCGCAGACGACCTCGGCGTCGATCTTGTCGCCATGCCGACCGCCGGAAATTACGGCGTACTCGACGCGCTGCGCGGTAGCGTCACCGAGCGCATTCTGCATCTCGCTCCGGTTCCGGTTCTGGCGATCCCGGCGCGCTGATTATTTCTGCTCGTGCGTGGTGATCAGCTGGATAACCTTCTTGCGCTGATCGGGCGTCAGATCGGACACGGCCTGCAACATCGCCTTGCGGGTCTTCTCGGCGTCGACAAAATCGATATAGCGCTGGGTCTTCTCGCCATCCGCCACCAGCACAGGATCGGTCAGGGCCTTTTTCACCGCTTCCTGCATGAAGGCCAACCGCGCCGGCGGCAGGCCGGGCGACGCAATCAGAATACGGCCGAGATTTTCCACCGTCGCCCGGTAATCGAAGAGCCACGTCTGCTCTTCGTTAAGCTTCAGCGCCTCGAAGATCGTCGGCAGATTCGGGAAGAAGCGTGACTTTTCGCGGCCCATTGTGGCGACGGCGCGATTGTTGCCGGCCTTCACGTAATTGTTGGCGGAGGTGTCGGACACATAGACCGAATCCATCTCGCCCTTGGCGACCGCCGCTGCAGCCTCATTGCTGCCCGGATAGCCGATCACGATCCGGCAGGCGAGCTTCAGCGCCTCGCACGTGAAGGCCGCGCCGTCCGACAATCCGTCCATCGGGCCACTGCCCGACCACATCATCCGGTTGGGGGCAGCTTTCACGGCGTCTTCGGGCGTCTTGATCGGTGAATTCGGCGCGACCAGCCAGACCCATGGCGAGGCGCTGACTGTGCCCAGATGGCTGATCTTGCCGAGATCGAAACGCGCGCCCTGGGTTTCTGCGAGTTGCGCCAGCGCCGCGCCCGTGCCGTTGACGATCATCATCGTCAGACCGTCCGGGGCTGCGCTGTAAACCCGGTTGAGCGCCGTCAACCCGCCCGCGCCCGGCTGGTTCTCGACCACCACATTGACGTTGGTTCCGAGGTTCTTGGCGATATAGGGGGCGATGATGCGCGCGTAGATGTCATAGCCGCCGCCGGGCCCGTAACCCACAACAAGCCGCACTGTCTTGCCGGCGAAAAACGCCGCCTCGGACTCCTGCGCGACCGCAGGAGCATATGTGGCGGCGCAAAACAGACTAACGGCGAACAGCGAAACGGCTCTTGCCACGGAATTCCTCCTCTTGATGTCTGGCTCTTTGGCCGATTGTTGCCAGCATCTTAGCCGGATCGGCCAAGTCCGAACAGCGATATCGACGGAGATTTCAGAGGCAGTCGAAGAGAGAACGCGCGTTGGGGGTTTTGGCGACAAAGACGCGCGGCGCAAAGTCCTTCAAGGGCGCAGCTGCGTCGGAGGAAATCGCACAATGCCGGGCCCGCGCCGCCGCCGCCGCAACTCCGGCCTTATGGGCGAGATCGACGAACAATTCGGCGCTGCGCCGCGAAAAATGCAACACGGCCTCGATGCGTCCGTCCCACAATGCATCGTGGGCAATGTCGGGCAATTTGACGACGGCCCGCGCCTCGTAGGTTTCAACCACGAGCGGCGTGATCCTGAACTGAGCCAGCTTGGTCTCCAGATCGGCCTTTCGGTCGCGGCCCGCCAGATAGAGCAGCCGCCCGCCCTTTTTCACCACGAACATGATGAGCATCACCAGATCGGCGGCGGTCGGGGCCGGCGGTTCGATATTGCTGAAGCCGAACGCTGCGGCTGCCTCGGCCGCACGATCGCCCACGCCAAAGAACGGAACTGAAAGCAATTCGGGCGGGAGCGCCGACGCGCCAGCCACCGTCAGCGCCTGCGCGCTCGTCACCACGACGCCATCGAAGGGACCAGACGGAATCGCCGCTCCGGTTGCGACGATCTCCATCAACGGGGCCAGAACCGGCTCGTGACCTAGCGCGGCGAGCTGGGCGGCCGTGCGCCGCCCTTCCTTCTCGGGCCGGGTCACCAGCACCCGCATGTCAGATCGTCAGAATATCGGCGGGCGCTTTCGCCAGCAGGGCGCGACCTGCCCGCTCGCCCAAGGCATGCGCGTCGCCGGTCGCACCGGTGTCGGAAATCTCGTAAGCTTCCGACCCGTCCTTGCGCAACACCAAGCCGCGAAACGCAATGCGCCCACCCGCCACCCGCGCCAGGCCGGCGATGGGGGTGCGGCAGGAACCGTCGAGCACGCGCAGGAAGGCGCGCTCGGCCGTCAGCGCAAAACCTGTATCGGGGTCCAAAATCTTCATCAGTTTTGCGGTCGATTCGGGATCGTCGCCCCGAACTGTGATCCCGATAGCGCCCTGACCGACGGCGGGTAGAAATTCGTCCGTTTCGAGCACCGCCGTCGCCCGCTCCGCAAAGCCGAGCCGCTTCAAACCTGCCAGCGCCAGCAACGTGGCGTCGATCTCGCCTGATTCGGCCTTGCGCAGGCGCGTCTCCACATTGCCGCGCAGCAGCGTCGTGATGATATCTGGCCGCAGACGCTTGACCATGGCGGCGCGGCGAAGCGAGGCCGTGCCGACCACCGCGCCCTGCGGCAGGTCGGCGATGCGCCTGGCTTTCGATGAAATGAGCGCGTCGCGCACATCCTCGCGCGGCAGATAGCCGGCGACGACCAGTTCGGGCGGCAGAACGGTCGGCAGATCCTTCGAGGAATGCACGGCGCAATCGATCTCGCCTCGAATCTGCGCCTGATCGAGCTCCTTGGTGAAAAGCCCCTTGCCGCCCGCTTCCGAAAGCGCGCGGTCCTGAATCATGTCGCCGGTCGTCTTGATGATGACAATCTCGATCACTTCCGGATCGACGCCATGGGCGCCCGCCAGCAGGGAGCGAACCTGATAGGCCTGCGCGAGCGCGAGCGGTGATCCGCGCGTGCCAATCCGGGCCCAGGGACGTGCGGGCATGAAATCCTCTCGGTTGCATCCTGACGGGCCGCGACTATAGGGTGCGAGAAGGCGGCCCGATAGTCCCGCGCACGGCCAATGCCGCAGCGAAACGTCGCCCGGAAAGCCCAGATGCGCGTTCTAGGAATTGAAACCACCTGCGACGAAACAGCCGCAGCCGTCGTGCGCCTCCGGCCCGAGGGGGGTGGCGAAATTCTGTCCAATGAAGTGCGCAGCCAGATCGACGAACATGCGCCCTACGGCGGCGTGGTGCCGGAAATCGCCGCCCGCGCCCATGTGGAGATCGTCGACCAGCTTGTCGCCCGCGCGCTTGCTGCCGCCAATGTGGAATTATCCGATCTCGACGGCATCGCGGCCGCCGCCGGACCCGGCCTCATCGGCGGGGTCATGGTCGGGCTCGTCACCGGCAAGGCTCTCGCGCTCGCCACCGGCAAGCCCTTCGTGGCGGTCAATCATCTGGAGGCCCATGCGCTGACGGCGCGGCTGACCGACAATGTGCAGTTCCCCTATCTGCTTCTACTGATGTCCGGCGGCCACACCCAACTCGTGGCCGTGCAGGGCGTCGGGGAATACACCCGCATCGGCACCACGGTGGATGACGCCATCGGGGAAGCTTTTGACAAGGTGGCGAAACTTCTGGGCCTTCCCTATCCGGGCGGCCCACGAGTCGAGGTCGAGGCCCAGAACGGCGACCCGGCCCGGTTCGACCTTCCCCGCCCGATGTTGACGCGCCAGAAGCCAGATTTCTCGCTGTCAGGCCTCAAGACCGCCGTGCGGCTGACCGCGGAGCGGGCTGCGCCCCTTTCCGATCAGGACGTGGCTGATCTTTGCGCGTCCTTTCAGGCTGCCGTGGTAGATGTGATCGTCGACCGCACCCGCATGGGCCTGCGTCAGTTCCGCACCATGTTCGGTCATCCCAACGCACTGGTGGTGGCGGGCGGCGTCGCGTCCAACCAGACCATCCGACGTTCGCTCGTGCGGTTCTGCGGCGAATCCGGCCTTCGGCTCGTTATGCCGCCGCCGGCGCTCTGCACCGACAACGGCGCGATGATTGCCTGGACCGGCATCGAGCGCCTGTTGCTAGGCCTCACAGACGGCATGGATTTTCCCGCTCGCCCACGCTGGCCGCTCGACCAGAACGCCGAGCGCGTCCACAACGGCAAGGCGTGACGTGTGGGGACGGCGCAGTCTCGAAACCCTTCTGGTCGCGGGCGCGTTTATCGCGTTCACGCCGGCGCAGGCGCCCGGTCCTTTCAGCGCGGAACCGACGCTGGCGGCGGTGCGGATTTTCTATGCGCCGGCCACCGATCTCGAAACCATCGATCGTCAATTGCTCGACAGCGCCCGCCAGAGCATCGACATGGCCGCCTATGTGCTGACCAACCGGGGCGTGATCGCCTCGCTGGTTTCGGCGGCCGGTCGTGGCGTGAAAGTCCGGCTCTATCTCGACCCCGATCAGGCGATGCGAACGAGTTCAAATCCCAACAACAATTCGCTGGCGAGCCTGCTCGAAACGCGCGGCGTCGAGACGCGCTTCAAGGCGCGCACCACCGACATGCACATGAAGGCCTTTCAGGTAGACGGGCGGGTGTTGCGCAGCGGCTCGGCGAATTTTTCCTTTGCGGGCGCAAAGCAGCAGGACAACGACGCCATCGTGATCGAAAGCCGCCAGACTGCGGCTGGATTCGTGACAGAATTCGAGCGCCTCTGGGCGCGTCGCGACAACGAGATTTTTCAGGCCGGCCCGCGCGCCGGCGCTTTTCGATGAAGTGCGAGCCGACAAGATGACACAAGCCCGCACGATTGCGGTTCTGGGCGCAGGCTCCTGGGGCACGGCGCTCGCCAATGTGACGGCCCGCACTGGCGCTGACACGGTTTTATGGGCGCGCAATGAGGCGCATATCGGCGAGCTTTGCGCAGAGCGTCAAAACCGCCGCCGCCTGCCGGGCATTGCGCTGGAAGCAGGCGTACGCCCGTCAGCGAAACTGACAGATGTTGCGCAGGCCTCGATCATTCTCGCGGTTGTGCCGGCACAAGCGCTTCGGGCCATGTGCGAACAGCTGAAACCTGTAGTGGCGGAAGGCGTCCCGATTGTGGTGTGCGCCAAGGGAATCGAACGCCAGACCGGACAATTCATGAGCGACGTGGTGGCCGATGTGTTGCCGCGCAATCCGCCCGCCATTCTGTCGGGGCCAAGTTTCGCAACCGATGTCGCCAAAGGTTTACCAACCGCCGTGACGCTCGCCGCGCATGACGAGACGCTGGCCCGCGATCTTGTTGGCGCTCTCGGCATTCCTTCATTCCGGCTTTATCATTCGGTTGATCTGCGCGGCGTCGAGATCGGCGGCGCAGCAAAAAACGTGCTGGCCATCGCGTGCGGCATTGCGCAGGGACGCGGACTTGGCGCCAGCGCCGGAGCGGCGCTGGTGGCGCGCGGCTTTGCCGAACTCATGCGCTTCGGACACGAATACGGAGCGCGTCCCCAAACCCTGATGGGCCTTTCGGGACTGGGCGATCTGGTACTCACCTGCGGGTCGGAGCAATCGCGTAATTTCTCTTTAGGATTGGCGCTCGGGCGCGGCGAAAACATCGCGAGCGCCAGCGGCGGCAAACTGGCCGAAGGCGCATTCACCGCAAGCATTCTGGTCGAAATGGCGAAGATGCGCGGCGTCGATATGCCCATCGCCCAGAGTGTCGATGCAGTGCTGGGCGAACGCATCACGGTGCGGGAAGCCATCGAGGCGCTGCTTATGCGCCCGTCCAAATCGGAAATCTGACCTTCTTTACGCTACCCGCAGGCTCAACTAGCTTGCGGCGAAACTTTCGAACATCGGAGACCAAACATGGCGCACTGGCTCGTGAAGAGCGAACCCTCGGCATGGTCGTGGGATCAGCAGGTTGCGGCGGGCGCCAAAGGCACATCGTGGAATGGCGTTCGCAATCACACTGCGAAACTTCATCTGATGGCCATGAAACTCGGCGACCAGGCCTTCTTCTACCATTCGAACGAGGGCAAGGAGATCGTCGGCATCGTGGAAGTCTGCAAGGAGTTCTACCCCGATCCCACCGACGCAAGCGGCAAATTTGGCATGGTGGATTTTCGCGCCGTCAAACCTTTCGTAACGCCGGTGACCCTTGCGCAGGCGAAAGCTACCGAAGCGCTGGCGAAAATGTCGCTCATCACGTCGTTCCGCTTGTCCGTTCAGCCTGTGACAAACGATGAGTGGAAACTCGTCTGCAAGATGGGCGGCTTGAAACCCTAGGCGATCACGTCTGCGCGAGTGCGCAGACGCCCAACTTGCCTGACGCAGCAAGCCGCATAGTATCAGGCCATTGCGCAAGGCGGGAGATTTTGATGCCAATCAATTTCATGGCTGTACTGGCGGCGGCGGTCGCCAGCTGGATGGTGGGCGCCGCCTGGTATGGAGTGCTCGCCAAGCAATGGATGGCGTCCCTTGGCTGGACCGAGGAAGACGTCAAGAGCCCCGACGGCAAAATGCCGATGGGGCCGATGATCACCTCATTCGTAGCTGAAATTATCATGGCGCTGGTGCTGCTCGGCGTACTGTCACATATGAAAGTGGCGGGCATTCAGATCGCCTTGATGGTCGCCTTCCTGATCTGGCTCGGCTTTGTGGTCACCACCATCGCGGTCAACAACGCATTCTCGAAACGCAGCATCATGCTGACCGTCATCGATTCAGGCCATTGGCTTCTGGTCCTGTTGGTTCAGGGCATCGTGCTCGGCCTCTGGGGCTGAAGCAGGGCGTCATTGTCCCGGGTTTGATTCCCCTCAAGGCAGATTGCGTCGTTTGTGCAATCATGCGGTTATTGAGTCAGGAGACTTCGATGACCACACTGTACGCCAAAATCCGCAATGCTGTGATCGCCGCGTCGGTTTCAGCCGGAACGCTTTGCGCTGCGACGCCCGTGATGGCGCAGGATCCGTCCCTCATGTCGTGCAACGAGCTCTGGTATGCGCGCAACGAGGTCTATGCCCGCAACGGCTTCTGTTTCAAGACCGCCCGCGCCCAGTCGGTCTTCGGGCCCGGATGCTTTCCGCCCTACGGCAAGCTCGCCGGTGCGGACAGCCGCTGGGTGGCGCAACTGCAGAGCTGGGAACGCCGTCGCGGCTGCCCGGTCTGACTGCTCCCTGACTAACCGATCAGGTCGATGAGCGGCGGAATCAGCGGCTCGTCGGCCGGCGGCATCGGGTATTGGCGCAAGTCGCGCGGCCTCACCCATTTGAGCGCCTGCCCTTCGGCCGAGCGCACGAAACCTTCCCAGCGCCGGCACACATAAAGCGGCATGAGCAGGTGAAAATCCTCATAGGCGTGGCTCGCAAAGGTGAGCGGCGCGAGGCAGGCCTCTTTCACGTCAATGCCGAGTTCTTCCTTCAGCTCGCGAATGAGCGAGGCTTCCGGGCGTTCGCCAGCATCGACCTTGCCGCCCGGAAACTCCCAGAGGCCAGCAAGCTGCTTGCCTTTCGGACGCTGGGCGATGAGCACGCGATTGTCCGCATCGATCAGCGCCGCCGCCACAACCAGTAGAAGTTTCATTCGAACACGCTCACTTGCCCGAGACGATCACCTTCACAGGGTCAGTCTCTTTCCCCGTCACGGTGACGCGCTCGTAGATCGCGCCGCCGCTCGGCAACATCGCGCCTTCGGCCCGCCATGTCACGGAGGTGGAGACAAAATAATCTCCCGGCGCCACACGCTCGAACGAAAAGCGGCCAGAAGATTCCGCTTTCGTGGTGCGGGTGAATTTCGCGTAGTCCGGATCGGTCGAGGCGGCGGGAAAGAACTGCGCCCGCGCAAATTTGGCGTTTCCGTAAAGCTGCGCGAAACGAGCCTCAGAATAGGGAGTCACCGGAATGAGCCAGACCGGCTCACCGGCCGCATTGATCACGCGGCCATTTTCGGCGCGAAAGAATGCGTGGCCGTCGATCTGGCCCTTGCCGGGCCGGTTGATGAACTCGGCAGCTTTCGCGTCGAACGCGATGGACGGCGGCGGCGCGGTGGACTGGCATCCGGAGAGGGCGGCCATGGCGGCCAGCGCGATGATCGTCTGCTTCATGGCCCCCCGCTTTTAACTGGCTCGCTAGCTCCGGTAATCGCCGTTGATCGCCACATATTCCTTGGTGAGATCGCAGGTCCAGACTTTCGCCGACCCTTTGCCGCCAGCCCCGCAATCGACCCGGATGTCGATTTTCTCGCCCTTCATGTAGGCGGAGGTTTTCGATTCGTCATAGGCCGGATCGCGCAGGCCCTTGTGGGCGACGCGGATGTCGCCGAACCAGATCGCCAGTTTGTCGCGGTCGGCCTTTTCGCCAGCCTTGCCGACAGCCGCCACGATGCGGCCCCAGTTGGCGTCCTCGCCCGCAACGGCGGTCTTCACCAGCGGCGAATTGGCGATCGACATGCCGATGCGTTTGGCGGCGGCTGTGCTGGCCGCGCCCACAACCTCGATCTCGACAAACTTGCGGCAACCCTCGCCGTCGCGCACCACCTGATGCGAAAGATCGAGCAGCACTGCGTCGAGCGCCTTCTTGAAGCCCGCCAGACGACGATCCGACGCCAGCGCGATCTTCGGCGCGCCTCGCTTTGCAGCCGCACCGGTCGCGAAAAGCATCAACGTGTCCGACGTCGATGTGTCGCTGTCGACAGTGATCGAATTGAAACTGCCCTGAACGGACTTCGACAACATTATCTGCAGGGCTGCGGCCGCAATCGGCGCGTCGGTGAACACGTAGGACAGCATGGTGGCCATATCGGGTGCGATCATGCCTGCGCCCTTGGCCATGCCGTTGATGCGAACCTCGACGCCGCCGATTTCAGCTGTCGCCGTTGCGATCTTCGGAAACGTGTCGGTGGTCATGATGGCTTTCGCGGCCTCCAGCAGACCCTCCGGGGCGGCGCGCGCCACCAGGTCGTCCATCACGCCGTCGAACTTCGTCGCATCGAGTGGCTCGCCGATGACGCCCGTGGACGCCAGAAAGATTTCGCCAAGCGGCGCACCGGTCGCCTTGCCGGTGATTTCGGCGGTGAGCTTTGTGGCCTGTGCGCCGACCTTGCCGGTGAAAGCGTTCGCATTGCCGGAATTCACCACCAGAGCCCGGGCCTTGCCGCCCTTCAGCTTGGCGCGGCACCAGTCGACCGGCGCCGACGGGCACTTCGAGCGCGTGAAGACGCCCGCAACCTGCGTGCCCTTGTCGAGCAGCGCCAGCATCACATCCGTTCGGCCCTTGTAGCGAATGCCTGCTGCGGCAGTGGAAAAACGTACACCCTCGACCGGCGTCACGTCCGGAAAGGACTTCGGGGCGAGCGGCGAGACGGGAACGGATTTGGCCATGACGTTTCTCGACGAGGGGAATCTATATTGAAAGTTCTAGATCCGCGCCGCACCGTCAAGCACGTCGCGGCAGCAGGCAGCCTCAGGAAATCTTGATCGGGATCGCGCCGAGATAATCCATCTTGCCCACATCGGCGCCGCAATGACGCAGAATCGCGTAGGCGGTCGTGATGTGGAAATAGACATTAGGCAGGACATAGGAGGACAGATAGTCCGAGCCTTTCATCTCGCCCTTGCGGGTCGGCCCCATCGGAAACACGACGGCCCGGTCAGCAGAATCGTTGATCGCGGACGCACTCAGCGTCGAGATGAAGGCGATTGTGTGGGCGATGCGTTCCTTCAACTGCGCCAGCGTTGTCTCGGTGTCTTCGTAGCGAGGAGCTTCGACGCCCGCCAGGCGCGCCATGCCGTTCTTGGCGAGGTCGCACGCAATCTGCACCTGACGGGTCAGGGCGAACATGTCGGGCGCCAGTCGTGTCTGCAGCAAAACGGCGGAATCGATCTTCTTCGCCGCCGCGAAGGCCTCGCCCTTGTCGAGAACGGCTGAGAGCGCGTTCAGAGCGGTCGTCAGAACGGGAGTCGATGCGCCAGACATGGAGAAGGTCATTTGCGATTCCTTTGCGGATTGCTCTGTATGAGGCGTCTTAGTCGATTGAATGACAACCGGCAAACAGACTCAG
>CANJWR010000146.1 GCA_947478455.1 Beijerinckiaceae bacterium | reverse complement strand
TCCATTCTACCATTACATCGGCGCACGCTTCGGAATCAGCGGACCCGAAATCCCGCCCCTCCCGAGACTCCTCCGTCACGCACCGACTTGAAGCCGGATACTCGCGCCCGGAAATTTGCCCCGGTTACCTTCAGATGATCATAAGTCATTGATTTTAATGGTGCCCAGGGGCGGAATCGAACCACCGACACTGCGATTTTCAGTCGCATGCTCTACCAACTGAGCTACCTGGGCGCTTGCGGCGCTCTGCGCGCCGGAAGTGGGCGGTTTATAGGGAGCGGGCGCGGGCTTGTCCAGCCTTCGTCACGCAATTTCACACAGGATCACAGCAATGATCCACGCCTCGGGCCGCCGCCTTCAGGCGGATCGTCCTGATCGTCGTCTTCATCGGTTGGTTTGACAGGAATAGCGTAGTTTCCACCGAGCCAGCGGGCCAGATCCACGTCGGCGCAGCGCTTCGAACAGAAGGGATGGTATTTCTCGACGCTCGGCTTCCGGCAGATCGGGCACGGCCGGGGGCTATGAGCTTTCAGGCCATCGTTGTCGTTAGCGGGGTCCGTCATCGCCTAGACCCTGTTGAGCCAGAAGAAATGCGCCGGATAACCCTCGCCCGCCAGAAGCGCCAGCGTCTCGTACAGCGGCAGGCCGACCACGCTGCTGTAGGAACCGACGATCTTCGCCACGAAGGCGCCTGCGAGGCCCTGAATGGCGTAGCCGCCTGCCTTGCCGCGCCATTCGCCCGACGCGATATAGGCCTCGACCTCAGCGCCCGATAGCCGCTTGAAGCGCACCCGGGTTTCCACCAGTCGCCGGCGCTCCGCCCCCTTTGGGGTGATGATGCTGACGCCGGTGTAGACGCGATGCGCGCGCCCCGAAAGGAGACGCAGGCAAGCCCCCGCCTCATCGGCAATCTCGCACTTCGGCAGAATGCGCCGGCCGACACAGACCACAGTGTCGGCTGCAATGATGAAACTGTCGGAAAGCTCGGGCCGCACTGCCGCAACAGCCGCCGCCGCATGGGCCTTTTCACTCGCCAGGCGCGTGGCGAGGCTGCGCGGCAATTCGCTGCGCTTGGGGGTTTCGTCGAGATCGGCGGGAATCAACGCGTCGGGCTCGATGCCGATCTGCTGGAGCAGTGCGAGGCGACGGGGCGAACCCGAAGCCAGTACAAGTTTCGGCCGCCAGGCCCTGGGCTCTGTCATGCGCATCGCCCTCGCTGCAATTCGGGCATGAAGGGAAACGCCCGTTTACTTGAAACGATAGGTGATGCGGCCCTTGGTCAGATCGTAGGGTGTCATCTCGACCAGAACCTTGTCGCCCGTCAGCACGCGAATGCGGTTCTTGCGCATCTTGCCGGCGGTATGGGCAATGATTTCGTGGTCGTTCTCAAGCTTCACGCGAAATGTGGCGTTCGGCAGGAGTTCCGAGACAATCCCCGGGAATTCCAGAAGTTCTTCCTTCGACATATGATCCTGTCTTTCGACGCAAGCTTCCGGCGGGAGGTCAATCCGGCGAGGAAACCGCGAGCGGCGCAATCGTACACGCCCTGAAAGGGTGCACGCGTTGCGCGGACCCTAATCGAGATTGTGCGGTTTGTGAACCGTTGACGTGAGGGCCCGCGGAAAAGCCCCAAGAAATGTTGATTTCATGAACCGGTCGTCGTTTCGCCCGCTGCCGGAACCAGCGCTGCGGCTTCGGCGGCGGTTTGATCGGCTCTCACATAGGCCGCGTAGCGCCGCATCGAAAGCGGCAGCATCCCGAGGTAGATCACCACCAGCGCGATCAGCACTTCCATCGGAAACTGCCACAAAATCAGCAGAAAAACGGCGGTGCCAAACAAAACCGGAATGAACCATTCGCGCGGCACGCGCCCTATTTTCTTGCCGGAGAAATGCGGGATGCGGCTCGCCATCAGCATGGCGACCAGCAGCACATAGGCAGTCGCATAGGGGACATGCGCCGGACTATTGGGCATCTCGACGAAGGAGAGATGCAGATACATCGGCAGCAGAACCACAATGGCACCAGCCGGCGCCGGCATGCCGACAAAGAAATTCGACATCCAGACCGGCTTGTTGGGATCGTCGATCATCACATTGAATCGCGCCAACCGCAGCGCGCAGGCGATCGCAAAGATCATCGCCGCCACCCAGCCGATGCTGGTCATATTGTGCAGGCTCCAAAAGTAGAGCAGCAACGCCGGCGCAACGCCGAAATCCACGAAATCAGCCAGCGAATCAAGTTCAGCGCCGAAACGGCTGGTGCCTTCGAGGGCGCGGGCGATACGCCCGTCCAGCCCGTCCAACACTGCTGCGACCAGAATCGCCAGCGTCGCAGTCTCGAATCGCCCCTCGGCGGCGAAACGGATCGAGCTCAGGCCCAGACACAGGGCGATCAGCGTCACCAGATTCGGCAGCACGAAGCGCATCGGAATACGGCGAAAGCGCCGCAGGCGGCGCGCCCGAACGGGCGGTGGTTCGCGACCGGTCAGCATATCCGGCCTTGCGTCCTGATCGTCACCGCTATCCACGTTCACTCCCGAAAACTTCGCAGCAGTCGCCAGCCTAGCAGGCTCTGGGCCGGACCCGAAGCCCCCCGGGCGAATTCCGAGCCTAGCCGTTACGATAGTTGCGCGGTCCCTCGCTGGCGCGCAGATCGGCCAGAATGGTTTCGCCAGCCACCGCCTGTGCGCCGAGGCCCAGCAGGGGCGTGGCGTTCTGCGGCAGATAGACGTCGACGCGAGACCCGAACCGGATCAGCCCGAGCCGGTCTCCTGCACCCACCGATTCGCCCTGCTTGGCGAAACAGACAATGCGGCGCGCGATGAGCCCGGCGATCTGCACCACCCCTATGGGGCCATCGGCGGTCTCGATCACGAACCCGTTCCGCTCGTTGTCTTCGCTCGCCTTGTCCAGATCGGCATTGACGAAAAGACCGGCCTTGTAGGCAATCTTCGTGATGCTCCCGCTCACCGGCGACCGGTTCACGTGACAATCGAAGACCGACATGAAAACCGAGATGCGCTGCAGCGGACGGTCGCCCAGCCCCAGTTCCGGCGGCGGAATGAACAGGCCGGTCGAGCAGACGTAGCCATCGGCGGGAGAGACGATCAGCCCCTCGCGCTGCGGCGTCACGCGCGGCGGATCGCGAAAAAAGTAAATGCACCAGACCGTAACCACCAGCCCCAGCCAGCCGAGCGGCGGCCAGATGAGCCAGAGCACAAAGGCCCCGACCGCAAAGGCGGCGATGAACGGATAGCCCTCGCGGTGGATGGGGACGAATTGCTTTTGAATGCTGTCGACGACGGACATGAATGTTCTCTTTGGCGTGAAGGCCAGCTTTTCGCATCAAACGGCGCGGATGTCACGATTCAACGCCAGTGGGGGCGCGGCGGCCCCGAAAGCCGCCGTTCGTTATGCCTCGACCGTCACCTTCGGCGCCGTATGCTCTTCCTCTTCGGCGCGACGCAGGGTTTCCTGTGCGGCGTCGACTTCGCGCTGACGGTTCCACATGGCGTGGTACACGCCATTGAGGGCCAGCAGCTTCTCGTGCGTGCCGCGTTCGACGATCAGGCCCTTGTCGAGCACCAGAATCTCGTCTGCATTGACGATGGTCGACAGACGATGCGCGATGACCAGCGTGGTGCGGCCCTTCACGACGCGGTCGAGCGCCGTCTGGATTTCGCGCTCGGTGAAACTGTCGAGCGCCGAAGTCGCCTCGTCGAGCAGCAGGATCGGCGGGCTTTTCAGAATCGTGCGGGCGATCGCCACGCGCTGTTTCTCGCCGCCCGAGAGCTTCAATCCGCGCTCGCCCACCTGCGCCTGATAGCCATTGGGAACGGTGCGGATGAATTCGTCGATCTGCGCGAAGCGTGCGGCCTCCTGCACTTCCTCGTCGGTGGCGTCCCAGCGTCCGTAGCGGATGTTGTACCCGATCGTGTCGTTGAAAAGCACCGTATCCTGCGGAACCATGCCGATCTGGTCGCGCAGCGAGCGCTGCGTGACATTGCGCAATTCCTGACCGTCGATGGTGATGCGGCCCGATTGCGGTTCGTAGAAACGAAACAGCAGCCGCGAGATCGTCGACTTGCCGGCGCCCGATGGCCCGACGACCGCAACTGTCTTTCCAGCCGGCACCTCAAACGACACGCCGCGTAGAATGGCGCGCGCCGGATCGTAAGAGAAATGCACGTCCTCGAAGCGGATCGCGCCCTGTTTGATGTCGAGCGGCTTTGCGCCCGGCACGTCCTGAATTTCCGGGTTCTGGCCAAGAATCTGGAACATAGATTCGATGTCGATGGTCGCCTGCTTGATCTCGCGATAGACCATGCCCATGAAGTTCAGCGGCTGATAAAGCTGGATCATCATGGCGTTGATCAGCACGAAATCGCCAACCGTATGGGTGCCGTTACGGATGCCCATCACGCAAAGGATCATCACCACCGTCAGGGCGACTGAGAAGATGAACCCCTGCCCCGAATTGAGAATCGCCAGCGACACATAGCTCGATGTGCTGTTGCGCTCGTAGCGCTCCATCGACTTGTCGTAGCGTTCCGCCTCGCGACGTTCCGCGCCAAAATATTTCACCGTCTCGTAATTGAGCAGCGAGTCGATGGCCTTGACGTTGGCGTCCGTGTCGCTCTCGTTCACCGAGCGTCGGATATGAATACGCCAATCGGTCGCAACCCAGGTGAACTTAAGATAGGCGATGATCATCACGATCACGGTCAGCACATAGCGCCAGTCGAACTCGTAGAAAAACACCGCCAGAATGAAGGCGAATTCGACGACCGTCGGGATCGCGGTCAGCATGGTCATGCGGACGATCTGATGGATCGCATCACGTCCGCGCTCGAGAACGCGCGTCAGACCACCGGTCTTGCGCTCCAGATGATAGCGCAACGAAAGCTGGTGCATGTGCACGAAGACTTCGTTGGCGAGCTTGCGGGTTGCGTGCATCGACACGGCCGCAAACAGCGCATCGCGACCCTGCGTGAAGAACTGCATGAAGCTGCGCAGCAACCCGTAGATAATGACAAGAACAATCGGCCCGGCCAGCAGCGCCGGCAGCGGCACTTCATGACCGCCCGGCGTCAACGCATCTGTCGCCCATTTGAACGAATACGGCACCGCGATGGTGACGATCTTGCCCATCAGCAGCAGGACCATCGCGCCCAGGACACGCATCCGCAGGTCTGAACGATTCTCCGGCCACATGTAGGGCCACAGGTGCCGCACCGTGGTGAACATCGAGGCCTCTGCCTTGATGTCGGGGCGTCCGTTAGAGGGCTTCTGCTGCGGTACGACGGGCTTGGGAGGGGTCATGTTATGTCCGGTGGCCTCGGGCCAGAATCTCGCTGTCCGGACGATGTATAGAGCCAGCGGGAGCCAAACGCACCCGCCTTGTTGAGCACGTCGCCGTGAAGGCCCGGCTTAGTTCGGCTGGGCGCCCGGAACCACGAAAATCTGGTTGGGATAAATCAGCTTCGGATCGCGAATCTGGGCGAGGTTCGCCTCGTAGATCTGGGTGTAGCGCGTGCCCTGCCCCAGCATCTTGCGGCTGATCCTCCACAGATTGTCGCCGCGCACCACGGTGACGGTCTGGATTTCCGCCACAACCGCATTTGCGGCGGATGTCGCCGGAGCAGCAGCCTTCGCGGTATTGTCAGCAGCCGCCACAATGGCGGCCGCGCCCGGCGTAGCCGGGGCTATCGCGGGAGCGCTGGCGGGAGTCAAAGGATTCGCCTGAACGTTCGCCCCGCTATTCGCCGCCTGCGCCGCGCTGGCTTGGGCGGAATTTGCGTTGGCGGATGAAGGGCCTGAAGGCGGCGCGGCCCCCGCAGGAGCGCCTGCAACTGTCACCGCATTCGGCGTTGCGCCCAGTGCAGGAATATCGGCAGGCCGCACAGGCGGCAACGGCGCCGGAGCCCCGCTGGCGACGCGACGATCCGGATAATCGAACGGCACTTCGGCGCGAGCCAGCACATTACCGGCAGCGTCGATCTGATCGCCCCGAACACGGTAAGCGCCCGGCGTCATGCCGCGCTCGATCTTGAGCGACCATTGCCGGTCGGCCCCGACCGTCACGGTCGCGACCGGAATATCATTCAGATACAAGCGGATCGTCGAGCCCGGCGCCCCCGAGCCGGTAGCGAAGAACCCGCCGCCTTCATCTGCCTCCACCGTCCGGAAAGAAACTGGCGCTTGCGCAGAATTAGTATTGCCCGCGCCCGCAGCCGGCGTCGCCGGGCGAACCGGATCAGACAGGATGCGTGTCGGCTTGTCGGGCTCGGCGAGGGCGACCAGCGCATTGCCGCCGCCGCGCGCCGGCACCGAAACCGTAACATTCTGGGCGGATTCAACCCGCGCGCCGGATTTTTCCACGCCCAGCGCCAGAATATGATCGCCCGGCGGCAGATCGGGCGGCAGGATCACGAAATTTCCGGCAGCGTCGGACTGAACGCTGGCGATTTCCTGCCCTTTGTTCAGAAGTACAACCTTCGAGTTGGGGACGGCGCGCCCCGCCACGACCGCCCCGCCGGCGGCCTCGACGCGGACCACATCGAATTCGGGAGTCCCTGCGGCTGTATTTTGCGGACTTGTCTGGGCAGACGATTGCGTCCCGCCTCCCGGCGCCGAAGCGGCAGCCTGTGCCGGCCCTCCAGGAACCTGCGCGGCGACGCTCGTCTGCGGCGCAGCCGGCGGCGTTGTGGCGGAAGCAGGCGGAACGGTCCTCACGGCCTGCGGGCCGACGCCGACCGGATCAGACAGTATCGCCCCCGGCGGAACGTAAAGCGGCGGCGGCTCGGGAGCCTTGGCAACCTGCGGGCTTATGGGCGCCGTAGGCGTCTGCCGGATGGCAACCGGCGGCTTATTGGTCTTCCATGCCTGATAGGCGACCATCCCAACGCTGAACAGGCCGAGAATGGCCGCAATAGCGTAAGTGACAGCGGCTTTGGATAGCCCAAACATTCCATGCTCCTGTGTTCCCGACATAACTAGCGCCACGCCGGGATTTTCGCCACACTATTTCGAGGCAAGCCGCCGGGCCTCTTGACCGTTGCGCCCGCCATCCCCAATTTTCTGAAATGACATTATCAGACAAACAGATTCGCCGCGTTTGCGTCTATTGCGGCTCCTCCCCCGGAACAGACCCGATTTTCGCCGAAACCGCCCGCCGTCTGGGCCAGAACCTCGCCGAAGCCGGCATCGGCCTCGTGTATGGCGGCGGCAATAACGGCCTGATGGGCATCGTGGCCCGCAGCGTTCTTGAAAACGGCGGCCACGTCACCGGGATCATTCCCGATTTCCTCAAGCAGAAGGAAGTCATGCTGCAGGATGCTCAGGAGGCCATCGTGGTCCCGGACATGCACACCCGCAAACGCCTGATGTTCGAAAAGGCCGATGCTTTCGTGGCGCTTCCAGGCGGCGTCGGCACGTTGGAGGAGTTGGTCGAGCAGCTCACGTGGGTCCAGTTGGGCCGACACCTCAAGCCCGTCCTGATCGCCGACATCGGAGGTTTCTGGCGGCCCCTGCTCTCCCTGATGGCCCATATGCGCGACAACGGCTTCATCCCGACGAAGCTTGAAGTCCGCTATCTGGTGGCCGAAAAAATCGACGACGTAATCCCCATGCTAGAGACCGCCGCCCGCCGCGCCGGGGACGGAGCGGAAAGCCGGCTCAATCCGGCACTTTAGGGAAAATAACGGGCGACGTCCGGGATTTGCTTCGTTTAGCTTCAATTGTTATGAATTGGCATCTCGCGTCGGAAGTACCGAGTAATGTGGAGAGGCCAATGACTTATTTTGACCGGAAAGCCGCCGTGCTCGCCATTGCGCTGGGGGGCGCTTCCCTGTTCGGCGCGGCAGCGCCCGCCAGCGCCCAGAGCCTGTTTAACACCACCCCGGCGCCGGCTGTCGAAGCTGCGGAAGGCGCTGCCGTAGAAGCAGCGGGAGCCGCCACCACAGCCGCACGCCGTGCTGTGACGACGCGCAAACCCGCCGCCAAAAAGCCTGCCGGTCGCAACGCCGCGAAGGTGAATATTGTCAACAAGCGCGGCTCGACACTGGTCGAACTGGCAGTCGTGTCGAAAGCCAGCGCCACTGCGCAGCCCCAGATGGTCGCCTCGGGCCTCCTCGCCGGCAAGCGCAAGACCTCGAATCTCGCCCGCAACGGCGGCTGCATCTATGACATCTCGGGCGCTTTCGACGATGAGTCGAACATCGAGGTCTCTGGCTTTGACCTGTGCAAGGATCCGACCATCAATCTGGTCGAGTAATTCGACCGCTGAAATCAAAAAAAGGCCCGTGCCGGCGCAAGCTTCACGGGCCTTTTTCGTGCGCCTCTCAGCGCGCGCCGGACTTCAGCAGTTTGTAGATCATGGAATCCGTGAGCGCCTGAAACGATGCGTCGATGATGTTGGCGGAAACGCCAACCGTCGACCAGCGAGCTTCGGTTGAATCACCGAACTCGATCAGCACGCGCGTCACAGCATCCGTGCCGCCCTGGAAGACGCGAACGCGGTAATCGAGCAGTTCCAGATCCTCGATATACTTCTGGTATTTGCCGAGATCCTTGCGCAGCGCGAGATCAAGCGCATTCACCGGACCATTGCCTTCGGCGACAGAAATCAGGATCTGGTCGTCGACCTTCACCTTCACCACCGCCTCGGACATGCTGACAAGTTCGCCCTCGGAATTATGCCGGCGCTCGACGCTGACGCTGAAACGCTCCACGTCGAAATAATCCGGCACCTCGCCCAGAATGCGCCGCGCCAGCAACTCGAAGGACGCGTCCGCGCCCTCATACGCATAGCCGAGAGATTCCTTTTCCTTCACCTCGTCGAGAAGCCGACCGACGCGCGGATCGTTCTTGGCGACCACAACCCCGAGACGCTCCAGCTCCGACAGAATGTTGGAACGCCCCGCCTGATCGGAAACCAGAACCTTGCGGGAATTGCCGACAGATTCCGGCGTCACGTGCTCATAAGTGCGCGGATCTTTCAGAACCGCCGACGCATGAATGCCGGCTTTCGTCGCAAAGGCCGACGCGCCCACATAGGGCGCGTGGCGATTGGCGCGACGGTTCAGCAATTCATCGAGTGTATGGCTGATCTTGGTAAGGCCGGCGAGCTTTTCCAGCGAAATGCCGATCTCGAAACGATCCGCATATTCTTTTTTCAGCAGCAGGGTCGGTATGATCGACACCAGATTGGCGTTGCCGCAGCGTTCGCCAAGTCCGTTCAGCGTGCCCTGAATGTGACGCACGCCGGCCTCGACCGCCGCGAAGGAATTCGCCACGGCATTTTCCGTATCGTTATGGGTGTGAATGCCCAGATGTGAGCCCGGAATATGTTTGGTGATCTCGTGCACGATGCGCGAAACCTCCTGCGGCAGCGTGCCGCCATTGGTGTCGCACAGCACGATCCAGCGCGCGCCGGCAGCGTGCGCCGTCATGGCGCAATCGAGCGCATAGGCTGGATTGGCCTTGTAGCCGTCGAAGAAATGTTCGCAGTCGAGAATGGCCTCGCGCCCGTGGCTGCGCGCCAGCTTGATCGAATCCGCAATGCCGTCGAGATTTTCATCGAGCGTGCAGCCGAGCGCCACATGCACATGATAATCCCACGTCTTCGCCACGAAGGTGATCGTGTCGGCTTCTGCATCCAGAAGTCCCGCAACGCCGGGATCATTGGCGGCGGAGCGCCCGGCGCGCTTCGTCATCCCGAAGGCGGCGAATTTCGCATGTTTGGTGCGCTTCTTCTTGAAGAATTCTGTGTCAGTGGGGTTAGCGCCCGGATAGCCGCCCTCCACATAATCGACGCCGAGTTCATCGAGTAAAACCGCGATGCGGCGCTTGTCCTCGAGGGAGAAATCGACGCCGGTCGTTTGCGCGCCGTCGCGCAGCGTCGTGTCGAAAAGGTACAGTCTTTCATGTGTCATATCAGGCAAATCCGTACATGCGCAGCGCAACGTAGATCACGATCCCAAGGACGATGAACTTGATCGCCACATAGGCGAGCCATTTGCGCGGAAAGGGAAGCGAGGTTTTCCAGGTCGGTTCCTGCTCTTGGGAATCGGGTTTTTCGCTCATCCGGAACTCCTGCCGGTCGGGGCCTTGCCGGCGTCATTTGCGGCAAGCGGTTTTCGCATGGTCGTATTGCCGAGCCATTGATCGTCGACAATAACGGTGTTGCGCCGTTCGCCAGTATAGCCCCGCAGGGCGAAAAACGTGTGGGCCGTATCGCTGGCGTCCACCACAAGGCTCGCTGCGCCGCGTGCGCCTGCCAGACGCTCGATGGCCTCACAAAGCGTCGTCGCTACCTTCTGTCGGGCATATTCGGGATGCACGTAAAGCAGGTCGATGACATCCGCGCCCTTGAGCGATACAAAACCCGCAACCTCGCCGTCGACGAGACCGACCAGCGTGAGGCTCTTGCCAAGTCGCGCCGAGAACGCCGCCGCATCGTCCGCAGCCGCCGCCCATGCGGCGCATTGCGCGGAATCGTAATCTTCCGAGGCAATTTCCTCGATGCTGGCGACGAAGATTTCCGCGAGGCGCGCCGCATCAGCCGGAAGGTAGGGACGAAGGGATATGGTCATCGCTTCACCTCCCACACGGTAGTGGGTTCGCCGGTGGCGGGATCTTTGCCGTCCTTGAGTTGAATGCCCATGGCGACGAGTTCATCGCGGATGCGGTCGGACTCGGCCCAGTTCTTGGCTTTGCGGGCTTCGATGCGGGCATCCCGAAGAGCATTCACCTTGACCACATCAATGCCCAATTCTTTGGCGTAAGATTGATTGTAGTTGCGTTCAAGCTCATTGCGAAGATCGTTCGTTTCAGGAACCACCTTCAGAAGTTCATCAAAGCCCAGCAGGCGCAGCCCCGCTATCAACTCTTGAACAGCGTCAGCCGGAAGTTCGGAATTCGATCGTGATTGCGCACGTTTCACAAGGCCATGCAGTTCGGCTATAACAACAGACATATTTAGATCGTCACTCAGAGCAGCAACAATTCCCGCAGGGAGAGGAAGTGATCGCTCGAGAGTTCCGCTCATTAAAATGCGTCTCCACGACGCGAGTGTTTGCTCCGCCTCCTCCAGCGCCTTCACAGTCCAATCAATCGGCTGCCGGTAGTGCGTCTTCAACATCGCCAGCCGCAACACCTCGCCCGGCCACTTCCGCCCACCAAACTTATCCGTGTGCAGCAACTCGTTGATCGTCACGAAGTTGCCCAGGCTCTTGGACATCTTCTCGCCCTCGACCTGCAGAAACCCGTTGTGCATCCATACCTTCGCCATCACGTCGTGGCCGAAGGCGCAGCG
>CANJWR010000145.1 GCA_947478455.1 Beijerinckiaceae bacterium | reverse complement strand
CTGCTCAAACGATTGTTCGGGCTGGACATTCAGTCGGGCCCGAACATTGTCCGGACCATACAGCCTCAAAAGCAACTATGAGGTTACCATGTCTGCGAAAGACTTGGAACGAATAGTCGGGCCAATTTGTGGCGATACGCCTTATTTGGCCCGGATCACGCATTCTTGAGCAGGATCGTGGCCTTTTGCCCACGGTCGAGCGACCTGCATCAATCGCTTCGCCCCGACTTGACCGTCGCAACGCCGATCATGGAATCGCGCGAGACCAGCGCCGCAAGCGCCGCCTCGTCGAGCCCTTCCGTACCGGCGGGACGTTGCGGAATGACCAGATAGCGCATATCGGCGGTTGAATCATGGACGCGGACTTCCACATCGCGCGGAAGTTTCGTGCCGAATTCGGCCAGGACCGCACGCGGTTCGCGCACCACACGGGCCCGATAAGACCGGCTCTTGTACCAGGCCGGCGGCAGGCCGAGCAGTTCTCGCGGGTAGCAAGAGCACAGCGTACAGACGATGACGTTATGGACGGCGGGCGAGTTTTCGACCGCGATCAGGTGGGTCGTGGTCATCGGAACACCCATTTCGGCCACGGCCGCATTGGCGTCTTTCAACAGCCGACGACGGTAATCGGGGTCGCTCCAGGCGCGGGCGACAATGCGGGCGCCTTCGGCCGGGCTGGTTGCGTCGCGCTTCTCGATGGCCTGACGCAGTTCCGCGCCGGTGACGATTCCCTTTTCGATCAACAGTTCCTTGAGGGCGATGCCGAGAATCTGGTGATAGGAACTCACCTTGTCGTCGGGCTGCGGCGGGGCATGCGGGGCGTGATCGTGACCATGATGGTGATGATCGTGTCCATGGTCATGGTGATCATGCCCGCAAGTCGCATGATCGTGGTCGTCGTGGTGGTCGTGATTGCCGCCCGAGGTCATGAATTTGCTCCCGCATGCTCGTCTTCGGCAGGGCCGGACGGCAGCAGCCAGTGTTCGTAAATGTCGAGATCGACCGTGTCGCCCATAGGGCCGGCATAGTCCGGCCAGAGGTCGGCCTGCGCAAAACGCACCGCGAAGAGGGCTTTCGGTGGCCCCTCCAGTCGATAGGCGATCAATTCCGGATTGCCGAATTCGCCAAGCCTGCGGACAATGCGCCCGCGCTTGCCGCGTACGTAAACAGGTGTGCGCACGTGGCCGGGCGGATAATCCTCGCGGATCAGCACGTAATCGCCGGTGCGGAAGGCTGCGGCGCTCATATGCGGTCTCTCGCCAGCGCCTCGATGTCGAGTTCGCCGTCTGCCGCAAGGCGTTCGCGAATTTCGGCCACGCGTGCGTCGATTTCGTCCTGGGGCAAGATGCCCTTGTCGACCATCTGGCGCGACAGCGCCGCCGTCCAGCGCTGGTAATAGGTCAGGCGGTCATAGGCGTCGTGGCCGAGTCCTTCGACATAGCGACGGTTTTCATCGGTGAGAACGATCTTTTTCGCCCCGATGACGCCGCGCAGGGCGTCGATCTGCTTTTCCCAGAAGGTCAGTGCATGAGTTTCTGGATCGACGGGGCCGTCCGGCAAGCCGCCAACGTCATGAGGTCCGCGCAAGGTTGTCTCCGGTTTGGGTCGGGGTCAATCTGACGGCATCGGCGCAAAAGCGCAAACGAAACAGCGGCTATTGACCGCCCGATCCGGCAAAACTCAAAGAAGCTTGAGTGCAGACTGCGCCAGCGACATGTTTGCGCTTTGCGCGCAAGGCACTTTGACCTTCTGGACGCCCAGCCGGACGTTCAAGTCCTGAACCATGAAGGCCTCGCGCGAATTCGTGCCCGACGCGAACTGGAAAGCCGCCGCAAAGGCTGCCAGCGCGCTGCGGCCGGAGACTTTTGTGGTCGATCTGACAATGGACATGCCCGAACTCCCCGTGAGGGCCGCCCGATGGAGCACGCCCGGTCGCCAAAACCCTTGTTCGCTACAGACAGGGTTAGCGATTTGCCAACAGGCGCATTAAATTGAAGCTTGTTGCGAGAGATTGGGTGTGCGCCCAATGCAAAAGGGGCCCGCCGATTGGCGAGCCCCTTTGAATTGAGCGTTTCCTCGAATTCTACAGACGATAACGGATCTGGTCGGTCCAGTAGCGCTCGAGGCGCGACAGGGCCTGGTTGAGCCGCTGGAATTCCTCGCACGAGATGCCGCCGATCTGTTCGACCGTCAGGACGTGCTTTTCATAGAGCGAGCAGACGATTTCGTGGACGCTCTTGCCCTTGTCGGTGAGGCTGATGCGCACCGACCGGCGGTCAACGCGCGAGCGGGCATGATGGAGGTATCCCATCTCGACCAGCTTCTTGACGTTGTAGGAGACGTTCGAGCCGAGATAGTAGCCGCGGGTGCGGAGTTCGCCGGCCGTCAGTTCCTTGTCGCCAATGTTGTAAAGCAACAATGCCTGCACGGCGTTGATGTCGCTACGACCGCGACGGTCGAATTCGTCCTTGATGACGTCAAGCAAACGACGATGAAGACGTTCGACCAGGGTCAATGCTTCAAGATAAGCCGGACGTACTTCCTTGATACGATCAGCGCGCGGATGCGCAACTTCAGCTTTCAATGCAGTATTCATAACACACCCCGTCACGTTACCTGGCCATTACTCGTTATCGGCATGGCTCGTTTGTGAGGATGACCATAGCGGGCTCGAATGAAGACGAGTTTAAATAACAGAATGAATGCGATGTTTACTTCTTTGGGTGAACGAATGGTGAAATAAATGCTTGATTTACAATGAAATTCGCTTAACCAAATGGCGCTCGCAAAAGCCTTGTTTTGCGGTGCTTTTCAGATGGCGTCACGCTCCCGCGCGGCGTGCCAGGTGAGCACGAAATAGGTGATCACCAACCCAACATCGACCGACAATATGACGCGAGGCGCGGCGAAGAACTCCGGCATGATGATTGTCATCAGGGATTCCGCCGCAACCGCCACCAGCCAGAGCACGCCGCCCCAAGGCGTTGCAAGCCAAAGGCCGACGGCAGCGAAGATATTGGTGACCGCAAAGAAGACTGTAGCCGAAGCCTTATCGGGTGTTGTCAGATCGAAGATCGAATGCGCTGGCATCAAAATGTCGGACCAGCGCAACAAGCCCTGGAACAACCAGAGCACCGCCACGATGCGCATGAATGCGACAAGCAAAAAACCCCAGCGCGTAGCTTCGCGCCAATCGCGGACTTTGTCGCCGATCCGGATGGCGTCTTTGCTAGCGTCCTGACCAATGGTCGGTTTCAAGCCTGTCATCTTGGTTCCTGTGCTGCGTCGGCATTAGGCCTGCCAGATCGGGGCGTCAATGTTGAGGCGCTTCTGCGGATCTTTAAAAACCTGCCCAATTCCGCCCGCTTGCAAAGCCTGACCACATGGGCAAAAATCGACCTTTGGTGGCGAGCTATTGAATTGAAAAGATATTTTTCAAAATTTTGGCAAATTTGATTTGTCTTGCTGACGCTCCGGTGCCACAGAACGGCAAATCTAACGAGGGCGTTTATGTCAGCGGCCAGAAACACGCCGAACAAGGATGGGGATATTTCCGGCCCGGGTTCAGAAATGCCCCGGCACGGCAATCGATCGATTGTCGTCGGCGTATCGTTGCTGAAAATCATCGCCGGACTTGGCAGGCCTTCGACCCTGACCGAAATCGCAGCCGCTTCAGCCATGTCGCCGACCCGCGCGCATCGCTATCTGATGGGGTTGCTGCTGACTGATCTGGTCAGCCATGATGTGAATACCGGGCGCTATGAATTGGGAACCCAGCTCGTCGAACTGGGCATTGCGGCCATTTCCCGGATCGACGGCGTCAAGCTTGCTTCCGACAAACTAATTGAATTGACGCGCAACACCGGCCTCGCATCGCTGATTTCAGTATGGGGCAGTTATGGGCCAACCGTCATCCGCACAGAAGTGGCGCATCTGGATACGGCCGTGCGAATTCGCGAAGGCCGAACGCTAAGCATGCTGCGTACGGCCTCGGGACGTATTTTTCTTACCTTTCTGGAGCCGACGGAAACCCTGCCGCGCCAGACGCAGGAATTACGCGAATGGGACGAAAAGGCCTTCCGCAGACCCCATCCTACATTAGACGAGATCCAGGCGTTGCGGCGCCAGGTCAGGACCGACGGCCTCGCCTATTCGGTCGGCGGACAAGTTCGGGAGTTCTCGGCGGTTTCGGCCCCGGTATTCGACCATCACGGCAAGCTGGCTATAGCCCTCACGCTGGTCGGCTCGGCAGGCTATATGGATACGAGCCTTGATGGTCCGTTTGCAAAGGCTGTTCGCGAGGCCGCCGCCGATGTAACCCGCCGGATGGGTGGTTCAGGTCCGCGCGCGGGATAAACCTATCGAACAGGCGCGGGCCCGCACAGGAACTTGAAAGGCGTGGCAGGATAAAGTCAGGCTCTTGAAGCTGGCGCAATCGTGCGACGCCTAACCCAAAACGCAATTGACCTTGCCATTGCGGGTTCGGGACTTGCCCTCATCAGTAATCTTCAGCTTGTAGGCGCCGGGAAAACCGAAGTCGCCCTTCTGCCGCGTCAGGATGACCAGATCGATCAACATCGAATGTTCCTGCGGGCCATTGATGCGCAGGCGAAGATCCGCACCATCGATCCATTGCTGAATGACGCTCTCGCTGTCGAGATCGAAGCCAAACCTCGGCCAGTCCTTGCCGCCCTTGAGATCGAGCCTCCCCTGCACGCCGCCCAAAGTCGACAGACTCCCGACAGCGCCTTGCAGATTGAACGCGACAGCCGCATCCTTGATGTCGCAGGTCAGCGTCGCGGTTGCGAACGCCGGCGTGGACAAGATTACGGAGAAGATGGCCGCGAAGGTTTTAGCGGTCGGGCTCAGACGTCTCATGGCGTTTTGTCCTCCAGAACAGACACTCTCGGACTTGCATGAAACGCCGTCAATCCGCCGCAACGGACAACAACATCGGGAGGGACAAAATCGATTGAACTTCCCGGACGCCAATGTACGTTGCGTCCAAGCAATCGATAAGGAAATGCGCGATGTTCACCCGGGCTGAAAATGACGCCATGACCCTGACTTCTCCGGGCACGCCGGGCGGTCGTCTGATGCGCCAGTACTGGCAGCCCGTGGCTTTGGCGAGCGATCTCCCTGCCAACGGTGCACCACTGCCGCTCACAGTCATGAGCGAGGAACTTGTGCTGTTCCGCGATGAACAGGAGCAGCTCGGGCTGATGCCGATCAACTGCCCGCATCGCGGCGCTGATTTAAGCTACGGACGCGTGGAAGGTGGCGGCTTGCGTTGCATCTATCACGGTTGGGTTTTTGACGTGAACGGCCAGTGCCTCGAACAGCCTGCCGAACCACGCGGCAAACAATTCTGTCAGCATGTGAAGCACATCGCCTATCCGTGCCGCGAAGCGGGCGGAATGATCTTCGCCTATCTGGGCGAAGGCGCTCCGCCGCTGTTTCCGGAACACGAGGTTCTGCGCGCCAAGCCGGAGCAGATTCACATCTGGAAATTCCGCGAACAGTGCAATTATCTGCAGGGGCTCGAAGGCGATATCGATCCGTTTCACCTCAACTTCCTGCACAAGGCGCTGAGCAGCGAACACGCTCGCACCGCACCCGGCACAGTGGACGAGTTTTACGATTTCTACGCCAACGGCACGCCGCGTATGGAAATCGATCGCATGGATTTCGGCCTGCGCATTTTCACGATCCGCGAATTGGGCGAGCGCGCCTATTTGCGCGTGACCAATTATGTCGGGCCAAACCTCGCCATCGTGGCCGGCCCAACCGGCGAAGACGGCTATACGGCGCTATGGCATGTGCCGGTTAGCGATTCCGTGCACATCAAGTACATGGTGAATTACAAGCGCAGCGGGCCGATCAGCAGCGAAATGCTTCGCAAAGTTTACGAGCTGCACGTCATTCCCGGCACCGATCTGCAAAATCGGCGCACCAAAGAAAACCGCTATCTTCAGGACCGCGAGGAGATGAAAGACAAGTGGTTTGCTGGTCTGGGACCATCCTTCTCGGTGCACGACAATTTCGTCACCGAGAGCATGGGGCCAATCTACGACCGCTCGAAAGAACGCCTCGGCTACAGCGATATGGCTGTGGTGGCTGCGAGGCGGTTCATCCTTGCGGCCATAGCCGATATGGAAGCCGGCAAGGAACCGCAGGGCCGCATTCACGATCCACAAGCGGCCCGGATGGACGATATTGTGGTGCGCTCCTATATCGTGGACGATAAAAACAACTACAAGGCCGGCATTCAAAATCGTCCGATCGCGGCGGAATAAAATCAGGGCGGAACCGTTTCGCCTGCTTCCGGATGCTATTTTCGCTTGACCTGCAACATACGAGGACACATTGGGAAATCTGACGCTTATCGACAAGAAGCAACTCACGCTCGACGCCGCCCGCAAGATCGCCGAGGCCTCGGAGGCCGCAGCGAAAGCGCAAGGGCTGAAGATGGTCATCGCTGTTGTGGATGACGGCGGCTACCTGCTGCACTTCCTGCGCATGGACGGCGTAGCGCCCGCCGCAGCCGAAGTCGGCGTCGCCAAGGCTCGTTCGGCCGCCCTGTTCGGTCGTTCCACCAAGTCATGGGAAGAAGCAGCCAAGGACCGCACCGTGATCCTGAAGATCCCCAATGTGGTGCCGTTGGGCGGCGGCGTGCCGCTGATGGTCGATGGTCAGCGCATCGGCGCGGTCGGCGTCTCCGGTTCCACATCGATCAAGGACGACGAGATCGCACAGGCCGGCGCAGCGCTGCTCGCCTGAGCAGCGCTGCCAGTTCCTAGAACCCGTATTTCTCGACCTGCTTGCGATCAAACGCCGCGCCGAACCCCGGTGCGTCGTTCGGCGTTATGGTGCCGTTGTCGAATTTGAATTCGCCCGCGAATACATCGTCCGCAAGCTTGTCGAAGAAATGCGTTTCGGTCGGCCACGGATCGAGATGCGGAATCGCAGAGCGAAGGTGCATGCGTGGCATGGCAGCGAGACGACTTTCGGAATCCGTGCCGATCACCACCGGTATCCCGATGGCTTCACAGAGCGCAATGATTTTAAGCGATTGCGTCATGCCGGTGCGGCGCATTTTCACGCTCACCGCTCCCACCGCATTGGCGCGAATATTAGCGCTTACTTCGAGAAGCGACGAGCAGGACTGATCGCCCAGAATCGCAACCGGCAGGTCCGACGCCATGGCGGCGGCGCGCTGCAGATCAAGGAAGTCGCAGGGCTCTTCCATGAAGGACACATTGAACTGGCCGATGCGCGGCAGGATCGTGCGCGCTTCGGTTTCCGAGTATGTGCCATTGCAGTCGATATAGATCACCATGTCGTCGCCGACGACCTTGCGGACGCCTTCGACCATGCGGACATCCTCGTTGGATCGACGCCACGTCTTGAGCTTCATGCCGCGATAGCCTCGCGTATCCAGCATTTTCTTCACTTCGTCGATCTGACCCTGGACTGTGTTGCCATGGGCGATCCAGGATAGCGGCACGGGCTTCGGGGTGGTCCCGCCGAGCAGGCGCCACACGGGCTGCCCGAAAACCTTGCCGCGCAAATCCCAAAGGGCAATATCAATGAGCGATTTGGCGGCGGCGCAATTGCGAATGCTCTCGAGTTTCGCGAGGAGCGCCAGATGGCCAAGCGGATCAGCGCCGACCATGAGCGGCTTGAAAAAGTTTTCGATCTCGTAAGCGACCGAAGTCGCATCTTCGCCTGTGTGTTCCGGGCGGCAGACGCTTTCGGCTATGCCATCCATGCCGTTGCCAAGCACAATGCGAAGCAGAACGAATTCGCCGACCTCCTGCTTGGTGCTTTTGAATGAAACGGCGTTCTTGTATGGCAGTTTCAGCCGGTATGCTTCGACATTGGCGATCCTGAGATCGCTTTTGACGGACAGATCCTGTCCCGCCGTCTTTGCCTTCGCCATCCGACCCTCCCGTAGATTATCGGCGGGCGCAGGGGCGCCGACCGTTGCTCCATGGTTAGCACGCCGGGGGCGCGATCCGTCAACCCTGACGGGGCCATAGCCTTTAGAAAGCGGCGCGCATATCGAGCGAGGAATAGACGCCATTTCCACGCCGCCGGTCAATTGCGTAACCGCCCGCCACGCCGAATTGCAAACGCTGTATCTTGATGCCGGAAATAAAGGCCCCATAGCGGGTCTGGCTGCCGTGACGGTCGCCGATCAGCACAGCCTCAGGGCCGATATATACGCCATCGTAAACCGCCACGCCGATCTTGGCGCGTGAATAATAGGCGGTATTAAGCGTCGAAAACGTGCCGCCGACCGAGATCATGAATTTTTCGGTCGGGTTGAACGACATGTCGGCCGAGGTCTGAAGGCCCACGCCGGATTCCGTTCCAAGCATCTGCTTCGACACATTGGTCATGTTCGCGCCCACATAACCGGCCAGCGAACCTTTCTCGCCGATCCATTCGTATCCGAGCATGGCCGAAGCGCCGAACTGAACGGTCTGCGACCCTGCAAACGAGATCGTACGCCCAAAGCAGCACGGCGCATCGATCTGCAGTTCTGCATGATAGCGCGGGCCGGTCTGTTCCAGCTTGCGGCCTGCACCGGACGTGAACCCCACGGTGGTCGACAACGAATTGCGAGCGGTCGCCCCAACAGAAATATCGACCGCATACTGGGTTGACTGCTCTGGCGCGGAATATTCCGTGCTGGTTTCGTCACCATTGCGCTTGATGAGAAGCCCCGGCGTTCTGACCGGCACAGTAGCTGATGGTCCGCGCATGGAAATCGCCGAAAAATTCCCGGCTTTTTCCCTGTCGGCCACCACCGGCTCGGCCTTCTTCGGTGCGTCGGCGATGATCCAGTTTTCCGTCGACGGCAAGGGCTTTGCGGTGTTGAATAAATCGCTGCGCGGGGCCTCGATCGGTTTGCTTCCGGTGTACCAGTCTACGGCGGCGGCGGGGCTCGCCGCCAGACACAGAAGCATCGCTGCGCCTGCCGAAAATTGTGCGGGTCCGGGCATTGTGCGGATCATCTCGATCACAATCAGGCCCACAGCGTCATGCCGGTTCCGACAACCGCTAGAATCCCGACGGCAGCAACGCTTGCTCCGTAAGCGACCCGCTGGCGCAGGGGGCGTTCGCTGGCGAACATGCTCTTCGCGGTATTGACGACCGGCATGGTGACGCCCAGCGCAATGTCTTCCGCCAGAGGTTTCATGCCGACAATCGCGACACAACCGTAAAGGAATGCGAGCGCGCTGCTCAGTGCGAAGAATGCGTGTTCGCGGTCATCGCGGACGATGTCGTGCCAGAAGATGAGGAACATCCACAGCAGAAGGCCGACTTCCATCAGCAGATAGCCAGCTGGCGTCGACGTGCGGCCCTCGACCTTCGGGGTGCGGGCGAATGGCGTCTTCTTGCTCGATACGATCTGGTGGATCGATTTCGCCACGCCGCCGAGAATGACAGGCAGCAGCATCAGATTGAGCGAATAGATGCGCGGCAGATCGAACCAGGCATAGCCGATGCGTTTAAGATCGCGACCGTAGAGAATGAAATAGGGTACGGCTGTCAGCGGCAGAAGGTTGCTGGCGAAGCGGTCGTCGAACGGATAGAGCAGCAGCGCTAGCACGCCGACCGACACGAAGCCCTGCGAAGCAAGATAATGAAAGCGCATGAAGGCTTCGGCAATCAAGCCGCGACCGAACGATGCCTTGCGCAGATAGCGCAACAGATCCGGGATCAAGATCAGCCCGCCATTGGCCCAGCGACGGCGCTGGATCAGCAGTGAACCGAAATCCGGCGGCGTGGCGCTATAGGCCAGACCTTCGGCGTGGTTGTGGATTTCCCAACCGCGGATACGCAGATCGATGCTCGAACCTGTATCTTCAATGACAGTGCGGTCCTGAATGAACTTGAAGAACGGATGGCCATTCTCTTCGGCCGGTTCGGCGATTTCGCGGAAAGCCTTCATGCGCACCAGCGCATTGGCGCCCACCCAGAAGCCTGCGCCGAGCGCGCCCATTCCCTGATGAATGATGAACTGAATGTCCGTGGTGGCGCCGGCGATGCGCTCCAGCAGCGAAGTAGCGCCCGGGAATGTCAGGTAGGGAGTCTGCGCGACGCCGATCTTTTCTCCGCCCGGCGCTTCCATGATGCCAAGCAAAGTCTTGGCGTAGCGGGGAAACACGATGCTGTCGGCATCGAGAACCAGAACGTAATCCGTGTCCTCGACCTTCAGCGTTTCGAAGCGCGGATTACGAACAGCCTCGTCGACCTCGATAATATGCGTGCCGTCCTCGCGCTCCTGCTTGATAAAGCAGCGACCGATCAGCGACAAATAGGCATTGAGGTTGGTCGCCTTGTCGGCGGCCTTCGGCATGTTGACGTAGAGCTTGCGTTCGAAAAATTCGACGCGTGTCTTGAACAGGTATGTCAGGCGATTGAGCTCGCCGGCGATGAGGTCGTCGGCCAAATCGCCTTCGCGCAGGGCGCGGGCCCGCTCACGATATTCCATGGCCGGATCGCGCAGAATTTTCTCGACGAAGAATGAACGCGTGTGGTCGGCGGGACCGCCATAAACATCGGCCGATACATCATTCGCAAGGCGTTCAAGGAAAAGCGCGGACATCTCGTAGAGACGCACAGCCAGTTCGCGGCGCTCGTCAGCAGGGGCGTCCGGCCGCAGATCGGAAACTTCTTTTGCAATGCGGCCCGAGACTGGCGCAAAGAGCTCGTGGACGTCTCCCGCAAGAATGCGGGCGCTGGCGAGGGATTCCATGTCGTCGCGACGACGCGGGTTCGGCGGATCGTCAACCAGCAGCACGGCGCGGCGGTTCGGGTGCTCAATCATGGCGGCTGAAACAAGCGTCCGCCAGACAACAGCCTTTTCTTCGCGGTAGGAGGGGATCAGCACAGTAAGCCGCTGATTCTCGTTCATCGGAGCAGCTGAAATCGGGCTTTGCGCCATGCGGCGCAGGCGGATGAAGTAGTAGAGGCGCGCGAACAGATAGACCATCGAGCCGTACATTAGCACGAACAGAATGGTCGAGAAGAGCGTGAATTCGAAAAGGTCGCTCGTCTTGCCCGAGTCGAGAAATATCCCGAATGTGTGGCGCGTATCGAAGCCGACCATCACGGCCACAACAATTGTCACCGCAATTGCGACGATGTTCAGAATGATTTCGCCGGTCCATGTACTGATTTTGGGAGTATTTTTCGAACCAGTTTTCATCGCAACGCACCTGTCCCAATTGCGCGGCTTTTTTTCGCCGACTGCAATTTCACGCTAGGCCTTGATGCTTGCTGGATTGGTAAATGCCCAAGCTGAACAGGGTTTAACGGCTCTTCGCTGAATCGTGTGGGTAGAGGTTTCAACCACAAGTTGAATATTTTGGTTTCCGCTGGCTCCGCGTATTTTCTGATGCATGCGTGACACGGATCTTTTTCAGGCGGCGCTCGGGCTTTCCGCGCCTTGGTTTATCAGCCG
>CANJWR010000144.1 GCA_947478455.1 Beijerinckiaceae bacterium | reverse complement strand
GTCGGGGGACCGCCGCCGCAACCGACCATGCCGGCCATCAGGCAAGCCATCCTCGGCTTCTTCGCACGGCCTCCTCCCAGGCGATGCCCCCACTGTGAGAAACTCCTCGCCGACGCCGTCAGATCTAATCTGCCAAAGTAGTGCTAGCAAAATCTTCCATATTTTTCATCGATACTTCTAGTTCGCCAGTCCCAAAATGCCCGACCTTTCGGACATCGCGAGTGAAGTTTTCTTCGAGTTTCACTTGGTCGGGATTCAATTTCAGGTAGGCGGTCACCGTCTTCGCTTGAGGATAAACTTCGACACAAGCGAAATTTTTGATTCTCTTGAAAGCTATATAAAATTTGACTTCTTCATACGAACATCGTCACCCAATCCTGTTAGGTAAGAAACGACAGCTTCGAATAAGTCGCGGACGTCTTTAGGTGAGTTTGCAATTCGATTGGCTATTCGCTGAGATGCATACTTGTCAGGTTGGGCGGGCACTAACGCGCTTTCCACGACATCTAAAATCATCACTGTTGGTTGGCTTTTTGCCACCTTGGGCGCATGGACCAGCTCAAGCATTAGCAGATCAGGGGGAAATCGCCGATATCGAAGAAGCTCTATATTGCGATTGATCTGTTTAACTGCATGCTCATCGTAGCGGGTAAAATCACCAGCTATGCAGAGCAGACGAGGTGCCGACCAATCGACATTCTTGGCTGCTTCTTCGCCAAGCCTTTCCATCGTCAACCATTGAAAATCTTTCTTATGATCCATCAGCCAATCAAGATAGAATAACCCTTGATTGACAACATTCTCATTGATGGCGCGCTTGTACTCGACAATAACCGGGCAACCATCTTCGTCGAGTCCCAAAGTGTCAATACGGCCACCATGCACTGGACCGGTGCTGTGCTCTGACGCCAGGAGTCTAACTCCTTAGAGCGCTTCAAGATTCGCTTCAAAGAGATTTTGTAAGGACTTCTCAATCTGCACAGATTGACCTGGAAGCTCTTCGACGTTTTTTGAATCGATCCGAAAGAGTTTGATGTCGCTCATGCCAAAATGACCTTCCCACGCACTCGCGTAGCACTTTTAATCGGCGGCTGGTTTATTAATCGCGTCAACATCATTGCCGAATATTTTTGGGTAAATGCACAAGTTTAGCTCCCACAAGAAAAAAAGCGCTACGGCCTCACCAGCCCGTCGAAAATCGGCATGCTGATCACCGCCGAAATCGCCACGAGCGCATAGGCGACGCGCCTGAAGGTCTGGTCCGAAGCGACCCCGAACAGGCGCGCGCCGATCGCCAGACCGGCAGCGTAGCAGGGCCAGACGAGCAGCGCGTAGAAGAAGATCTGCGCCGTAAAGATGCCCTTGAAGAAATAGATCACGTCGATCGCCATCGACGAGAAGGCGTAATAGACCATGATGTTGGCGCGGGTAAGCGCCGCATCCGTGCGCCCGCCCAGCCAGTAGGCGATGACCGGCGGACCCGAAATGCCGGTCGCGCCGCCGATGCCGCCGGCGAAAATCCCCACCGCGAAAGTCAGCCATGTTCTGGGTTGTCCGCGAAACCGCCAGCCGGTCAGCAACAGCGCCAGCATGGCAAAAACCATGGCCGCCATGCCCCAGCGCAGCGCCAGCGGATTGAGGGTTTCGAGCAGGATCGCCCCGAAAGGCTGGGCGATCCAGGTGCCGAGCAGCATCGGCAGCACCATCGCCCAGTTGCACTTGCGGACGGACGCGATGCCGTAGGGCGTCGCCGAACCCAGATCCGAGAGATAGAAGGTCGGCACTGCGATTCTTGGCCCCAGCGCAGCCGACACAACCGGAATGAAGATCAGCGCCCCGCCGAAGCCCGAAAAGCCGCGCACGATGCCGCTGATGAGCGTCGTCGCCACCACGAACCATGTGATGCCGTGGGTAAGCGCCTCGGAGAAGGCCGCAAGACTCAAGTCCTGCATCAGGCAGGGTCCGTGGCGGCAAGGAAGAATACTCGCACGATCGACGGCGCTCCGAAGATTTCGATCCGCTTTGCCCGAACGGCGCGCGACCGGATACAAGACGCCATGATCCCTGCTCCGATTCGCATTCTGGGAATTGACCCCGGCCTCCGTAACACGGGCTGGGGGTTGATCGAATGTCTGGGCTCGCGGCTCGCCTTCCTAGCCTGCGGGTCGGTTCATTCCAACGACAAACTGGATCTGGCCGACCGCTTGCGGCAATTGCACGAGGGGCTGGGCGAGATCATCCACCTGCATCGGCCCGACGAGGCGGCGGTGGAGGAAACCTTCGTCAATCGCGATCCCCAATCGGCCCTGAAGCTCGGGCAGGCGCGCGGGGTCGCGCTGGTGGTGCCGTCGTTGGCCGGCATCAGGGTGGCGGAATATTCGGCCAATCTGGTCAAGAAAACCGTGGTCGGCTCCGGACATGCCGACAAGGCGCAGATCGCCATGATGGTGAAAGTGCTGCTGCCGCGATCTGACGCCGCCTCGCCGGACGCTGCCGATGCGCTGGCGGTGGCGATCTGCCACGCCCAGCATCGCGGAGCAAAAGCGCTCAGAGAACGGCTGGCGGCCGGACAGCGCTGACGCCAGGCCATAGTTGCGACGCCGCGCAAATTGACCGACAATCAGGCGAGAAGGCGCGGGTCCAAATCCGCAAATCACGATGATCGGGAGGAAGTCATGAAACCAGCCAATGCGCTTCGCATAGCAGGCCTTGCCGCCGCGCTGGCTTTTTCCACGCATGCGCCGGCGCAGACTCTGGCCGATCTCGAACCGCCCGAAGCCCTCATCAAGGCCGCCAAGGCCGAAGGGCGCCTGATGCTCTACACGTCGATGAACGACAACAATTCGCGCACGCTGCTCAATGCTTTCGAGAAACGCTACGGCATCAAGGGCGAAACCTTCCGTGCCCCGACTGCGCCGCTGGTGCAGCGTTTTGCGGTGGAGCATGACGGCAACGGTGTGGCTGCGGACATTTTCTCGGTCGCGTCGCCGCTGCCGTTCAAGAACAATCCCGAATGGTTTGCGCCGCTCGACAAAAGCTTTGCGCCCAACCTGGCGAACTGGCCGAAAGAGGGCGTGCATGAACGGCGCTATACGTGGACCAACGAAATTCTTGCGCTGGCCTACAACACCGAACAGGTGAAGGCCGAAGAAGTCCCGAAGACCTGGGCGGATATTATTAACCCGAAATGGAAGGGCCGCATCGTTCTGTCGGACCCGCGCGCCGCCGACAATTACATGGGCTGGCTCGACGCCATCGAGACCGCATTCGGTATGGACTTCGTCCGCAAGCTCGGCGCGCAGGATTTCAAACTGACGCCCAGCGGCGCATCGGGCGTGCAGATGGTTGCAGCGGGCGCTGCAACGCTGAACCTTCCGACGATAGCCACATTCGCCACGCCGTTGATCGAAAAGAAAGCCCCCATCGCGGTGATCTATCCGGGCGAGCCACAGTTAGCCTCGGCGCGCGACATCGCGATTGTCGCCAAGGCCCCGCATCCTCAGGCGGCGCGGCTTTTCCTCAACTGGACCCTGTCGCTGGAAGCGACAAAACTTTATTGCGGGGTCAATGCGGTTGCGGTGGTGGGCGATCCGGACGGCAAGGCCGGCTGCGTGCCGCTGCGCGGCGCGAAGGAAGTGAATTTCGAAGTCAGCGAAGAACGCGTGCGCACGCTGACGCGCGAACTGGGGCTCAACAAATAGCGGATGCCGCATCTGCGTTAGCCCGACCGGCTCCGATCGTGCTAAGTCGCCGCATGATCTCTTTTTCGTTCCCCGGCCTCTGATGGACCAGCGCGCGCCCGACGCCACAACCGAGGCACCGCTTGTTCACCCCTTGCTGGTTTCCGGCATCGTGGCGACGGCGGGTTTCATGGAAAATCTGGACCTGACCGCCATCGTCACGGCGCTGCCGATGATGGCTGAGACATTTCGCACGACGCCGGTGGCGCTGAGTCTCGGGTTGACGTCTTATATTCTGGCGTTGGCTGTCATGCTGCCCGCGAGCGGCTGGATTGCCGATCGCTTTGGCCCGAAAAAAGTTTTCATCTGCGCGATAGCGGTTTTTACCATCGCGTCGATGTTGTGCGGCTTCACCCAATCATTGTCGCAATTCGTCGGCGCGCGCGCCCTGCAGGGCATGTCGGGCGCGCTGATGTCGCCGATCGGGCGGCTGGTCATCCTGCGCACAACCGACAAGAAGGATCTTGTGCGCGCCCTGAATTTCGTCACGGTTCCAATGCTCCTTGCGCCCATGCTGGGGCCGCCTGTCGGGGGCTTTATCGCCACCTACGCAGACTGGCGCTGGATCTTCTTTCTCAATCTGCCGATCGGCCTCATCGGAATCTGGCTGGTGCGCCGTTTCATTCCGGCGATTTCCTCCGAACCGTCGAAACCCTTTGATGTCGTGGGTTTCTGTCTCAATGGCGCAGGGCTAGCGGGGCTTCTGTTCGGGCTCGAGCTCATGGGGCATAGCGCCAGTCTGCGCTGGGTCGGAGCCGCCGTCACGGTGTCCGGGGCGCTCATGGGCTGGATGGCGATACGCCATTACCGGCGTCATCAGCATCCGCTGGTTGATGTTTCGGCGCTGAAAATTCACACCTTCGCGGTCGCGACCCTGCAGGCTGGCGTGTTGTTTCGTCTGGCGATGGCCGCGCCGATTTTTGTCCTGCCGCTGTTTCTGCAAATCGGACTTGAAAACACGGCCTTCGTGGCGGGCCTGTTGATTCTTGGCCACACGGGAGGCGATCTGGTCGTCAAAGCGATCACCACGCCACTTTTGAAAAAAGTAGGTTTTCGTAACATGCTGGTGATAAGCGCGGGTCTTTTCGCCGTGCTGATTGGTTCGCTTGCGCTCCTCGACAGGCAAACTCCTATCTGGCTTGTGCTAACGCTTCTGTTTTGGACCGGCGTCGTGCGTTCGCTGCAGCTGACGGCTGTCACGGTCCTGCAATATGTCGATGTGCCGCGGCCGCAAATGACTGGAGCCTCGACTTACGCGAGCATCAACCAACATGTGACGCGCGCCGTCGGCATCGCGCTGGCGGCGCTGCTGCTCAACCTGATGACGCTCTGGCGCGGCGGCGCCGAGAATGTGCTGGAATTGTCGGATTTTCGCGTTGCCTTTGTGGTGGCGGGATTTCTGGCGTTTGCGTCCATGATTGGTTACCTCGCTCTGCCGCGGGACGCGGGCGCACATGTGAGCGCGGGCCGTTAGCCGCAGCGCGCCCGCTTGCTTCAACTCTCTCCGTCTGCGCTATATTGACACTGAAAACCGCTCCGGGCGGATCAAAAACATGGAGGACGCGCATGGGCCGCCTGAGGTCGTGGACGAAATTATTGGCTGTCGGGTTCCTGGCAATGGGGGTTGCGCAGGCAAACGCTCAGAAGGCGCCTGATCTGCGCAAGCCAGCCGGCAAGGAATTCCCCACAATCGGCGGCGACTGGTACAATTCGCGTTATTCCACGCTGAAGCAGATCGACACGAAGAACGTCAAGAACCTGAAGCCCGCATGGGCGACGCATCTTGGTTCGGGCATCGGGCAGAAATATTCGCTCGAAGGCACGCCCATCGTGGTCAACGGCGTGATGTATATCGCGTCCGGCAACAACGACGCTTTCGCGTTCAATGCGAAAACCGGCGCGTTGATGTGGGAATATCGTTCCGGCATCGATCAGAACATCACCACCGTCTGCTGCGGCTGGGACAATCGCGGTCTCGCTTTCGGCGACGGCAAGGTTTTCATGGGCCAGCTTGACGGCTTCATGGTTGCACTCGATGCTAAAACCGGCAAGCAGCTCTGGAAGTCTGAGGTCGGCAAGTGGCGCGAGGGCTACACGCTTACCGCTGCGCCGCTATTCCATAACGGCGTGATCTACACCGGCATCGCGGGCGGCGACCGCGAGGCGCGCGGCAAGCTTGTGGCGCTCGACTCCAAATCCGGCAAGATCAACTGGACGTGGTTCACGGTTCCCGCGCCGGGCGAGTTCGGCAGCGAGACATGGCCGCCGGGTAATGACCCCGATCCCAAGCGAGCCAATGCGTGGAAGACCGGCGGCGCCAATATCTGGAACACGCCCGCCATCGATCCCGAATTGGGCCTCGTGTATTTCTCGACCGGAAATCCGGGACCCGAAGCCGGCGGCATGGGCATCAATCGCCCCGGCGACAACCTGTTCAGCTCGTCGATTGTGGCGCTGACGCTGGACGGCAAATACAAGTGGCACTTCCAGCAGGTGCATCACGATCTGTGGGACTTCGATTGCCCCAGCCCGGTGATCCTGTTCGATCAGGTCTACGAGGGCAAGAAGCGCAAGGGCGTCGTGGAGGCTTGCAAGACCGGCTGGCTCTACATGCTCGACCGCGAAACCGGCAAGCCGCTCATCGGCATCGACGAAAAGCCCGTCGAGGTCGATCCGCGCGTGGCTTCCTCGCCTACCCAGCCCATCCCGCGTGGCGATGCCGTGATGCCCCAGTGCCCCAAGCCGCTTGAAGGCTGGGAGACCAAGTGCATCTTCGGGGTGATCTACGACCAGCCGCTGCTGATGTCGCCGGGCGGCAATGGCGGGCCCAACTGGGCCCCGATGGCCTACAGCCACCGTACCGGCTATTTCTATGTGACAGCAGCTGATCGTCCGCAAAGCCGCATCCTGCGCGGCACCGGCAAGACGGTTGGCCCGCCCATCGGGGCCGTCAACGCCGGCACCTTCACGGCTGTCGATTCCCGCACCAACAAGATCGTCTGGCAAAAGAAAATGCCCTATTCGATCGGGCAGGGCTCGGGCGCTCTGGCGACCGCAGGTGGTGTGATCTTCCACGGCGAGCCGGACGGCAATTTCCAAGCCTATGACGACAAGACTGGCGATTTGCTCTGGCAGTTCCAGACCGGCGCAGGCGCGGACGCCCCGGCGATCACCTATGAGATCGACGGCGTGCAATATGTGGCCATTGCGTCGGGCGGCGTGTCGATCCAGACATCGTCCCAGAACGGCGATATGATCTGGGTGTTCTCCCTCAAGGGCAATCCGGGCAACACGCTGGCCGCCCTTCCTGCCCCGCGCAAGCCGCAGACCCTGATCGGCCTCACCGGGCCGATCGAGCGGGCCACGCGCGTCAATCTGGTGGACTTCACCTTCACGCCCGCCCGCATCACGGTGGCGGCCGGCACGAAAGTCACTTTCGCCAACACCGGCAAGACGCCCCATAACGCCACCTCCTCGCAGGGCGGCGGCTGGGATACCGGCATGCTGGATGGTGGCGAGGCTGCGACCGTGACGTTCAACAAGCCCGGAACTTACAATTTCACCTGCACGCCGCATCCGTTCATGATCGGCGAAGTGGTGGTGACCGGGCAGGAAGTTGCGGGCGCGCCGGCGGTCGTGGTGGATTCGCCCGCCGCAGACCGTCCGGGCACAGCGGCGGTGCCGGCTCATCTTGGCGCCGACAAGCACGATCATTGACGGCGGAATAGTCCAAATCCTCGACAAGCCGGGGTTCGCGTGGCAAAAGCCGCCCGAACCCCGTGCGAGCTTGTCAGAATGACCGATCTTTCGTCACTCGAATCCGAAACCCTGGCCGCCATAGCGGCGGCCTCCGATGAAAATGCCCTTGAGGCCGTCCGGGTCGGGGCGCTGGGCAAGAAGGGCTCCATCTCGGCCCTGCTGGCGACGCTGGGCAAGATGTCGCCCGACGAGCGCAAGACCGCCGGCGCGGCTATCAACGCGCTCAAGGACAAGGCGACCTCCGCACTCGGTGAGCGCCGCGCCGTCCTGAAAGAAGCCGCCCTCGACGCCCGCCTCGCGGCAGAGACCGTCGACGTGACCCTGCCGGTGCGCGAAGCGCCGTTCGAGACTGGCCGTATCCATCCCATCTCGCAGGTGATGGACGAACTCACCGCCATCTTTGCCGACATGGGCTTCTCGATTGCCGAAGGCCCTGATGTCGAGAGCGACGATTACAATTTCACGAAGCTGAATTTCCCAGCCGGCCATCCGGCGCGCGAGATGCACGACACGTTCTTCTTCAACCCCGGCCCCGACGGCAATCGCAAGCTGTTGCGCACCCACACAAGCCCCGTGCAGGTTCGCACCATGTTGGCCAACAAGCCGCCGATCCGGGTCATCTGTCCGGGCCGCACCTACCGTTGCGACAGCGACCAGACCCATACGCCGATGTTCCATCAGGTCGAGGGTCTGGTGATCGACAAGACCGCGCATCTTGGCCACCTCAAGTGGATTCTGGAAGAATTCTGCAAAGCCTTCTTCGAGGTGCCGAGCGTCAAGATGCGCTTCCGCCCCAGCTTTTTTCCCTTCACGGAACCGTCGATGGAAGTCGACATTCAATGTTCCCGCAAGGGCGGCGAAATCCGCTTCGGCGAGGGCGACGACTGGCTCGAAATTCTCGGCTGCGGCATGGTCCATTCGAACGTGCTGCGCAATTGCGGCGTGGACCCCGACATATATCAGGGCTTTGCGTGGGGCATGGGGATCGACCGTATCGCCATGCTGAAATACGGCATGCCGGACCTGCGGCCTTTCTTCGAGGCCGACGTGCGCTGGTTGTCGCATTACGGATTCAGGCCGCTCGATCTGCCATCTCTGGCGGGCGGGTTGAGCGCGTAAGGAATAAGAAATGAAATTCACCCTCTCCTGGCTCAAGGATCATCTCGACACGAACGCCTCGCTCGACGAGATCGTCGAGGCGTTGACGAAGATCGGCCTTGAGGTCGAGCATGTCGACAATCCGGCTGAAAAACTGAAGCCTTTCGTCATCGCCCATGTGCTCGACGCCAAACAGCATCCGAATGCGGATCGCCTGCGCGTCTGCATGGTGGATGATGGCAGCGGGACTCCCGTGCAGGTCGTGTGCGGCGCCCCCAATGCCCGCACAGGTCTGAAGTCGGTCTTCTCGCCGCCCGGGACCTATATTCCGGCGAAGAACATCACGCTCGGCAAGGGCGTCATTCGCGGCGTCGAGTCGAACGGCATGCTGTGCTCGGCGTTCGAGCTTGAACTGTCGAACGATCACGAAGGCATCATCGAGCTTCCCGAAGATGCGCCGGTCGGCATGCGTTATGTCGATTACGCCGGCCTCAACGAGCCGGTGATCGAGATCAACCTCACCCCCAACCGTCCCGACGCGACCGGCGTGCACGGCATTGCGCGCGATCTCGCGGCTGCGGGCCTCGGCACGCTGAAGGAACATCCGGTCAAGCCCGCTGTCGGAAGTTTCCCTTGCCCGGTCGGCGTAAAGCTCGATTTCGCAACTGAAGATGCGCATCTCGCGCCGGCCTTCGCGCTGCGTTTCGTGCGCGGCGTCAAGAATGGTCCTTCGCCCGAATGGATGCAGAAACGCCTGAAGGCGATTGGCCTGCGGCCCATCAATGCGCTTGTCGACATCACCAATTACGTCACCTTTGATCGTGCGCGTCCGCTTCATGTGTTCGATGCGAAGAAGGTGAAGGGAAATCTGGTCGTGCGCCGCGCCCGCGACGGCGAGGAAGTGCTGGCGCTTGACGGCAAGACCTACAGGCTCGAAGCCTCGAATGTCGTCATCGCCGACGACAATGGCGTCGAATCCATCGCCGGCATCATGGGCGGCGAACATTCGGGCTGCGACGAAAACACCACCGATGTACTGATCGAATCCGCCCTGTGGGATCCGATGAACATCGCCCGCTCGGGCCGTGCGCTCGGCGTCAACACCGATGCGCGCTATCGTTTTGAGCGCGGCATCGATCCGGCCTTTTGCGTGCCGGGAGCGGAACTCGCAACCCATCTGGTGATGCAGCTTTGCGGCGGCGAACCGTCCGAACTGCAGCTTGCCGGAACTGTTCCGGAACCTGCGAAAGCGATCGAATTTCCGTGGAGCGAAGTTGTGCGCCTGACAGGTCTCGTGGTCTCGACCGCGCAGATGACTGAGACGTTCGTGAAACTCGGTTTTACAGTTTCGAACCCGACCGCCATCGGCGCGTCCGTCCGGGTTCCCTCCTGGCGTCCCGATGTGGAAGGCAAAGCCGATCTTGTCGAGGAAGTCGTCCGCATCGCGGGCGTCGACAATGTCGCCTCGACGCCGCTTGTGCGCCTTGAGGCCAGTGTGCCCAAACCTATTTTGACGCTGTTGCAGAAGCGCGTACGCGCCTCGCGCCGTGCTCTCGCGTCGCGTGGACTTGTCGAGGCCGTCACATGGTCCTTCGTGTCGAAGGATCGCGCCAAGGCTTTCGGCGGCGGTTCCGACGCCCTGTCGCTCGCCAATCCGATTGCGGCTGATCTGTCCGACATGCGCCCGAGCCTTCTGCCGGGTCTGCTGGCGGGCGCGCAGCGCAATGCCGACCGGGGCTATGGCGATGTGGCTCTGTTTGAGGTCGGTCAGGTGTTCCGGGGTGACGGCGAAAACGATCAGCGCATGAACGCCGCCGCCATCCGGCGCGGCAGCGCCAAGCCGCAGGGCGCAGGCCGTCACTGGTCGGGCCGTGCGGGCGCGGTGGACGTGTTTGACGCCAAGGCCGACGCCATGGCTTTGATGGCCGCGCTCGGCGTGCCCACCGGCGGCCTGCAACTCGTGGCGGGCGCGCCTTCGTGGTTCCACCCGGGCCGCTCGGGCACGCTGCAATTCGGGCCGAAAAACATCGTCGGCCATTTCGGCGAACTGCATCCGCGCGTGCTGGAAGCGTTGGACGTGGAAGGTCCGCTGGTGGCCTTCGAGATCACCCTCGACGACATTCCGGCCCCGAAGGCGAAACCCACCAAGGTGAAAGCGAAGCTCGATCTGGCCGAACTGATGCCGCTCGAACGCGACTTCGCCTTCGTGGTAGCGCGCGACGTGAAAGCCGCCGACATCGTCAAGGCCGCGCAGGGCGCCGACCGTGTCCTCGTGACTGGCGTCAACGTTTTCGACATTTACGAAGGCGTTGGAATCCCTGAAGGAAAGAAGTCGGTTGCGATCGCCGTAACCCTTCAGCCGCGCGAAAAAACCCTGACGGATGTCGAGATCGAGGCCGCCGCAGGGAAAATAGTGGCGGAAGTGACAAAAAAGACCGGCGCAGCCCTGCGGGGCTGACGCCGGATTTCCTAGATATTTCAATTGTCGCCATAAAACGTCCGCACATCCTAACGGAAGTTAACCTGCAGTTGCTTGGCGGTTAGGCGGTTCGAAACTCTTGTCTGCAACATTCCGACGCAATTTACGAAATGTATCGGCAGTTGGCGCATGCTGGCTTTGTCGAAACAGGGTTTCGATGCGTAGGGATTGATGTCATGGCCAAATTTTCATTGCGGGCGATTTTCAGGAGCGCCTCCGGTCGGGTCGCGGGATTGGCTCTTCGCTGAATCGTGTGGGTAGAGGTTTCAACCACAAGTTGAATATTTTGGTTTCCGCTGGCTCCGCGTATTTTCTGATGCATGCGTGAGACGGATCTTTTTCAGGCGGCGCTCGGGCTTTCCGCGCCTTGGTTTATCAGCCGGTCGGAGTTCGACGGCGATCTGAAACAGCTTGATCTTCATATCGACTTTTTGCCGGGCAGCCGGTTTGCCTGCTCATCCTGCGGGGCGGCGGGAT
>CANJWR010000143.1 GCA_947478455.1 Beijerinckiaceae bacterium | reverse complement strand
TGGAGGCCATCAACGGAAACGTCCAGGCCGCCAAACGCAAGGCAAAAGGCTATCGCAGCAAGCGCAACCTCAAGTTGATGGTCTACCTCATCGCCGGAGGGGTGCTGGACACGCTACCCACATGAAACAGCGACGAGCCGAAAAACTGGTCTGAGTTTTTTAAACGTAGAGATCGGCGCGGGTCGGCGGCAGGCCGCTCGCGCCTTTTGCTTTCTTCGACGCCAAAGTCTGGAATATGCCGACCGCAGAGCGCTGGAATGACAGCGAACAGCCGGCCAGATAGAGCAACCAGAGTCGCGTCTTCGGCCACCCGACGAGTTCCGCAGCCTTTTCGCGATTGGCGAAGAGCCGTTGCGTCCAGATGCGCGTCGTGCGCTCGTAATGTTCGCGCCACGCCTCCACGTCATGCACCTCGAAGCCGTGCGATTCGAGACCTGACGTCGACATGCCGATCGTATCGAGTTCACCGCCCGGGAAAATATAGCGTGTGAGAGCCGCATATTCTGGCCGCTGCCGGCGGAAATTCTTCATGTTGCGTTTGGCGGGCCGCGCGATTGCGTGATGCAGATAAAGCCCGCGCGATCGCAGCAATCGGTGCATCTGGCTAAAATAGGCGTCATGATTATCGATCCCCACTGCCTCGAACATGCCGATGGAGGCGATCTTGTCGTAGCTCGCGGGCTCGTCGACGTGTCGGTAGTCTTTGAGCTCCACGTTCACCAGATCGCCAAGGCCGAGCCTGGCAATCTTCGCCTGTGCGAATGCAAACTGCTCCTGCGCGAGAGTTACGCCATGCGCTTTCACACCGAAATGTTGCGCGGCGTGGCACACAAGTCCGCCCCATCCGCACCCGATATCCAGAAAGCGTTCACCGGGCTGCAGCCGCAGCTTGCGGCAGATCATGTCGAGCTTGGCCTGCTGCGCCTGTGCAAGCGTCGTTGCGAGAGTCGGAAAATACGCGCACGTGTAGACCATCTCGGGATCGAGGAAGAGCGCGTAGAATTCGTTCGAAAGATCGTAGTGGAAGCGGATCAGCGCGCCATCGTCGCGGCCTTGTTCGACTTTCCCGGCCAGTGGCCCGGCATAGGCGGCCCCTGTCGCGGTCGACGCGCCGGCGCCGAACAGAAACGGCAACAAGGCCCGCGCGGCGAGCCCCTTGTCGAGGCGCTTCCACAGCCCTTTCGTGTTCATCGCGCCGCGTCTTGCGGCGAAGTCGAGAAGCGTTCCACCCTCAAGCTCGATCTCTCCCGAGGCAAGCAGCTCGATCAACGTCACGAACTTGGGCTTGCGCACCAGCCGCGTCAGGGCTGCAGGCGTGCGGATCGCAATCGTCAGATCGCCGCGCGGCTGCGGGCCGAGTGGCATGATCTCGCCGGTCCAGAGTTGCAGGCTCAAATCAGCTTGCAGCAGCGTAGCCAAATGGGCGGTCAGGCGTCGAAGGCCGTCAGTGCGCGTATCGGTCATGAAATGACTCCGCTTCTGCCGGAAGCCTACGCGATGCCGAGCACTGGGGGAATTGGCCTGCGCCTGCTCCGGCGCTACACTGGATCGACACAACTGACCGCGGAGGTCGCATGATGCGCGTGCGCGCCGACATGAACGACGTGAACCTGCACTATTTTCTGCGTCCCGACCATCACGATGCAGGCCGGATCTGGGCGGCCACATCTGCCATGGTGGCGCCCGATACAGAATTCGACGACAGGCGTGACTGGCTGTTCAACGAGATCGAGGATCTGCACGATCGCGGCGCGCGAACTATCTGCGCGCTCGACGCCCGCACCGGGCATCTGCGCGGATTTGTGACGGTAGATCCGGAAACCAAACGCTTGCATCAAATGGTTGTTGCGCCCGAGGCGCTGGGCTCCGGGCTTGCAAGAGTTCTGCTGGGCGAGGCGCGCGATATGGCGCCCGCCCGCATTGAGGTTGCGGTTTCGCGCGCCAATGCGCGCGCCTTGCGCTTTTTCGAGCGTGAAGGCTTTCGCCGCCTTGGCGAAACCACCAATGCAACCGGCGATGATGCGGTGCTGATGGAATGGCGCGCCTGAGGCAGGAAGGCGAGAGTTTCTAGATTCCGATCTGGCGTTCGATGTTGTCGCGCCGCACCGCAAGCTCGGCGGATGTTCCGCTCCACGCCACGCGACCCTTTTCGACCACGTAGTGACGGTCCGCGAGGCCGAGCAGCGCATCGAGATTGCGATCCACCACCAGGATCGACAGGCCTTCGGATTTCAACTGGCGCAGGCAGGCCCAGATGTCTTCGCGGATCAGCGGAGCCAGCCCCTCGGTGGCTTCGTCCAGTATGAGCAGACGCGGGTTGGTCATCAGCGCGCGTCCGATTGCCAGCATCTGCTGCTCGCCGCCCGAGAGCGTGCCGCCGGATTGCGCGCGTCGTTCCGCCAGTCGCGGAAACAGGTCGTAGACTCGCGCCAGCGACCATTTGTTCGCCGCTCCCTGCCGGTCCGCCGAGGTGGCGACAAGGTTTTCCTCCACGCTGAGGCGAACAAAAATCTGCCGTCCTTCCGGCACAAGGCCGATGCCGTTTTGCGCGATTTCATGAGGCCGCAAGGCCTCGATGCGCTTGCCGTCGAATGTAATCGCGCCCGAGCGCGCCGGCGTCAGTCCCATGATGGCGCGGATCGTGGTGCTTTTGCCCATGCCGTTACGACCGATAAGCGTGACGACTTCGCGCGCGCCCACATCGAGGCTCATGCCGAACAAGATGAGGCCGCCGCCGTAGCTCGACGTGATGTTGTCGACGCGCAGCATCAATGCGACCCCGCGCCCAGATAGGCATCGCGCACACGCTCGTCGGAACGAACGTCTGCGGGCGATCCGGTCTTCAGAATAGCGCCAGCCACGAGCACCGAAACGCGATCCGCCAGCGCGAACACGGCGTCCATGTCGTGCTCCACCAGCACGATGGTCATGTGGCGCTTGATTCCGCGCAAGATCTCCACCATGCGCTCGCCTTCCTCCGGGCCCATGCCGGCCATCGGTTCGTCGAGCAGCAGGATGCGCGGCTGCATGGCGAGTGCGACGGCGAGTTCGAGCTGCCGTCGTTCGCCATGCGACAGCGTTTCGACGAGGCGATCTGCGCGGTCGGCTAGCCCCACCTGTGTCAGCGCATCAAGGGCAGGTTTGCGGAGCGATGGATCTTTTCGCGAATCTGCTAAGAACCGGAAAGAATGCCCCTGTCGCGCCTGCACGGCGAAAGCGGCATTGTCGAGCGCCGAAAACCCTTGCGCAAGTTGGGTGATCTGAAACGAACGCGCCAGCCCGGATAATGCGCGGCGCGGCACGCTCCAGTGCGTCACGTCAGTTCCGAGCAGCGCGATGCGTCCGGCGTCCGGTCTAATTTCGCCGGTGATCTGGCCGATCAGCGTCGTCTTTCCTGCGCCATTGGGGCCAATGATCGCATGGCATTCGCCCGCCTCGACGCGCAGCGAAACATTGTCGGTCGCCCGCAGACTGCCGAAGCTCTTGCACAATCCGTCGAGTTGCAGCGCGGCGCTCATACGTCGCCCTTTCCGCGCAACGCGCCCCACAGGCCGCGCGGCGCAAACACAGCCACCAGAAGCACGAAGGGTCCGAAAACCATCTGCCAGTGCTCGGTCCAGCCGGACAGGTATGATTCAATCAGCAGGAATGCGGCTGCGCCCACCACCGGACCGACAAGCGACGACAATCCGCCCATGATGACCATCACCAGAAATTCGCCCGAGCGGACCCAGCTCAGCATGTCGGGTGAAACAAAACGATTCTGGTTGGCCCAGAGTGCGCCCGCAAGGCCCGCCATCATACCGGCGATCACGAAAGCCGCGAGCCTGTAGCGATAAACCGGAAAGCCCAAAGCCGCCATGCGCCGTTCGCTGGCGGCGGCTCCGCGCAACACCATGCCGAATCGCGAATTCAGGATACGCCATGACAGCAGCAGGCAAATCGCCAGAGCGGCCAGGCAGATCCAGTAGAATGTGCGCGCATCCGTGATGCGATTTCCGGCGAAAAGATTGCGCGTTGACAGCGAAAGTCCGTCGTCGCCGCCGTAATATTTCAGCGCCACAAACAGGAAGAACAGCATCTGCGCGAAGGCCAGCGTGATCATGATGAAATAGACGCCCGCCGTGCGCAGCGACAGCGCACCGATAATGAGTGCGCCGAAGCCTGCGACGAACATCGCCAGCGGCCAGGCGATCAGCGCCTCGTTCGTGCCAGCCCAGCCGAAGATCGGAACATCGTTGGCGAGATGAAACGCCGAAATCGCCACCGCATAGCCGCCGAGACCGAAATAAGCTGCATGCCCGAAACTCACAAGGTTGCTGCGCCCAACCAGCATGTCGAGGCTCACCGCCACAATGGCGTAGATGGCGACGCGTGTGGCGAGCGTGATGACGTAATTGCTGCCGAGCAGCGTCGCCGCATACGGCACGGCCAGAAACGCCAGCGCGACGACGATTGTGAAGACGCCGGTGCGGGTGAGCTTCATGTCAGCCGCTCACCGGAAAGAGACCGCGCGGTCGCACGATCAGCACCAGCGCCATCACCAGATAGATGATCACCGACGATAGCGCGCCGCCCAGCCCGTCCGCCAGCGGACCGGAGAGCCATGACTTGAGCAACATCGGCACGAAGGCGCGGCCCAGTGTGTCGCACATACCGATCAGCAAGGCTCCGGCGAAGGCGCCCCTTATGGAGCCGATGCCGCCGACAACGATCACCACGAATGTGGTGATCAGCACCTGTTCGCCCATGCCGACCTGCACGGAACGGATCGGTCCCACCATCACGCCCGCGAGGCCGGCCAGCAGTGCGCCCAGCGCAAAGACGAGTGTGAACAGTTTGGCGATATCGACGCCGAGCGCCTCGACCATTTCGCGCTTGTCGGACCCGGCGCGAATGAGCATGCCGATCCGCGTGCGACTGATCATGTACCAGAGGCCAAGCGCCACCGCGACGCCGACGCCCATCATGGCGAGCCGATAGGCCGGGTAGGGGAGGCCCGGCAGAATTTCCACAAAGCCGGAAAGTTGCGGCGGCGTTTCCATGAGCAGCGGCGAGCGTCCCGCACTCCATGCGATGAACCCGTTGAAGAACAGGATGAGCCCGAATGTGGCCAGCACCTGCGAGAGATGTTCACGCGCATAGAGCCTGCGGACGACCAGCAACTCCATTGCCGCGCCGACCAGCGCCGCCGCCGCGAGGCCTGCCGGAAGCGCCAGCCAGAACGTGCCGGTCTTCGCCGCTGCCCATGCGCCCGCATAGGCGCCGATCATATAGAGAGATCCATGGGCGAGGTTGATTACGCCCATGATGCCGAAGACGAGCGTCAGGCCCGCCGCGAGCAGAAACAGGGTCAAGCTGAGTTGCAGCCCGTTCAGAAGCTGCTCAAGGACGAGTTGCATGATCCGCGACCGGCTGCGTCGGGCGAAAGGCCCGACGCGCCCGTGTCATGTCAGATCTTGCAGTCCTTTGCATAGGCGTCGCCGTGCTGTTCCAGCACTTTCGCGCCGGTTTCCAGAACGACCTTGCCGTCAGAGCCCTTCACGGCCTTGATTTCGTACCAGTCCTGAATGGGGTGCTGGTTGGTGTTGAACTTGAAGGGGCCGCGCGTCAGTTTCACGTCGGCCTTCATCATGCCGGCCCGGAACGCGTCGTCTTCCAGCTTGCCGCCGGAAGCCTTGAGGGCCGCGCCGATCAGCTTCGCGGTGTCGTAGCCCTGGCTGGCGTAGACGGTCGGTTCGCGATTGTACTTGGCCCGGAAGCCCTTCACGAAAGCCTCGTTCTCGGCGTTCTTGAAATCGGTGTTCCAGTGCGCGGTCGCCGCAATGCCGATAGCGGCGTCGCCGGCGGCTGCAGCGATCCGCTGCTCAAGCGACGGAGAGGCCACCACCATCGGGATCTGGTCCTTCAGGCCGGCCTGCTGCCATTGCTTCAGGAACGCGATGCCCTGGCCGCCCGGATGGAACTGGAACACGGCGTCGGGCTTTGCGGCGCGGATACGGGCCATTTCGGCGGAAAAATCGGTCTGGTCGAGACCGGTATAGATTTCCTCGATGACCTCGCCGCCGTACATGCGGCGGAAGCCCGTGATGGCGTCCTTGCCGGCCTGATAGTTCGGGGCCAGCAGCACCATTTTCTTGTAGCCGAGCTTTTTGGCGAGAGCGCCGGCGGATTCATGCAGATTGTCGTTCTGCCAGCTCGCCACATAATAATTCTTGTTGCAGGCCTTGCCGGAAAAATTCGACGGACCGGCGTTCGGGCTGACGAAAATGCCGCCCGACTCGAGGATCGACGGCACGACGGCCACCGCGACATTCGAGAAGATGATGCCGGTGAAGAGTTTCACCTTGTCGTTCTCGATCCACTTGTCGACGATCTGCTTGGCGTCGCCCGGTTTCAGCTTGTCGTCCTCAACCAGCGTCTGCACCGGCACGCCGCCGAGTTTGCCGCCCTCTTCGGAAATAGCCAGCAATATGCCGTCGCGCGCATCCTCGCCCAGATAGCCGCCCGGCGTCGACAACGTGGTGACAATGCCGATCTTGATCGGCTGCTGCGCGGACGCAGCCGCCGTGAACGAAAGCAGGGCCGCGCCGGCGAGCGCGATGGACTTTAAACGCATGTTCTTCTCCCCAACCGAAAACTCTGGGGCCTTCCGCAGCCCCGCACCTCCATCCTGACATATCATACAGCCAGCGCGCCAGCACCGGTATTGCGATTGAGACAGGTCTCGCCATGAGTCGGGCTTGACAGAAACCGCGCCTGCTTATTCAGACGAATTGTCGCTGGCCGTCTCCGGTTGATCAAAGTCAATGTTGCGCTATTGCTTGGCCGATAGAGGTTCATTCGGGGAAATCTGCCGAGCGGCTGCGAATAACAAGCGCGCCTTCGGCGGATCTGAAACATGCCGGGGTCGGAAATGGCGAAACTTGTTGCTGCTTATGGGTCTTCTCACAGCGTGATGCTGACCGCGACCGAGGAAGACTGGAAGAACGGCTTCAAGGTTGCCGACAAGACCAACCCGTGGCTCTTTGACCGGCAGGGGAACGAGACGACCTACGACAAGCTCGTGGAAATGGCATCGACCGGCCCTGCCGTCGATGTCTCGTCTGCGCGCATGAGCGAGCGCTACAACGAGGCGCAGGCAGCCATGGCCCATATGGGCGAGTTGTTGGAGAATGCGCCCATCGACGTTCTGATCATCTGCGGCGACGACCAGCACGAATTGTTCCGCATGACCAACATGCCGCCCATCGCGATCTATTACGAGCCGACGATCCGCAACGTGAAGCGCGTTATCACGCCAGACATGGGATGGTACAAGGTCGCGCAGGCGCAGCGGCAGGAAGCCGTCGAGGACGTCGACTATCCGGTCGACAGCAAGCTTGCCACCTGGCTCATTCGGCAACTCAGTGATCGTGATTTCGACATCACCGGCCTGAAGGGTCTGGAGCCCGGCAAGGGCGAAGGCCACGCTATGTCGTTCATCCACCACAAATACATGACGAAGCGGCGCATTCCGATCGTCCCGATCCTGCTCAACACATTTGATCCGCCCAATCAGCCGACCCCGAAGCGCTGCATCCAGTTGGGCGCGGCCTTGCGCGAACTGATCGCTGCCTATCCGGAAGATATTCGGGTCGGCATTCTGGCGTCGGGCGGTCTCAGCCATTTCGTGGTGGACGAAGATCTCGATCTCAAGGTGATCGATGGCATTCGCCGCCGTGATTACGGGTTCCTCGGCGGTATCGACGCCAAGCTGCTGCAGGCCGGCAGTTCGGAAATCCGCAACTGGATCGCCGTGGCCGAATGCGCCCGCGATCTCGAACTCGGCTGGGTGAAATACATCCCGGGCTATCGCACGCCGGCCCAGACCGGCACTGGCCTGTGTTTTGCCGAATGGAAGCCCAAGGCCTGATCAGCCTGCAAGGCTGACGATGTCGCGCACCATGTCGCTGTCCGGGTCCGCCAAAGGGGCCAGGATGGTGAAATGGTTGGGTCCGTCGATCATCGACATCTTCGTCAGTGCGCCGCCCTTCGCCCATGTGTCGCAAAGCTCGCGGCTCTGGCGATGATATTCTGAGGATTCGTCAGAACCGACTGCGGCGATCAGACGTTTGCGTTGCGGCGCGGGCCAGTGCATCGGGCTGAGCTTTTCGGCTTCCGCCGCATCCATGCCGAGCGCCTTGTTGACGCCAGTGTGCAAGAGAGGCGGCAGATCGAACAATCCCGAAATCGCATAGGCTGCCGAAACTGGCTCAATGCCGAGATCGCGCGTTTGCGCGCTCCAGTCGCGCGCCAGCATGCAAGCGGCCAGATGGCCGCCCGCCGAGTGTCCGGTGATCACAAGCGGCATCTGCAACAGGCGCACAGTCCAGATGCAGGCGTGTGCAATCTCGTCGACAATATCGGTCATGCTGACATGCGGACAGAGGTCGTAGCCCGGCACGCAAACCGCAAAACCGTGTTGCGTAAGCCCGCGCGCCAGATGGCTAGCGTAGCTCTTGTCGAGGGATTGCCAGTAGCCACCGTGGATGAACATGGCGGCAGCTTGCGGCGCATCGTTGTCCGGCAGGAACAGATCGAGCTTCATGCGCTCCGACGGGCCATAGGGCACATCGAGTTCCGCCCGCGCTGCTTTCCGAAACGTGGCGGCGTCGCGCTGCCAGCCTTCCATGATCTCCGGATGCTCCGGCACTCGTGCGCGATTATTGTATTCGACGTCGAGATCCATGATCGCCGCGAACCCCCGAATGACGCGAAGCCTATTCGGCGGCGCGCGAACCAAGCGCTGCTGAACCGGTCTCGAATTGCAGTCGCGCCAGCTTTGCGTAAAGCCCATTCGCGGCCACGAGCGACTGGTGGGTGCCTTCTTCTACTATACGGCCGGCATCCATCACCAGAATGCGGTCTGCTTCCAACACGGTGGCGAGACGATGGGCGATCACGAGCGTCGTGCGCCCCTTCATGATGTTGTCGAGCGCGGCCTGAACCAGTGTTTCGTTTTCGGCGTCGAGCGCTGACGTTGCTTCATCGAGTAGCAGAACAGGCGCTTCTTTCAGAATGGCACGCGCAATCGCAAGCCTCTGGCGCTGGCCGCCCGAGAGCGTAACGCCGCGCTCGCCGATGCGGGTGTCGTAACCTTGCGGCATTGCGTCGATGAATTCGCTGGCCGCAGCCTGTTCGGCTGCCTGCTTCACATTGGCAGCTGTCGCATCCGTGCGCCCGTAACGGATATTGTCCATGACGCTTGCGCCAAAGATGACCGCATCCTGCGGGACGAGCGCGATGCGGGCGCGCAGGTCGGAAGGATCGACCTTCGTGAGCGGCGCATTGTCGAGCAGGATCTGCCCTTCTGTCGGATCGTAGAAGCGCATGACGAGCTGGAACAGGGTCGATTTGCCCGCGCCCGAGGGTCCCACAATCGCGACCGTTTCGCCCGGCCTCACCCGGAAAGACACGTCGTGCAGCACTTTCTCGTCCGGGCGGCTCTGGTAAGCAAAGCTTACATGGTCGAAAACGATTTCGCCGCGCGGCGGCTGCTCCATCGGCAGCGGATTGGCCGGCGCGGTAATGGTCGGCTGCTCGCCGAGCAATTCTGCAATGCGGCCGGCAGCGCCGGCGGCGGATGAAATTTCGCTCCAGACTTCCGACAATTGGCCCAGCGAGCTGGCGCCGAATACTGCGTATAGGACAAATTGCGACAGCAATCCGCCCGACATATTGCCAGCCAGAACATCCTGGGCGCCCAGCCACAACACGCCGATGACGCTCGCAAAGGCGAGGAAGATCGCCACCATGGTCAAAAGCGCGCGCGCGCCCATCGCCTTGCGGGCTGCGTGGTAGGAATGCTCGACCGCAGCCGAAAAGCGCGCATTGGTGGAGGCTTCTGCGTTGAAGGCCTGCATGGTGCGCACCGCGCCGAGGTTTTCCGACGCGAAAGCGGTGGCTTCCGCCAGGGTGTCCTGCGCAGCGCGCGAGCGCGCCCGTACCGAGCGGCCTGACGCCACCAGCGGAAACACGATCACCGGAATGGCGATCAGGACGAGCCCGGACAATTTCGGGCTCGTGAACACCATCATGGCGATGGCGCCGAAAAACAGGAACAGATTGCGCAGCAACACCGAGGCCGACGAGCCGAACGCCGATTTCATCTGCGTCGTGTCGGCGGTCAGCCGCGACACCAGTTCGCCGATCCGGGCGGTGTCGTAGAAGGCGGCGTCGAGCCGCGACAGATGGGCGAAAATATCAGAGCGAATATCCGCCACTACCCGCTCGCCCAGCGTCATCACAAGATAGTAACGGGTGGCCGAAGCCACGGCCAGAACGCCCACAACCATCAGCATCGCGCCGAAATAACGGTCGATCAGGCCGGCCCCGTCGTCCGCGAACCCGAAATCCACCATCCGGCGAACCGCCAGTGGAACCGTAAGAGTGGCGGCAGAGGCCACCGTCAGGGCCAGAAGGGCGGCCAGAATCCAGAGCCGGTGCCGGGCTGCATAGGGCAGCAGCGGCAGGAGCGCCTTGAGGGAGGTGCGCGGCTTCGGCGTCTGGGCGGCAGAGGTCTGATCGGTCATGGCGGCTCTTTACGCTCTTTGTGCCGATCGCGAAACAGGCCGCGCTTCACGTCTTGTCTGGTTCGGCTGACTGTTATATAGGGACCGCACTCCCCACAAAGGGACAGATTTTTCGCGGCCTCGCCGAGTCATCGTGCGCGCCCGACAGCAGCGAGGACTTGCCGATGAAAGCCGACATTCACCCCCACTACCACACCATCACGGTCGTCATGACCAATGGCACCGAGTTCGTCACCCGCTCCACCTACGGGCAGGAAGGCGACAAGCTGAACCTCGACATTGATCCGAACACCCATCCGGCCTGGACCGGCGGCAGCCAGCAGCTGCTCGACCGCGGCGGCCGTCTGTCGAAGTTCAACTCGCGCTTCGGGGCCATTGGCCTCGGCAAGAAGTAAGTCTGGCTGTCCGGCCTTCGGGCCGGCTTCCGGCGATTGCAGACAAGAAAAAACCCCGGTCGCGAGACCGGGGTTTTCTGCATTTGGAGCCGCAAGCCATGGAGCAGATGTCTTGCGAGCAGGAAGTTTGAAGATCGCGCCATAGTTGAGCACAGGCGCAATCTTCGGGAGCATTATTTTGAGCGGAGCATTTTCTTCTGGAGCACTGTTTTGAGCACGTTTCGGAGCTGTGAGCCGGCCTGTCAGGCCGGTTGAACCTGGAAGGCCCGGCGGAGCTGTTCCAGCTGGCCCCGGATGCCGAAATTGACGGTCGGCACGCCATCGGCTTCCGCCTTGGTATAGAGCAGCCGGTCGAGATGCATGATCCGCGACTGCAGGCGGAGCGAACGGTTGCACAATTCCTGCAATTGGGACGGCAGGCGCTCGAACTGTTCGTTCGGGGCGGCGAGATCCTGACGGGAAAGCTTAACCTTGTGCTTGTCCGAGGCGGCCTGAACCGGGCTCAGTTCACCTTCGTTAACGGCGCGCTGCAGCAGGAGCCAGGAGGCGAGCTGCATCAGGCGGGTGGTGAGGCGCATGCTTTCGGACGCATAGGCCAGCGCATCGAGGCGGGCGAGAGACT
>CANJWR010000142.1 GCA_947478455.1 Beijerinckiaceae bacterium | reverse complement strand
CGGACTTCTGGAGGCCATCAACGGAAACGTCCAGGCCGCCAAACGCAAGGCAAAAGGCTATCGCAGCAAGCGCAACCTCAAGTTGATGGTCTACCTCATCGCCGGAGGGGTGCTGGACACGCTACCCACATGAAACAGCGACGAGCCAACTGCACGCATCTGAAACTCCTGAATATCGCGCAAGAGACTGTATTGCTTGCGACTGAATATCAGGACGGTATGTGTTTGAACGCTGCCAGACAACAGGAAGCGAAAAACAGGGTAAAATTAACCGAGAATGATGCCGACTGTTTGCTCGTAACTTGAGGTGATCTCTTTAATCGATACGCACCTGTCAGTTTATCGAACGATATTACATCCGTTGTTCGGTTTTGACGCAGCCAGATTTTATGGTGAATTTTTTAAACCGACATCACGGCGTCTTCTTGTTCACCTTGCAGACCAGGGCGGACGGCTGGCAGGCGATGCCGGGAAGCGAACAGTTCATTTTGCCGTCGGCGTCGCGCCGGCAAATCTGGCACGCATTGGTCCATTCGGTGCAGTTCGGATTGCGCTCGCCCCATGCCTGAACGGAGATATCTTCCTTGATCAGCGGCGGCAGGGGGGAGGGATTGGGCTCGTCTGCCAGGACGGTCGACGTGAACGAGGCAAAAAGCGCGAGCATCAAAACCGTTGAGCGAAACATGGATTCTTTCCAGATGATTTGCTCACCCTAGACCCGCAAAGCTTCGGCGTCATCCTTGCTGCGATTGTCCGGATGACCTCGGCGCTGCTCCATGCTAATCGCTGGTCATGCTTGAAGGTCTGCCCCCCAATAATGCCTCCCACCTGATGCGTCTGGTTTGCGACGAACTGACCGCGCGCGGCATCGCCGACATCATGATCGAGACGTTCGACCCCGCCGAGGCGGCGGCTTCGGCGTTCGAGCTTGAGCCGAATACCCGGGACTGGTCGTCAGGGGACTGGATAGTCGAGGTCTATTTCGGCGACGAGCCGGACCAGGCCATGGTACGCGAACTCGTCAGCCTGACTGCCGGCGACGCAGTGGCGGCTTCCGTTGAATTCGCCCGGATCGAGGCGCGCGACTGGATCGCGTCCTCGCTCGAAGGGCTGGCTCCGGTGCGGGCAGGGCGCTTTCTGGTGCATGGGTCGCATGATCGCGACAAAGTGCGCACGAACGACATCGGTCTGGAGATCGAGGCGGCGCTCGCCTTCGGGACCGGCCATCACGGCACCACCCACGGCTGTCTGAAGATGCTCGACGCCATTTTGAAAGTGCGCCGCCCGCGACGCATTCTGGATGTCGGCACCGGCACGGGCGTTTTGGCGTTGGCGGCCGCGAAGGCGCTGAAAATGCCGGTCGTGGCGGGCGATATCGACCCGATTTCGGTTGAGGCCGCACGCTCAAACGCGATCCTGAACCACGCGTCTCCCTGGCTGTTTCCGGTGGTCGCAAAAGGGACAGATCATCCGACGATCCGGAAGGGCGCGCCCTACGATCTCATCTTCGCCAATATTCTGGCGAAGCCACTGCGACTGCTGGCGCCGTCCATCGCCAATGTGGCGAGCGCCGATGCGGACATTGTCCTGTCCGGCCTGCTGGTGCGCGACGTGCCGGGTGTGCTGGCCGCCTACAAGGCGCAGGGCCTGCGGTTGACGCGGCGCATCGTGCTGGACGGCTGGGCGACATTGTTGATGAAACGCGGCGGCGCTGCCGACCGGCCCGTCATGGACGACGGATTCGAGTATTGATTGCGGGCGATTGAACGTGCGCCTATCCTGCGCGCATGTTTGAAAGCCTCTATCAGTCCTTCACCGAATCCGCAGATCCTTCGCACGGCGCAGAGCGCGTGCGGCTGTTGCGCGCCGAATTGGCGCGGCGCGGTCTCGACGGTTTCATCGTGCCGCGCGCCGACGAACACCAGAACGAATATGTGCCGGCCTGCGCCGAGCGGCTGTCGTGGCTGAGCGGCTTCACGGGTTCTGCCGGAACGGCGATTGTGCTGGCTGACCGCGCGGCGGTGTTCGTCGACGGTCGCTACACGCTGCAGGTGCGCGATCAGGTCGACACGAAAATCTTCGAGCCTGTGGCGAGCGCAGAGACGTCGCCCGAAACCTGGATCGGCAAGACTGTCGGCGCGGGCGCGAAGATTGCTTACGATCCGTGGCTGACCACGCAGGCGCAGCTTGATCGCTATGAGCGCGCAGCGAAAAAGGCCGGGGCTTTGCTGGTCGCAGTCAACGACAATCCGGTCGATGCAATCTGGTCCGACCGACCGCCCATGCCGCGCGGGCCCGTGACACTGCATCCGAAAAAATTCGCCGGCGTCGAAGCCTCGAAGAAGCTTGCGAACATCGCAAAGGCGCTCGATGGTCTCGATGGTCTGGTGGTGAGCGACCCGCATGCGGTTGCGTGGGCGTTTAATATCCGCGGCAGCGATGTTTCGCACACGCCCCTGCCACTTTGCTTTGCGCTCATTCCCGCAAGCGGCAAGCCGTCGCTTTATGTGGACAGTGCCAAACTTTCGAATGCCGTGCGCAATGCGCTGGCTGAACTGGCGAATGTGGAAGAGCCGGGCGCATTGCCGGGCGACCTGCAACGTCTGGGCAAGGCTGAAAAGAAACTGCGTTTCGACAGCGCCAGCGCGCCTGTAAAACTCGTACAGACCTTGCGGGACGCTGGCGGCGAGGCCGATGTGGGCAGCGATCCCATTGCGTTGATGAAGGCCGTCAAGAACACCGCCGAATTACGTGGCGCAACCGCCGCACATTTGCGCGACGGCGCCGCCATGGTGCGGTTTCTCGCCTGGTTCGATATGGCGACATCGACGGGACGCATTACAGAAATCGACGCCGTAATGGCGCTCGAAACCTATCGACGCGAGACCGGTAAACTGAAGGAAGTTTCCTTCCCGTCGATCTCCGGTTTCGGCGCGCACGGAGCGATTGTTCATTATCGGGTGACCGAAAAGACTGACATCGAAATCCGCAAGGGACTTTTCCTGATCGATTCCGGCGCGCAATACGAGGATGGCACGACCGACATCACCCGCACTGTGACGGTCGGAAAGCCCACTGCCGAAATGCGCGACCGCTTCACGCGGGTGCTGAAGGGCAATATCGCAATTTCACGTGCGGTCTTTCCGAAGGGAACGAGCGGCACGCAGCTCGACACGCTGGCGCGTGCGGCGCTCTGGCAGGCGGGCCTCGATTTCGACCACGGCACTGGCCACGGCGTCGGTTCCTATCTTTCGGTGCATGAGGGGCCGCAGCGGATTTCGAAAGTGGCGTCGGTCGCCTTACAGCCCGGCATGATCCTGTCGAACGAACCGGGCTATTACAAAACCGGCGCTTACGGCATCCGCATCGAAAACCTGATCGTCGTCACGCCGGTGAAAATCGCCGGCGCCGAACGAGACATGTACGGCTTCGAGTCGTTGACGCTTGCGCCCATCGACTTGCGACTGATTGAAACGAAACTTTTGAGCCGGGAGGAACTCGTCTGGCTCAACGCCTACCACGCGCGCGTGCGCAAGACGCTGTCGCCGTTGGTAAATGCTCCTACGCGTAAATGGCTCGCGGCCGCGACCAAAGCGCTCAAATAGCCGTCAGGTCAGCGGGTTGCGAAGAAGCCTGCGTCGGCTGTTTTCGGCGCGGCGGCTTGCGGTGGGGCTTCCTTGCGCTTCGCGACCTTTTTCTTCTTCGGGCCGGCGATCGTCAGGGGGCGCAATTCGCCCGCCGTCGGCGCAGCCTTTTCGGTCTCGTTCAGGCCGCTGATCTGTTGCAGCAGGGCGAGATCGGAGCGTTTGCGCAGGGAGGATTCGCGCAGGGGCCGAAACTGGTTCGCCCCATGGGTCTTTTCGCGCTGCCCCTCGAAGACCTCCAGCCCGCTCGGCATCACCACCACATCGCCGGCGCGGAGCGTCGGGTCGAGCATGAAGGCGGCGCGGGGGCCGTGCTCTTTTGAGACTTCCGCCAGTCTGGCGATCAATTCCTTGTTGCGGGCGGCTGTTTCGGCATTATGTTCGGCGGCGGCGCGCCGGGCAGCATCGGCGGCCTTTTTGGCGGCCGAATCAACAATAACTCCACCGGGTGCGGTCTGGGGCGCATAGGCGGGAGCGTAATATTGCTGCTGGCGCTGGTTCCCGCCTCCAAACAGGAAGTCGAGCAATCCTGCCTGAGCGGGCGAGGCGGCTCCGGCGGCGGCAAGCGCGAAAAATGCGATGGCGAAGCGCTTCTGGCGTTTCACGGTCCCGTTCCTTGTCTGATCACCGGATCGACCCGATTGAACATATCGATCCACTTACCCGCGATTTCCTGAATTTCTGTGACAAAACGCACGCGCGTCGACGAATGACGAACGGTTGTTCTCGAAAAGGTTAATGCTTGTTGACGTGCCGGAGTTCCCGGACGTTGATAATTTACCAGCGAAAACATTGCGTTGCCGATCCGATGGCCGGATAACTACGGAAAATCCGCACCGGGGAAATAAAAACATCGTAAAAATCCGGGCCTTCGAAACTTCAAAAACAAATATGCCAGTCGGCCTGTAAGCCGGGTTCTGTATGGCGCGGGTTGCCCCGCACGTGACGGCCATTCCTCTGGGACGGTCCTTGCGGACCGCCTCGAGCAACCAACCCGGGCGACATCCTGGAAACAGGCTGGAGCCTTGCGGCTCCGGTCGCCCCTATTCGGTCTTGCTCCCGGTGGGGCTTGCCATGCCGCTTCCGTTGCCGGCCGCGCGGTGCGCTCTTACCGCACCTTTTCACCCTTACCCGCGTGGACGGCAAGCCGTTTTTTGCGGGCGGTTCAATCTCTGTGGCGCTATCCCTGGGGTCGCCCCCGCCGGACGTTATCCGGCACCGTGTCTCCATGGAGCCCGGACTTTCCTCCCGGACGATTTACACCGCCCGAGCGGCCGCCCGGCCGACTGGTCGACGAGCGATACGGGGTGGGGGGCCGTGGGTCAAGGAAATCGGATCATTTGGGCACAGTTCATCAGACATCCGCAATAAACCGGAAAGGATGACAGCCCTTGGGCGCAATTCCCGTGTGGCCGGCGGTGACGAAGGCTGGTTGTTGTGATTTGACGCATCTCATGTGCGCCAGCGCACATACCGGCTAGGGTGGTGATGTCGACAGTAAGTAGCTTGCGCTGATCGGCGCGAAAAATTTGGAGGCGTTTCATGAAGAAGGCTATTCTCCTCGCGGCGGCTTTCGCGATGGCTCTGCCGCTTGCGGCCTGCAACAGCAACAATCCGGGTGATCGGGCCCTTGGCGGCGCAGCGCTGGGCGCGGGCGCAGGCGCGCTGATCGGCGCAGCCGCGACCGGTCGCGCGAGCGGCGCTCTGGCGGGCGCGGCCATCGGCGCTGCCGGCGGCGCAATCGTCGGCGCATCGACCACGCCGCGTCGCTGCATCCGTTCGGGTTACGACTATTACGGCAACCCGGTCTGCCTGCGTTACGCCAACTGATCCGGCTGCTTTCGAAAGGCCCGGGCCGCGTCTGCGGTCCGGGCTTTTTTATGGGCTGATTTGTTCGGGCGATCGCGCTACCAAGGCGCATGTCGCGCCCGATTCCGGACAGCCCCATCGCCTCGAAGGTTTTTCCCTCGCCCAATCACGGTGAGCGGCGCGGCGTAACGCGGCCAGATAGCATCATCCTGCATTATACCGGCATGCCGACCGGCGAATCTGCACTCGCCTGGCTGTGCAATCCGGTCTCGGACGTTTCGTGCCACTATTTCGTCTGGGAAGACGGCCATGTGCTGCAGCTCGTGCCGGAGGCGCGCCGGGCCTGGCATGCGGGGCGTGGGCATTGGGCCGGCGCAACCGATCTGAACTCCCATTCCGTCGGTGTCGAGATCGTCAATCCGGGCCACGAGGGGAATTCTCCCGATTTTCCGGCTGCGCAGATCGATGCGGTGATCCGGCTTTGCGCCGATATCTGCGCGCGCCATGCGATTCCGCCGCAGCGCGTGCTGGCCCATTCGGACATTGCGCCGTCGCGCAAACGCGATCCGGGCGAAAAGTTTCCGTGGGATGCGCTGCATCGCGGCGGGGTGGGACATTGGGTTGAGCCTGTGGCGATTGCGGGCGGACGCTTCTTCGGGCCGGGCGACGAGGGCCAGCCCGTGCAGGCGCTACAAGCCATGCTGGGCATGTACGGCTACGGGCTGTCGATCACCGGCGTCTACGACGAGACGACCGAACATGTGGTGCGGGCTTTCCAGCGGCATTTCCGCCCGGCGCGGGTGGATGGAATCGCGGATGCGTCGACCATCACGACTCTGCGAAATCTGATTGCAACGCGGTGAGCAGTCCCTCTCCCGGCGTTCTCCCCTCTCCCGGCGATCAAAGATCGCCCTGAGGGAGAGGGTGGCGCGGGAACCGCGACGGGTGAGGGGTTTCGGGCGGAGTCAGTGATCACGACTTTCTGCGTAACCCCTCATCCGTCCGCGCTGCGGACACCTTCTCCCTGAGGGAGAAGGAAGCGCGCCACCCTCTGCGCTATCTGTCGTTACGCTTTCGCGTCGCGCGTCTTCCACAGACTGTAGAGCACGCCGGCTGCGAGGATCGAGAAAGTCACGCCGAGCGAGAGGGCCGGCGGTACCTTCTCGATGTTGAACGCATCGGCGGCGAAGATCTTGGCGCCGATGAAGATCAGCACGAAGGACAGGGCCGTCTTCAGATAGTGGAAGCGATGCACCATGGCGGCGAGTGCGAAATAGAGCGCCCGCAGGCCGAGGATGGCGAAGATGTTCGACGTGTAGACGATGAACGGATCGGTGGTGATCGCGAAGATCGCCGGTACGCTGTCGACCGCAAAGATCACGTCCGCGAACTCGACCATCACGAGCGCCAGAAACAGCGGCGTCATGAACAGCGCCGTGCGGCCATTTTCTCCGGCCGGCAGGCGCACGAAGAGTTTCTCGCCGTGCAATTCGCCGGCGACGTTGAAGTGGCGACGCACGAACGCCAGCGCGGGATTTGATGCGACGTCATATTCCTTGTCGGCGAAGACCAGCATCTTGACGCCGGTGGCGACGAGGAAAATCGCGAAGACATAGAGCACCCAGGAGAAGCTTGTAATCAGCGCCGCGCCGAGGCCGATCATGATGGCGCGCAGGACGATCACGCCCACGATGCCCCAGAAAAGCACGCGATGCTGATAAGCGCGCGGCACCGAAAAGAACGAGAAGATCATTGCGATGACGAACACATTGTCCATCGCCAGCGCCTTCTCGATGGCGAAGCCGGTAAGATAGTTCATGCCCGCATCGGACCCGAGCGTCCACCAAACCCAGCCGCCGAACAGGAGGCCGATGCAGATATAGACCGTCGAAAGCATTAGGCTTTCGGCGACGCCGATTTCGCGCGTCTCGCGATGGAGCACTCCAAGATCAAGCGCCAGCAGAACCGCCACGACGCCCACGAATGCAAGCCACATCCAGAGCGGCGTGCCCAGCCATTGCGTGATCAAAAATCCGGTTTCCATTTTGCCTGTTGTGTTTGATGCGGCTTCGCCGTTCCGGCGAAAGGGCTCGCCGGCTAAAAGCGCAAATTTTGAGGAAGTCAGGTATCGCAAAAGGGTTGTTCCGGCGAAAGCCGGAACAACCTGCCGTCAGCCCGGATCAGGCCGCCGGAGCGTGGACTGGCGCAGCTGCGGGTAGAGCGACGCGGGACGCCGGGAAGCCGCCCTCGTCAGGCCCGAGGCCCAGAAGCTCCCGGATGCGGTCGAGCATCCGCAGTTCGGCCGGATGGCACTGTCCGTCCGCCGGAACGATCTGGCGGCAGGTTTCCAGAATGATGTAGGCTTCCCGCGTGCGGTCGCGGAACGGTTCAAGCTTTTCGGCAGCCAGTTCGTGGCCCAGTTCGGTATCCATCCGGAAGGTCGCCGCATGGGATGCGAATTCCTCGACCAGTTCCTCGAACGAAAATGTGGCCAGCCTCGGCTCGCTGCGCGCCAGCGTCAGAAATCGCCTGCGCTCGGCAGTCGCAATCTCACCGTCCGCAGATGAGACAAGAGCGCAGGCGGCCACGATGGCCTCCATGAACGGTGACTCGCCGGCGCTTTCCGCCTCCCGCCGCAGAAGGCTTTTCTTGATCTGCGGACGTTGGCGAATTTTGCTGTCAGACATGCATTCCCTCCAGTTGCATCAGGCTTCAGGCCTGCCGCTCTGGGGTGCTTTCTGGAGCGCCTGGAAAGGCGGGCCCGAACAGAAAGGCAAAACCACGAAGCGGCTTGCGCTGACTGATCCGACATCGCGCCTTCATTCTTGGAAAGCGCCAGCGGGGCCCGGATCAATGAAGATAAGATTTGCGTTCGATCGTGGCGAAGTTATGGCGCAGCTTGTGCTGCTCCGTTCGACTTTCGCTATGTTTGCTTAGGGTTCTGGCAAAAGCCCGCCGCCACACGCTCCGGGCTGTCGGTCATTGGCCGGTCGACATCGGTCTCCGACCGCCGCACATTGGGCGCGATTGATTCGTAGTCTTTTCTCCTCTCCGGAGCCTTTTGTCCTGTCCGACCCGTTCTCGTTCGACGCCGAAGAAGAAGGCGAATATCGCGCGCCCGCGCCGCGTGGAGCTGCGACCGGGCAGAGCCCGGCTGCGCCTTATGTGCCGCGCGCTGGCGGACTGGCCGCGCGTGCGCAGGCGGCGGCTGTCGGAGCGCCGCGTTATCTCGACGCCCTGAATCCCGAGCAGCGCGCAGCTGTTGAGGCCATGGACGGGCCGGTTCTGGTTCTGGCCGGGGCCGGCACCGGCAAGACGCGCGTGCTGACGACCCGCATCGCCCACATGCTGGCGACAGGCCGGGCGCGGGCGCACGAGATTCTCGCCGTCACCTTCACAAACAAGGCGGCGCGCGAAATGAAGGAGCGCGTGGCGGCGCTGGCCGGGCCTGTGGCGGAAGGCATGCCGTGGCTGGGTACATTTCACGCCATCGGCACCAAGATTTTGCGACGTCACGCCGAACTTGTGGGGCTGAAATCCGGCTTTACGATTCTCGACACCGACGATCAGATCCGTCTGCTGAAGCAGGTCTTGCTGGCCGAAAATGTCGACGACAAGCGTTGGCCCGCGCGGGCGCTGGCGATCCAGATCGATGGCTGGAAAAATCGTGGCCTCGATCCGTCGCGCGTGCCGGCCGGCGAGGCGGGCGCTTTTGCCAACGGCAAGGGCGGCAAGCTCTATGCGCTCTATCAGGAGCGCCTGAAAATTCTCAACGCGGCCGACTTCGGCGATCTGTTGCTCGAAGGCCTGCGGCTCTTGCGCGAAAACTCCGATGTGCTGGCCGAGTACCAGAAACGTTTTCGATACATTCTGGTGGACGAATATCAGGACACCAATGTCGTCCAGTATTTGTGGTTGCGGCTTCTGGCGCAGGCAGGACCTGAAAATCGTCCGCAGAATATCTGTTGTGTCGGCGACGACGATCAGTCGATCTACGGCTGGCGCGGCGCCGAGGTGGACAACATCCTGCGCTTCGAGAAAGATTTTCCGGGCGCGACGGTCGTGAAGCTGGAGCGCAATTATCGCTCGACCGGGCATATTCTGGCGACTGCCGCAAAGCTGATCGAACATAACGAGGGTCGTCTCGGGAAGACGCTGTTCACCGATGGTGACGATGGCGAGAAGCCGACCGTCACGGGCGTCTGGGATTCGGAAGAAGAAGCCCGCACGGTCGGCGAAGAGATCGAGCAATTGCAGCGGCGCGGCGACTCGCTGGACGAAGTTGCAATTCTTGTGCGCGCGTCGTTCCAGATGCGCGAATTCGAAGAACGCTTCATCACGCTGGGATTGCCGTACAAGGTCATCGGCGGTCCGCGCTTCTACGAGCGCGCCGAAATTCGCGACGCGCTCGCCTATCTGCGCTGTGTGGCGCAGCCCTCGGACGATCTGGCGTTCGAGCGCATCGTCAACGTTCCCAAGCGCGGACTGGGTGATGCGACCATTCAATTGCTGCACGATCACGCGCGGGCGGTGCGCATTCCGCTGATGCAATCGGCGCGCGTGCTGGTCGAGACCGAAGACCTTAAGCCCAAGCAACGGCAGACTTTGCGCGCCCTGCTGCAGGACTTTTCGCGCTGGGCGTCGCTGCTCGACAGCAAGCCGCACAACGAACTGGCCGAAATGATTCTGGAGGAATCCGGCTACACGGAGATGTGGCAGAAGGACCGTTCGGCTGACGCTGCAGGCAGGCTAGAAAACCTGAAAGAGCTCGTGCGGTCGATGGAAGAATTTCCCGACCTGGGGAGTTTTCTCGAACATATTTCACTGGTGATGGATGTCGACAACAAGGAGGGCGGCGCGCGCGTCAGCATCATGACGCTGCATGCCGCCAAGGGCCTTGAATTCGAAACCGTATTCCTGCCCGGCTGGGAGGAGGGCCTGTTCCCGCATCAGCGTTCGCTCGACGAGAGCGGTCGCGCGGGTCTGGAGGAAGAACGTCGTCTGGCCTACGTGGGCGTGACGCGCGCCAAGCGCCGGGCGAAGATCTACTTCGCCACGAACCGGCGCATTCACGGCCTCTGGCAGACCACTATCCCATCGCGCTTTCTGGACGAACTGCCGCCCGATCACGTTGAGGTTGTGGAAGCCGCGAGCGGCCAGAACTATGGCGGTTATGCGTCGTCGCGGTTCAATTCCGTCGACACATTCGGCTCGACCTACGACACGCCCGGCTGGAAGCGCGCACAGGCGCGGCGCGAGGAGGCTGGCCCCGCCAAGGGCGGCTTTGGCGAGCGCCAGCATCCGTGGGGCAAGGGCGGCGGCGGGCCGAATGCCTGGAGCAGCAGCGGGGCGCGCAAGCCGCCGCTGCAGATCGAGGGCGAGTTGATCGCCAAATCATCGACCGAATCCGGATTTTCAAAAGGCGCACGGGTGTTTCACCAGAAGTTCGGCAATGGGACCATTGCGGCCGTGGACGGCAACAAGCTGACGGTCGATTTCGACAAGGCCGGGCGGAAGATGGTGCTGGAAAGCTTTGTGAAGGCGGCGTGAGGCGTCGCCCGGTCGATCAATCCCAGCCGGAAATGTTCGCCACGAGGGCCGTGTCGACGAAATTCGTATAGGCCTTTACGAGGCCGTTCTCGAAGACCAGATGCGCAAAGCCCTCGAAATCGGCGGCCGCATTCGTGCCGCGGTTCTTCCAGCGGCCATGCCACCGCACAGCTACGTCGTTGCCATTGCTGTCGAAAATGATCTTGTCGAGCGTCATGTTCTCGAATTCGAATTCGATATTCATATTGTGGACGCCGTTCAGCACCGCGTCCGGCCCGTGAAACTCCCCCGAAAAGGGGCTATGATACCGTTGTCCGACCATTCTGTAGACCATGTCGGGCGCCAGATAAGGACGGAACTGTTCGAGATCGCGGGCAAAACGAGCTTTGAACAGAATGTTGATCAGGGCGATAACGCGCTCGCGGTCGTTCGACTTTTCCCCTGTAACAATCATTACTTAAACCGTTCAATTCAACGCACCCCGATGTTCGATGAACCCGAACATCTTCGTATCAATCAGATGCCTGAGGCCGCCGCCCGACCCTCATGAATCCCCTCATTTTCCGTGGACTCATAATGGCCTGATTTGATGGACAAGTGACTCGGATTGATGATTTCAATCCGATGAAGCGTCGCCATGAACCATCCGGCCAAGCGAGTTGAGTTTGTTCAGAAATTCCTTGATGGCGT
>CANJWR010000141.1 GCA_947478455.1 Beijerinckiaceae bacterium | reverse complement strand
GGACTTCTGGAGGCCATCAACGGAAACGTCCAGGCCGCCAAACGCAAGGCAAAAGGCTATCGCAGCAAGCGCAACCTCAAGTTGATGGTCTACCTCATCGCCGGAGGGGTGCTGGACACGCTACCCACATGAAACAGCGACGAGCCGTTATTCTCCTTGTTGGCGGCGGGTTTCCGTCGCGTCGATGTGTGGAGATTAGCCATGTCATTCCGGCGCCGCTGTGCGCTGCCGTACATGCCACATCAGGCGATCAAGACATCAGCTCGGCGTATCGCCAATGATGCGATACCAGGCCTGTTTGGCGATGGTGCGCAGTTTGCGTCGCAGGATTTCACGCGACGCAATGGACCGGAAGGCTCCGGCGCGATCGCGCGACGTCGCCACGAACAGATCCACAATCGGCAAACGTTCCGGCCAGATGCGGTCGATCATCGGATGATCCGGAATGGCGCAGGAATCCGTGAAAGAAACATCGCGTTCGAACGCCTGCCGTCTGGTGAATTCCAGCATGAACTGCACGCCGGGCGACCATTGCGCATAGTCCTCGTCGTAGGCGATCTTCCACAAATAGGCTTCGCCTGCGCTGTAAAGCACAATGCCCATCGCGATCGCCTTGCCGCCGAGCGTCAACGAATCGACGCGGCACTTGCCTTCGTTCACCAGCGTGCGGGTCATGGTGCGGGTGAAGGTCGAAAGTGATGGATCGGCCAGTAGCGCAGTGCCGCGCGCGCCTTTCCAGCCGCGCGATTCCATGACCAGAAATCTTTCGACTTCGATTTTCACATTCGCCACATCGCGCGCCGACATGTAGGCGAGTTCGCCCTGATCGGTGAGTCGGCGATTCTGGCGGCGCAATTCCTTCAGCTTCTTCGGCGCGATATTGGCGCGCAGCATGGCCTCCACGTCGATGCCGCCAGACAGCATGGCGCGAGAGTGGGGATTGAGCATGCGCATTTCGAGATCGGACGAAATTGCATGAGCCCGGATCATGGAGGCCGTCGGGCCGGCTGCTGCGAGCGACGGGAACATCACACCCGCGATGTGCGGCTGGCGCTCGTCGAACCAGGAGAACATGATTTCAAGCGCATCGCGTCCGCGCGCCCGATCGAACAAAGGGGTACCCAGCGCCGACTGCTGGGGACACCAGGCGCGGGCCACCGCGCCCTGACCGCGCTGCGGCATATCGAGCGCCGTCAGTCCGACAAGCTCTCCTTCGGGTGGTTCCACACGGGAGAGGTCAGAGACCAGAAGGAAATTTGGCCTGAATGCGAGGGGAAAATGCTGAGCCGCCGGCAACACGAAGCCCGGTTCGAGAAAGACATTGGACTCAAGCGTGCGGGTCACCAGATCGGCCCAAGCGTCACGGCGTCTGGAGGCAGCGTCCCAATTCAGCAGTTCGATGCGCGCCGGAATCCCGCGCGGTTCGCCGCGCCAAACACGGGGGCTCGACACCAGCGGCACGCTGGTGCGCGGCGCATCGAGAAGCCCGACGCTTTCGGCCAACCACCCGATGGAAGGCGCCATTGGGCGTCTCCCCGGTAGCGGAACTGACCATGCTGACATTCCAGTACTCCCGCCGACGAAAAACCTTCCCGCAACAGACCCGTGCCGATGTGGCACAGGCAGTCCGGTTCGGTTCCGTCTAGGGTTCAGGAGTTCAAAGGACGGGCCAGAGACGTCTGGGGATCATGCAATCCCGTCCCCGTCGAGTCGGCGGTCCGGTCCGTCGAGCAGCCGTCCGTAAAAGACGCCGTGTTTGCAGGCCCCGCCCCGACGTATTTCGCCTTAACCATGCTGGCCGGAAGCCTGCCCGGACAATTTTCGGTCGCCTGACAGATGAACCGCGCGGGCCGACCGCGCCACCCCGGGACCAGAAACGTCCGAAATCCGCACAACCGCGATCCCGACCAACCGGCCCGAGCGAAATTCTCGCCACGATGAGCGCGTACAGCCAACCGACCCTCGAAAGAACTTCGGAGCATGAAATCGTCCAAGAGACGGGCGAAGCGTTTTTGAATAAAAGGTCGGGATCGCCCGAACCGAAAGGCCAAGATGGTGAACGCCCGCGCTCCTCGCGAGATCGCCCTCGATCTGCGCGGCCTCAAATGCCCCTTGCCGGCGCTGCGGGCGCGCAGGGAGCTGGCCGGGATGCAGCCGGGCGATGTCCTGGCCTTAGAGGCCACGGATCCCATGGCGGCCATCGATATTCCGCATATGGTGAACGAGACGCGCAATCTCCTGCTGGCGCATTCTGCCGCAATGGGCGTGCTGTCATTCAGGATCGAAAAGCGCTGACCCCGAACCCTATCCCAGCAGGCCGCGCGAGGCTTTCGGGTTCAGCGGATTATCAACCAGCGCCGCCGCATCGGGTTGATCGATCGCCGGGCCTCCGGTGAACAGCGCCCAGAACTTTTCGATAAAGGCCTGATCGAGATCGCGCACGATGAACACGATGCGTGTCGAATGATCAGCGTCCGGCCATTGATCGAGCCGTACGGGCGGATGAAACACATGCTGCACGCCGTGAATCACGATGGGTCGTGAAGGGTCGTCGGACAAGCCCACAATGCCCTTGACGCGCAGCAGCGAAGGCCCGTTGGTTTCGCGCAGGAGCGTCAAAAACATCTCGAAGGTCTGCGGGCTCGGGCGTGCATCGCTGCGCAGGCAGAAAGCCCTGATGCGAGCGTCGTGACGGTTCACATCATGAGGATTCTGGGCGGAATGTTTTTCATCGCCATGCGGGTGATGCGCATGGCCGTGATGGTGATCGTGATGATGATGCGCATACGGATCCTCGAAAGCCTCCGCGTTAAGCCATTTGCGCACATCCGGAGTCTTGCGATCTGGATCGTAAAGACCCGCATCCAGCAGGGCTTCCGCGACGGCCTCGCCTTTAGCTGCGTCGAGCATGCGCGCAGCCGGATTGAGTTTCGCAAGTCGCGCGCGCAAACCGGCAAGCGAATCGACTTGTGCGGGCGTGGTCAGCAAGTCCGTCTTGGTCAGCACGAGACGGTCAGCGACCGCAGCCTGTTTGACAGCTTCTTCATGGGCGTCGAGCGTCGCATCGCCGTTGACGGCGTCCACAACCGTCACGACGCCTTCAAGCCGGAATCGCAGCATCAGGTAGGGATGGAACATTACCGTGTGCAGCACGGGCGCAGGGTCGGCGAGGCCAGTCGTTTCGATCAGCACGCGCCGGAACGGCGTGATGCGATTGTTATCGCGACGGCGCAACACGTCTTCCAGCGTCGCCACCAGATCGCCCCTGATCGAGCAACACAGGCAGCCCGATGACATCACGATCATGTCGCCGTCGACCTTCTCGACGAACAGATGATCGAGGCCGATTTCGCCGAATTCGTTGATAATCACCAGCGTGTCCGACAGGGCCGGATCGCGCAGCAGATTGTTGAGCAGGGTGGTTTTTCCCGCGCCCAGAAATCCGGTGAGAATCGTCAACGGAATAGGCGGCGGCGGACGACGGGACAGGATGTCTTTTTCGGAATCCGTCATGCGTCCTGAACCGGTTTGAACAAACTAGCGCGCGGCAGGCTTTGCGGCGACGATCTGGGCTGCTGCGGGCCTTGCGCCTGCCTGCGTTTTCGGCTTAGCAGCAGGTTTGGCCGGAGCGGTCGCGGCAGGCTTGACGGTGGCCTTCTGGGGCTGCGCCTTTGGCTTACCGGCAGCTTCGATCTTTTGTCCTTCAAGCTTAGAGGGCTTGCCGAGCGTAGCGACCGCCTTTGAGGCTACAGGCTTTGCGGCGGCCCTTGGCGAAGCCGGCGGCCTTGCGGCGACGCGAGTTGGCTTTTCTTTCGGAGCAGCAACCTGCGTCGGGTCAGCCCCGCGCGGGCGCGCCACCGGACCGTTGTAGCCGGGACGACGGCCGGCGAAAACTTCGATCGGCTCAAAGGCCGGACGCGGGCCCTGCAGCAGCAGGGAAGCCGGGACGTTCTGAACTTCCGAACGATTGTCGGCTGCAAAGAAACTCGCGGCGGATTCTTCGTTGCCGGTGTGGCCGCTGGTGGCGACCGGGATGGCGAAATCCTCTTCCGCGCCCGGATTGCGGTTCTTGCCGCAAATCTCGGGTCGCATGTTGGGCGCCCCGACCGGGCCCAGATAGGGCAGGCTGTCGATCGTCGAGCGCCCCCATGTGCTGGAATTGAAGGCGGTTTCCAGCAGCGACATCGCTTTCAGAGTGCGGGCCTTGGCGTTGGATGCGCCCATGACGACGACCATCAGCTTGCGCCCGCCGCGCGTGGCGGTGGAAACGACATTGAAGCCTGCCGCACAGGTAAAACCCGTTTTCATTCCGTCCGCGCCCGGATAGCGTCCGAGCATGCCGTTGTGGGTCGGGATAATGCGGTTGTCGAGCCGCAACGCGCCGATGCCATAAAGTTCGTGCGATTCGGGAAAGTCACGCAGCAGCGCCACGCCGATCATCGCCATGTCGCGCGCCGAACTGACGTGATTGTTGTCGTGCAATCCGTTCGGATTAACGAAATGCGAATCGCGCATACGCAGCCGCGCCGCCTCGCGATTCATCTCGACCGCGAAATCTTCAACCGTTCCCGAAACGCCTTCTGCGATGGTGACAGCCAGATCGTTGGCGGATTTCACCATCAGCATCTTTAGGGCGTTATCGAGCGTCACTTCGGAGCCCGGCTTGAAGGCCATCTTGGACGGCGGCATGCGGGCGGCGCGATTGGAAACCACCATTGGGGTTTCCATCGTGATGCGGCCTTCCCGGACGGCCTTCAGCGCCACATAGGCGGTCATCAGCTTGGTGAGCGAGGCCGGATACCAGGGCCGGGAAGCTTCCTGCTCCTGCAGGACCGCGCCGGTCGCGGTGTCGATCACCAGCGTCGGGGTGGCGGAGGCCGAAGTCGTCGCGGCGATCAACATCGCAAGGCCCGGAAGCGTGAAACGGGATATGGCAGTTTTCAGCATTCGTCGTCCCGATTCGTGTTGCGAACCCGCTCCCGGACCGCAGGTCTTTCTAACGTGCGGCTGCGCGGTTGAAAAGGCGCGGTTTTGGCGTCCCGCCAGAGGCCCGGCGGTGTATCCGGATTGCCTGCGGCTTTTTCATGGCCCGCGAGTTTCGATCATCGAGGCGATTTGCGGATGGTCCCGGAATTGCTTGCCGGAAACAAATTTCAAACAGGAGTTTCCAGTGCTCAATCGTCGTCAATTCACCGTTGCGGCTGTGCTTGCCGGCCTGTTTCCCATTTGGGCGTTGCGGGCGCAGACCGCGAAGAGAATCGCCGCCCTGTTTGCCGGGCGCATCGATGATCGCGGTTTCATGGAGGCCGGATACAAGGGGCTTGCGGCGGCGAAAGATCAGTTCGGGGCCGAGATTTCATGGGCCGACGGCGTGAAGCCGGAACGTCCGCTGCTCGAAGAGGTGCTGCGCAAACTGGCAGCCGACAAGCCGGCGCTCGTGGTGGCACATGGCGGGCAGAACAACGACGCCGCCAGAACCGTTGCGGGCGAATTTCCCGATGTTTCATTTGTGGTCACACAGGGCAATGTGACCGGCGCCAATCTGGCGAGCTACGAAGTCCTGCAGGAAGAATCGGCCTTTCTGGCAGGCATGCTGGCCGGATTCACGACCCGCACCGGCACTGTGGGGCACATGTCGGGCATCAGGGTCGTTCCGGGCCTGAAGGGCCGCGCGGCTTTCGCCAATGGCGTGGCGTTTGCTGCTCCGAATGTGAAGCTGCTGACCAATTTTTCCGGCAATCAGGACGATTCGGCGCTCTCGAAAAAGGTCGCGCTCGCCATGGCGGATGCGGGAGCGGATATTATTTTCACGATGCTGAACGCAGGTCGCACCGGCGCCATCGAGGCCTGTCGCGAACGAAAGATCGCCCAGATTGGCAATGTGGGGGACTGGGTAGCGACGACTCCCGATGTGTTCGTAGCCTCAGCCATCGCGGATTCGGGACTGGCGGTTCTGGCAGCGTGCGAAGACATGATGCAGGGCAAGTTTCAGCCCGGAACGATCAAGAAGGTCGGACTGTCGCGCCCCGCAGCCGTTCGTTTGTCGACGGGGCCCGGCGTTCCGCAGGCGGTGCGCGAAAGGCTCGATCAGGCGGCCGCCGACATTGTATCCGGCAAGCTGGCAGTTTCGACTCAGTGGGAAGGGCCAGAGTTTGCCAATCCTTGAGACCGGCGACTAAACCGCCCGCCACGCGCTCGCCAGCCAGCGTTGCTGTTCGGGCGGCGCATCGGTGGGGCGGTAATAATATTCCAGTTCCGCAAAGCCGGCCGCGACCATATGGGAACGCCAGTTCTCCAGATCGTGATGCGCTCCGTAGCGCTGGCCGGACCAGCCCTCCTGATTGCGCCCGCGCGGATTCGACGAAAACAGCACCCCGCCGGGCTTCAGGGTCGCGCGCAATTGACTCAAAACGCGTGGCAGTTCCTGCATCGGCACATGAAACAGCGACGCATTGGCGAAAACGCCGTCGAAAAAACCCGGCGGCAGATCGAGTGCGAGGAAGTTCTGGGTCCAGACCTCGCAGCCACTATGGGCGCGCGCCATTTCGGCAAAGGCCGGCGTGCCGTCGAGGCCGATGGCCAGATGCCCCAGGTCGGAAAATGTCCGCAGATCGCGGCCCGGTCCGCAGCCGAAATCCAGAATCGCGCAGCCGGTCTTTTGCGGCAGCCATTTTGTCAGCGTCGCAATGTTCTGGCTGACGTCGTGATCGCGTGTTGCGGTCCAGAAATCCTCCGCGCGGCCGTTATAGTCAGCCAGCGTGGCGGAGGAAATTTTTGCCAGATCGTCTGCGGTCAGGCTTGTCATGACCGAAGCGCCTCGCCTTCCGCCTTCGCCTCAATGGCCAGCGCGTGCACGCCGTCGCGCAGCTCGTCGGCCAGCAGCGCGTTGATCAGCCGGTGGCGATCGATTCGGGACTTGCCAACGAAGGCGCCGGATACGATCTTGATGCGGAAGTGAGTCTCGCCGCGCGGCTCCACCCCGCCCGGATGAAACGCATGGCCCGCGTGCTGATGGGATTCGTCGAGCACGTCGAGAAAAGACGGCGAAAACGCGGCCTCGAGCTTGGTCGTTATTCGTTCCTTAATGGTCACCGTCGAGCTTCTCCACCCAGAACCTTGAGGACGCCGCGCGGCGTCCTGCCGCCGCCTACATAGCGTTGTCCTGCCGTGCGCGGTAAATTTATTCGTCCTGTCGCGTTTGCGCCGGGTTCTCCTTGCGGGCGTCGCGCGGCGCTCCTAAAGTCATGAGCATGAACCTGAATTCGTCCATTTTTGACCGCATCCGCGTGAAGCGGCAGCCGCAGATCGAGGCGACGCCGCAGCACGTCCCGTGCGATCATCCCGGCTGCAAGGCCATTGGCGCTCATCGCGCGCCCATGGGGCGGATGCGTGAAGGGAAATATTTCAATTTCTGCATCGACCATGTGCGCGAGTACAACGCGACCTACAATTACTTCAAGGATATGAGCGACGACGACGTCGCCCGCTACCAGAAGGACGCCATTATCGGCCATCGCCCGACCTGGACCATGGGGGCGAAGCGCGGAAACAAGGGTTTCGAGGCCGATCCGAGCGGAATTCCCGACCCACTGGGCATTTTCGGACGCGGCGCCCGTCGCGACCCACCGACCGAGCCGAAGCGCCAGCGCTACGGACTGGTCGCGACAAAAGCGCTCGTTTCTTTGGGTCTCGACGAGACTGCCACTCGTGAAACCATCAAGGCGCGCTATAAAGAACTCGTGAAGCAGTTCCATCCCGACGCCAACGGTGGCGACCGCTCCACGGAAGACAAATTGCGCGAGATCATTCAGGCCTATAAACAACTCAAATCGGCCGGCCTCGCCTGAGTTCGGACTTCCCGAAATTCGGCTTCGGCCGGGACGACCGACCGTCCGCATCGGCGGACGGAAACGGAGGATTGATGCAAAGCGAAGCCAAGAATGCGCCTGGCATGCCCGACACCAAGATTTCGGTGCGGGATGTGTTCAAATTCGACTCGAATCTGGAAGTTCCGGCCTTCAAGCAGACCAGCGAACATGTTCCGGACCTCGATCCTGATTATCTGTTCGACCCCCAGACCACCCTGGCAATTCTGGCGGGCTTCGCCCGCAACCGCCGCGTGATGGTGACCGGCTATCACGGCACCGGCAAATCCACCCATATCGAGCAGGTGGCGGCGCGGCTTAACTGGCCCTGCGTGCGCATCAACCTCGACAGCCACATTTCGCGTATCGATCTGGTCGGCAAGGACGCCATCGTCCTGAAGGACGGCAAGCAGATCACCGAGTTCCGCGACGGCATCCTGCCATGGGCGCTGCAGAACAACATTGCGCTCTGCTTCGACGAATATGACGCCGGTCGCCCGGACGTGATGTTCGTCATCCAGCGCGTCCTGGAAGTCTCCGGCCGCCTGACGCTGCTCGACCAGAACCGCGTCATCCGCCCTCATCCGGCGTTCCGGTTGTTCGCCACCGCCAATACGGTGGGTCTGGGCGATACGTCGGGCCTCTATCACGGCACGCAGCAGATCAATCAGGGCCAGATGGACCGCTGGTCCATCGTGACGGTGCTGAACTATCTGCCGCACGACAAGGAAGTCGACATCGTGGCCGCCAAGGCCCGCCACTACAAGGGCAAGGAAGGCCGCGAGGTCATCAACAAGATGGTTCGCGTTGCGGACCTGACCCGCAACGCCTTCATGGCGGGCGACCTGTCGACCGTCATGTCGCCCCGCACGGTGATCACCTGGGCCGAGAACGCCGAAATCTTCGGCGACATCGGCTTTGCGTTCCGGCTCACCTTCCTCAACAAGTGCGACGAACTGGAACGTCCGCTCGTGGCGGAATTCTACCAGCGCTGCTTCGGACAGGAACTGCCGGAAAGCGCCGTGAACGTGGCGTTGAGCTGAGGCCCGACTACTTTCTCCCGCCCGGCGGAAGAAGGTGGCGCGGAAGCCGCGTCGGATGAGGGTCCGATCCTTGAGCTTCTTGCTCCCGGCCCCTCACCCCAACCCTCTTCCCGATGAATCGGGGCGAGGGAGTTGAATGCGCCGGTTGCGATGACCGCTCGGAGAGATATCCTCGACCAATGAGCACTCCCACAAACCGCAAACCCGCTTCCAAGTCTGAAGCCCCGCAGGAGCCGTTCAAGCGCGCGGTCGCGAGCTGTATGCGGGCGATGGCGCGCACGCCCGCACTCGAAGTCACCTATGCGGCCGACAAGCCCTCGCTGATCGGAACCGGCGACACCGCCAAGGCGCGTCTGCCCGAGCCAGCCCGCAAGCTGACCTCGCAGGAAATCGCCATCGTGCGCGGCCACGGCGATTCGCTGGCGCTGCGGCTGGCCTGTCACGACATCGGCGTCCATCGCAAGCTGGCGCCCCAGAGCGCGCCGGCGCGCGCCGTGTTTGAGGCTGTCGAGCAGGCGCGTGTGGAAGCCATCGGTTCTCGCCGCATGGAAGGCGTGGCGAGCAATCTCGCCGCCATGCTGGATGACAAATATCACCGGGGTAATTACGCGGATATTTCGGATCGCGCCGATGCTCCGCTGGAAGATGCGGTGGCGATGATCGTGCGCGAGCGCCTTACCGGCCTCAAGCCGCCGGAAGCCGCGCAGAAGATTGTCGACATCTGGCGTCCTTGGATCGAGCAGCGCGCCGGATCCGATCTCGACAAGCTGGGCGATTCGCTCGAGGACCAGAGGGTCTTCGGCAAGTCTGTCCACAAGCTGTTGCGTTCGCTCGACATGATGGACGAGACCGCGTCTGACCATGATGATACGGGAGAGGAATCGGGCGAGGACGAATCCGATCCCAATCCGGAAGAACAGGAAGGCGACGGCGAACAGGACGAGTCCGGCGATTCCATGAAGATGGAACAGGCCGAACAATCCGACGACGACATGGACGAAGAAGGCGCCATGGAATCGGAAGACGCCCCGTCGGGAGAAATGCCCGAAGACGCCGACATGGGCGACGCCGACGAGGCCGCCGAAAGCCGCCGCCCGCCAGGCGCAGGCCAGAGCGAAATTCGTCTGCCCGAATACAAGGCCTATACGTCGAAATTCGACGAGATCGTGGCTGCCGAAGAACTCTGCGAACAGGACGAACTGGATCGTCTGCGCGCCTATCTGGACAAGCAGCTTCAGAACCTGTCGAGCGTCGTGGCGCGTCTCGCCAACCGGCTGCAGCGCCGCCTGATGGCGCAGCAGAACCGAGCCTGGGAATTCGATCTCGAAGAAGGCCTGCTGGATCCGGCGCGTCTGTCGCGCGTCATTATCGATCCGCAGCAGCCGTTGTCGTTCAAGCGCGAAAAGGACATGGACTTCCGCGACACGGTGGTGACGCTGCTGCTCGACAATTCCGGCTCCATGCGCGGCCGTCCGATTACGGTGGCGGCGACCTGCGCCGACATTCTGGCGCGCACGCTGGAGCGTTGCGGCGTCAAGGTCGAGATTCTCGGCTTCACCACGCGCGCCTGGAAGGGCGGGCAATCGCGCGAAGCCTGGCTGCAGGGCGGCAAACCGCCCAATCCCGGTCGCCTCAATGATTTGCGCCACATCATCTACAAGAGCGCCGATGCGCCCTGGCGTCGCGCGCGCCGCAATCTCGGCCTGATGATGCGCGAGGGCCTGCTGAAGGAAAACATCGACGGCGAGGCGCTCGACTGGGCTCACAAGCGCCTGCTTGGACGCACCGAACAGCGTCGCATCCTGATGATGATTTCCGACGGCGCGCCGGTGGACGACTCCACATTGTCGGTCAATCCCGGCAACTATCTGGAACGCCATCTGCGCTCGGTCATCGAGGAGATCGAAAACCGTTCGCCGGTGGAACTCATCGCCATCGGCATCGGCCATGACGTAACGCGCTACTACAAACGCGCCGTGACGATCGTGGACGCGGAAGAACTTGGCGGCGCGATGACCGACAAACTGGCCGAACTGTTCAGCGAAACGGGCGAGCCGGCTGCGCCTGCCAGGACTATGCGGCGACCAGCAGATCAGAAGCCACGGCAGGCAGGCGCGCGCTGATGGAGTAACCGGAGCGGCTGCGTGCAATCACGCAGCGCGCAGGTTCTCTTCGAGCTTCTGGAAGGCGCGCATCAGCCCCTGCGATTTCGCATTGAGGTCGGCCACGACGCTCACGAAGGCATTCGTTTCCTGAACATTTGCGGTGCTGCTGCTGGCCAGCGCCACAAGCGTTTCGCGCAGGCGCGTCGTGTTCTCCGCGACAGTTCCAATCTGCGCGCGAATTTCGAAAACCGCGCTGCGCTGTTCGCCGACCGCTGCAGACACCGACACTGTTGCGTCCGAGAGCGAGCGAATGGACGTCGATGTCTGGGCCATTTCATTAGTGGTGGCGCGGGCGGCGTCGCTCAGGCCCGAAAGAATATCCTTGATGGAGCTGGTGGCCTTTTCGGTCTGCAGCGCCAGAGTTTTCACCTCGCCCGCCACAATCGCAAAGCCGCGTCCGGCTGCGCCGGCCCGGGCCGCCTCGATGGTGGCGTTCAGGGACAAGAGGTTTGTCTGGGCGGCGATCTTGCCGATCATCTGGGCGATTTCGTCGATGTTCCGTAAAGCCTCGCCGAGCTGACCAACGGACTTTCCCGACTGCTCGGTGCTGACGACCGCATTGTGCGACAGGCGTGCGCTGGAAGCTGCTTCGCTGGCGATCTGCTTGATGGAGCTTTCCAGCTCCTGAACCGCCTTCGTGCTGAGGCCCATCGCTTTCGATGTGTCCGCAATGGCCTCGGTGTCAATGGCGGCGACAAATTGTGCCAGATGGCGGCGTAAAAGTGTACCAGTCTGGTTGAGAGAAAAGGGCTGCATGAGCCCTTGTGAGTTGTGGTGTCGCACGCATCGAGGCGTGCGGAGCGTAGCGTAGCGCGGCTCGATGCGTG
>CANJWR010000140.1 GCA_947478455.1 Beijerinckiaceae bacterium | reverse complement strand
AGTTCGGCAGACGTCAAACGTTCCAGCGAATCAGGGTCGGGTGGAGCCATCCAAAGCTTGAATCATGTTTTCTCCACCGTGACTCCCCCGCCGCCCGGAAATTTGCCCCGGTTATGTAAATTTCAGTCAAGCCTTTGACACATATAATGATTATATGACGCGGCAGCTATTGTTCGTCGGTTGGGCGTAAACGGCTTGGGACTCGTTACATGGATTTGATTCGGACTCTGATCATCGGGTTCGCTCTCGGCTACTTCGTGCGCGACATGATTTCCAGACGTCGACGGGCGACAGCGGGCTTGCGTCAGCCTTTCATTGAGAGGGGAGACTAGCCTCCCTCGTCTGTACGAGAACCGGCCAGATTCCGCGCTAGTCGAGCTCGACAATCAGCCCGTCGCGAAGGGACACGCGCCGGTCCATGCGGGACGCCAGATCCATATTGTGGGTCGCCACCAGAGCCGCGAGGCCAGAGGCGCGCACAAGTTGGGTCAGAACCCCGAACACATGATCAGCAGTCTTCGGATCGAGATTTCCGGTCGGTTCGTCCGCCAGCAGGACTCGTGGACCATTCGCAACAGCGCGCGCAATCGCCACGCGCTGCTGCTCTCCGCCGGACAATTCCGACGGACGGTGCGTTAAACGATGGCCGAGTCCCAGAAACTCCAGCAGTTCCGAGCCGCGCTTGCGGGCTTCCGGCCGCGTGAGGCCGCGGATCATTTGCGGCAGCATCACATTCTCGATGGCGGTGAATTCCGGCAACAGATGGTGAAACTGGTACACGAAGCCGATTTCGAGGCGGCGTATCGCGGTTCGCTCGGAATCTTCCATATGGGACGTCGGGGCGTCGCCCACGAAAACCTCGCCGCCGTTCGGCTGTTCGAGCAGGCCGGCCACATGCAGGAGCGTGGACTTGCCGGCGCCCGATGGCGCGATCAGCGCCACCGACTGCCCGGCCCACAGCGCAAGATCGACGCCGCGCAAAATATCGAGCGAATCCTCGCCCTGCTTGTAGGATCGCACGACCTGCTGGAGATAGAGCGCCGGACTGGCGTTCGCATCATTCATAACGGAGCGCCTCGACCGGATCGAGTTTCGCCGCGCGCCGCGACGGGAAAATGGTCGCGAACAACGACAGTCCAAGCGAAAGCGCCACGACCGCCGCCACATCGCCGAACACCACCACGGAGGGCAGGCGGCTCAGGAAATAGAAGTTCGGATCGAACACATTCAGCCCGAATGTGGAGTTGATCGCCTGCCGGATGGGCTCAAGATTATGCGCCACCAGCAGCCCTAGGAGAAAGCCAGCGATTGTACCGCTGATGCCGATGGCCGCGCCGGTGATCAGGAACACCCGCATCACGGCGCCGCGCGTGGCCCCCATGGTGCGCAGGATCGCAATGTCGCGGCCCTTGTCCTTCACCAGCATGGTGAGGCCCGAAATGATGTTCAGGGCCGCCACAAGTACGATGAGCGTGAGAATGAAGAACATCACCGTGCGCTCGACCTTCAGGGCGTCGAAGAAGGATTTGTTGCGCTGACGCCAGTCGGTCATCATCATCGGGCGCGCAATGACCTTTTCGATGTCGGCCCGGATAGCGTCCATATTGTCAGGATCGTTGACGAAAGCCTCGATCACGGTGGCTTCGTCATCCTTGTTGAAGAAGGCCTGCGCCTCCTCGAACGGCATGTAGACAAAGATGCCGTCGAATTCAGAAACGCCGATCTGGAAAATCGCCACCACCGGATAGGACTTGATGCGCGGCGCGATGCCGAACGGCGTCTGCGAGCCCTTGGCGGTGAGAATCGAAATCGTGTCGCCGATGCGCACGCTCAATTGTTCTGCGAGTTTCGCCCCGATGGCGACGCCCTCGACTGTGTCGAAACCATCCAGCGTTCCTTGACGGACGTTGGCCGCAATGCCCGGAAGCTTTTTGATGTCTGCTTCGCGAATGCCGCGCACTAGCGCGCCCGATTGCTGAAACTGCGACGACACGCCGGCGGCGCTTTCGACCATCGGCAAGGCGAATGTAACGCCCTTCACCTTTGTGATGCGGTCGGTCACTTCGGCGAAATCCGTCAGCGGCTTCTCGACGCCCTGCAGAAACACGTGGCCGTTGATTCCGATGATCTTGTTCATCAGTTCGATGTGAAAGCCGTTCATCACCGACATGACGACGATCAGCGTCGCCACGCCCAGCATGATTCCAGCAAACGAAAAGCCTGCGATGACGGAGACGAACCCCTGAGACCGGCGCGAACGCAGATAGCGCAGCGCAATCATCCATTCGAATGGCGCGAAAGGTTTCGTGTCCACCGGATCGGCTATTGAGGCTGTGGTCGTCTGGTCCAACTCGCTCATGGGCGATATCCGCCTGTGCGGCAGGGCTTAATCGCGAGCAGAGGGCGTCTGACTTGCGCCATCACGCCCCCAGCTTGTTGAGGGCTTCGTCAGGCGACAGCATTTCGCGCGCCCCGGTGCGGCGATTCTTCACCTCGACGCGACCTTCCGCAAGGCTCTTGGGCCCAACAATGATTTGATGCGGCAGACCGATCAGATCCATCGTGGCGAATTTTGCGCCCGGGCGGTCATCGCGGTCGTCGTACAGAACATCAACGCCCGCCTTGCCGAGCTTCGCGTAGAGATCGTTGCAGGCGGCGTCAGTTGCGGCGTCGCCGACTTTCAGATTGGCAATGCCGACCCGGAACGGCGCTATGGCCTCAGGCCAGATCACGCCGTTGTCGTCGTGGTTCGCCTCGATCAGCGCCGCCACGAGTCGCGACGGTCCGATACCGTAAGAGCCCATCTGCACAGCTACTTCCTTGCCGTCCGGACCGTTCACTACAGCCTTCATAGCGTCGGAATACTTCGTGCCGAAGTAGAAAATATGGCCGACCTCGATGCCGCGCGCAGAAACCTTGTCAGACTCGGCCAACGCCCCGAAGGCAGCCGCGTCGTGCATTTCGGACGTAGCCGCATATTTGCCGGTCCATGTGTCGAAAACGCCCTGCATGACGGCACGATCGTCGAAATCAATGTTGGCAGGCGGCGTATCCATCGACAGAAAATCGTTGTGGCAGAAAACTTCGCTTTCGCCGGTCGACGCCAGAATGATGAATTCGTGACTGAGATTGCCGCCGATGGGGCCGGTGTCGGCGCGCATCGGAATAGCCTTCAGGCCCAGCCGCGCGAAGGTGCGCAGATAGGCGGTGAACATCTTGTTGTAGGAATGGCGCGCGCCTTCCGCATCGAGATCGAACGAATAGGCGTCTTTCATAAGGAATTCGCGCGAGCGCATGACGCCGAAACGCGGCCGCACTTCGTCGCGGAACTTCCACTGGATATGATAAAGATTGAGCGGCAGATCTTTGTAGGAGCGCACGTAGCCGCGGAAGATCTCGGTGATCATTTCCTCGTTCGTGGGTCCGAACAGCATGTCGCGTTCGTGCCTGTCCTTGATGCGCAGCATTTCCTTGCCATAGGCGTCGTAACGCCCGGATTCTCGCCACAGATCGGCAGACTGCATCGTCGGCATCAGAAGCTCGATGGCTCCGGCGCGATTTTGTTCCTCGCGAATGACATCGTTGATCTTGTTGAGCACCCGCAAGCCCAGCGGCAGCCAGGCGTAGATGCCGGCGGATTCCTGCCGGATCATGCCAGCGCGCAGCATCAGCCGATGCGAAACAATTTCGGCTTCCTTCGGGGTTTCACGAAGGATCGGCATGAAATAGCGGGAAAGACGCATCGAGTTGAGACCTGACGGAGATGGAAAGGCGAATCGCGTGATCCAGATTAGGCGCATCGCAGGGGTGTGCGCTACCAAACCCAACGGGGTCGAAAAAACAAGGCCTTACGACGAAGGGCGGGGGTGCCCACGCTCGCCGATTGGGCAGCCGGCCAAAAAAAAGCCAAAACTGTCGGAATTTGGTCTTTGCCCACGTGACAACTTCGTGAAGTTCGGTTTATCCTACCTTTGCTAATCCGAAAGGAGGCCGCCCTCGGGTCTACCGGGAGTGTGCAGCGCCAAGTCGCGGGAGGACGAAGTCGATCCTGAGTCGGTCCACATGGCCACAAGCCTTGGACCACTGCCCCGCGTCTGCGTGGATTGAAGACCAGGCTCGAGCGTGACTAAACTGTCAGGCAAGGTATCGGGCTAGCGCTCGAACCTTGCTTTTTATTTTGTGCCTTCTGCGCAGATGTTTTTTCAAATCCTGACTGGCTTTTCGCCGTGTGTGGTTTTGCGCGTTGGCGGGCGTTTGTTCGCGTCTCGCTCAACATGGCTAATCGCCGTTAACCCGCCTGCTGAGGTTGCGGCACGGCTTCGCTAAGCGCGATCCGAACGATTTTCATCTTATTTACCGATTACTTGTCGCTCATACGACTAAAATGCCCGGTATTTCGAAATAGGGGGCATTGATGGACAACTTTACGATTCAACTCGCAGCGGCGGCTCTGTTGGGAGCCACGGTGGGACTGGACCCATATATTCATGGGCGGAAATCCGCACTTTTGACGCATACGCTCGCTGCGGTGCTGGGGGCGGTTTTCGTGATGCGTAACGGCGCCCTCGGTTCCGCCGGCCTTAGCATCCCGAGCGCCATTCTGGCGCTGCTGGCAGCCTTGATGTTGAGTTGTCTCTGGCTAGACAAGAAGCGGGAGGAGGCGCCGCTGATCCTCATCGCCACCGCCATCACGTTCGGCATCGCCTGCGGGGCAGCAGAATGGGGGATTGCGGGCGCGATGTGGTCGCTGATGCTGGGTCTTTATATAAGACGCGTCTCGCTGGTGACCGAAACCGCGCCTGCGGACCGGCAGAATCCCAATCCGCTGGACGCCCACACAGAACCGCTTGCGCCTTTCGAATGGACTTCTGATCTGCGCTGGGTGCGGGAGGCGGGACGGATTGCCTCGCCGCCATCGGGGCGTCACTGGGCCCTCTAGGGCCGGTTGCTGCTGTTGGAATCGGCATTCAGGCCCGTAGGGCTTGCATCCGGCGGGCTTCGCCCCTATAAGCGCGCCCATTCCACAGGCGGAATTCAGGCGCTCCTGATTCAAGGATCGCTCCGGTGGCTGGCCCGAAAGGCCCGCCAAATGTTCCGCCGAGGCTTAACCGGAGAAGACAAGTAATGGCATTGCCCGATTTTTCCATGCGTTCGCTGCTCGAAGCCGGCGCGCATTTCGGCCACCAGTCGCATCGCTGGAACCCGAAGATGGCCCCGTATATCTTCGGAGCCCGCAACAACATTCACATCATCGACCTTGCCCAGACCGTGCCGTTGCTGCACCAGGCCCTCAAGGCAGTCTCGGATACGGTCGCCCGCGGTGGTCGCGTGCTGTTCGTCGGCACCAAGCGTCAGGCAGCTGACCAGATCGCCGACGCCGCAAAGCGTTCGGCCCAGTACTACATCAACTCCCGCTGGCTCGGCGGTATGCTGACCAACTGGAAGACCATTTCCGGTTCGATCCAGCGTCTTCGGAAGCTCGACGACCAGCTCGGCGCCGGCGCGCAGGGCCTGACCAAGAAAGAGCGTCTTATGCTGTCGCGCGAGCGCGACAAGCTCGAGAAGGCGCTCGGCGGCATCAAGGACATGGGCGGCGTGCCGGACCTGATTTTCGTGATCGACACGAACAAGGAACAGCTGGCCATCAAGGAAGCCAACCGTCTGAACATTCCGGTGGCTGCCATCGTCGACACCAATTGCGATCCGGACGGCATCAAGTTCCCGGTTCCGGGCAACGACGACGCCGGCCGCGCCATCGCGCTGTATTGCGACCTGATCGCCCGCGCCGCCATCGACGGCATCTCGCGCAGCCAGGGTTCGTCGGGCATGGATATCGGCGCTTCTGAAGCTCCGGTTGAAGTGAACCTGCCGGCCGAAACAGTTGCGGAAATCGCTGAATTCGAGGCTCCGGTCGAGGCGTTCGAACTGCTCACTGCTCCGCGCGGCGCGCCGGACGATCTCGCCAAGCTGCAGGGCGTCGGCCCGCAGCTCGTCAAGAAGCTCAATGACGCCGGCATCTTCCACTACTGGCAGATCGCCGCCATGACTCCGGCCGACTCCAAGAAGGTCGACCAGGATCTCAAGCTCAGCGGCCGCATCGACCGCGACGGCTGGATCAATCAGGCGCGCGGCCTGCTCGCCGGCTGATCGGTTTCGATCGAGACTGAATGCGCGGGCCGGAGCAATGCTTCGGCCCGACTTACTTGAAAACGTCATGTTCACATGATCCGACCGGAATGCTCCGCCGGTTAGAAAGATCAGCCCGAAACAATCAAGCAGAACGAAAGGAACCTCCCATGGCGACAATCACCGCCGCATTGGTGAAGGATCTTCGCGAGAAGACCGGCGCCGGCATGATGGACTGCAAGAAGGCCCTCAGCGAAACCGATGGCGACATCGAGGCCGCCGTTGACTGGCTCCGCAAGAAGGGCCTCTCGCAGGCAGCCAAGAAGTCCGGCCGCGTGGCCGCCGAAGGCCTCGTGTGTGTCGCCGTCAACGGCAACAATGGCGTTGTCGTTGAGGTGAACTCCGAGACCGACTTCGTGGCCCGCAACGAAGAATTCCAGGCGCTCGTGCGCGGCATCGCTGCCGTCTCGCTCGAAAAGGGCCTGACCGACGTCGACGCGCTCAAGAACGCCCATTATCCGGGCGGCGCTACCGTCAATGACGCGCTCACCAACGCCATCGCCACCATCGGCGAAAACATGACGCTGCGTCGTGCGCAGTCCGTCCATGTTTCGGCCGGCGTCGTGTCGCACTACGTTCACAACGCCATCACCGATGGTCTCGGCAAGATCGGCGTGCTCGTCGGTCTGGAATCGACCGGCAGCACGGACGCTCTCGCTTCGCTCGGCCGTATGATCGCCCTGCACATCGCGGCGGCTGCTCCGCTGGCTCTGGACGCTTCCGGCATGGACCCGGCTGTTGTCGAGCGCGAGAAGAACGTGTTGCGCGACAAGAACCTCGGCAAGCCCACCAATGTCCTCGAGAAGATCCTCGAGTCCGGTCTGAAGACCTACTACAAGCAGGTCTGCCTCATCGATCAGCCGTCGATCCACGCCGACCACAACAACAAGACCATCGGTCAGGTTGTTCAGGAAGCCGCCAAGGCGGCCGGCGCGCCTGTCACCCTCAAGGGTTACGTGCGGTACGCGCTCGGTGAAGGCATCGAGAAGCAGGAATCGGATTTCGCGGCGGAAGTTGCGGCTGCAGTTTCGGGCGGCTAGTCTTTCTGCAATTCCTTTTCAAAGGGCGGCCTTCGGGCCGCCCTTTTTATTTTTGCCGGCATGTTTGTCACAGGTGCGCTCTGCGCACTACGTAGCTATGATCCTTCGAAACACATGGAGGAATCGATGCCGCACGATGGGCCCGAGCATTTTCACGAAGTCACCGGAACCACCAAAAAGGCCGGTCTCGGGCAATTCAAGCAGCCCGCCATGCCGTACGACACCTTTATGGAAGAGCAGGAGATTCCGATCTTCCGTGACATCGGGATCAGCCGCGTTCAGGATTTGCCGCTGAAGCCGTGGAAACGAATGGGCGGGCGCGGCACCTTCATCCAGCTTTTTGGCACCGAAGGCCTGTGGGGCATGTATCTCGTCGAGGTGCCGGGCGGCGGCGCGCTGAATGTCGAGCGCCATCTGTATGAGGAAGTATTCCTCGTTCTCGAGGGACGCGGCACCACAGAAGTCTGGATGGAGGGCGGCAAGCCGCACACATTCGAATGGCAGAAGGGCTCGCTCTTCTCGATCCCGCTGAACGCCTTCCACCGTGTCGTCAACGCCTCGTCGTCGCCGGCGTTGATCCTTGTCGGCACCTCGGCGCCGAACGCCATGAACCTCTATGACGACAACGATTTCATCTTCAATTCGTCTTATGTGTTCAAGAAACGCTACGACGGGCGTGATGATTATTTCAGGCCGAACGACGACATCACGCCCGATCCGGTGCGCGGTCTCGCCGCCAAGCGCACGAACCTGATCCCCGACATCATCAACGCCGATCTGCCGCTCGATAACCGTCGTTCGCCCGGCTATCGGCGCATCGAGCCGGATATGGCCGGCAACCGGTTCTATATTTTCGTCGGTCAGCATGAGACGGGGCGTTATTCGAAAGCGCATTTCCACGGTTCCGCCGCCGTACTTATCTGCCTGAAGGGCAAGGGCTACACCTACACTTGGCCCACGTCGGCCGGACAGCGCCCGTGGGAAAACGGCAAGGCCGAATTGGTGCGTCGCGTCGATTACGAACCCATCGGACTTGTCAGCGCCGCGCCCATGTCGGGCGACTGGTTCCACCAGCATTTCGGCGTCAGCAAGGATCCGCTGCGGCTCATCGCCTGGATGGGGCCAAACAATGCGCTGTCCCGCAAGCCGCGCGTGCCGGGCGAAAAACGTCTCGACCTCGGCTCGATCGACATCAGTTCGGGTGGCAACGCCATCCCGTACGACGAGGAAGATCCTTTCATCCGTAAGGAATTCGAGGCGCTGGCCGCCCAGAATGGCGCTGTTTCTCGTATGGACCCTCAAATGTACGAGCCCGGCAACGAACTCGCCAAAAAATGGGGCAGTTCTACGTTCTAGAAAGCCCCGATATTCGAGGAAGAAACCATGATGCTTCGCAATGCGCGCCTCACCGGATTCGCAGCAGCGTTTACACTGTCGTTGGCGGCGCAGTCGCCAGCATCCGCACAGGACAACTTCTACGCCGGCAAAGTGGTCCGTTTCGTCGTCAGCGGCGGCGGCGCCTACGAGGCCTATGCGCGCCTTTTCGCCCAATACATGCCGAACTACATTCCCGGCAAACCTGCCATGATCGTGCAGGAAATGCCGGGCGGCGGTGGCATCCGGGCCGCCTCCTTTCTCAACACTGTAGCCCCGAAAGACGGGACGGTGCTGGGAGCGCTGCACGGATCTGTCATTACAGCGCCTTTACTTCAACCGGGCGTTGCCGATTTCGATGTCACGAAATTCAACTGGCTCGGCAATGCCTCGCGCGACGCCTATATCGGTTATGTCACCAAGAGTTCGCCTGTGCAGAGCCTCGAAGAGGCGAAAACGCGGGAGCTGATCGTCGGCGGCACGAGTCTCGGCAGTAACGGGATCGACATGGCCATCATTGGCCGGGATCTGTTCGGTCTGAAGTTCAAGATCATCCCCGGCTACAAGACCAGCGACGAAACAAAGCTGGCCATGGAGCGTGGCGAGATCAACGGGACCGTTGGCAGTACATGGGGATCGCTGAAGGCGACCGACTGGGTCCAGCGTGGCGCCGTGAAAGTCATTCTCCAGCACGGTGCAAAGCCGCACCCCGAATTGCTGAATGTTCCGCTCTTTGGCGACTACGCCAAAACTGATCTCGACCGGCAAATTCTCGACGTCATGCGTGTGCGTGGTGAGTTTACCCGGCCGTATGTTGCTCCGCCCGGCGTGCCAAAGGAGCGCGTCGAAATGCTCCGCACCGCCTTCATGCAGGTGGTCCGCGATCCGGGCTTTCTGGCCGATGTAGCCCGTCGCGGCCTCGAATTCGATTCTCCGACTTCCGGCGCCGATCTCACGGCCGAAATCGAGCGGGTTTCGCGCACGCCGCCCGAAACGATTGCGCGCCTGTTGCAAGTGCTCGGTTCGTTCAACGACGGCAAATAGAAGGTCCTTTGGAAGGCCGCGCTAACCGCTTTTGTCCACACCCCGGCGCATGGGTTCGTGAATCGGGCTAAAGTCGCCCGACGAATCGGCGCGGCGCCGCTTCGTGGATTGTGTACGTCGCTGGAGATAACGATGTCTGTTCGCTGGAAACGTGTGATCGTCAAACTTTCCGGCGAAGCCCTTATGGGAAATCTCACACACGGCCTCGATCTGGCGACGCTTCAGCGAGTCGCCAAGGATCTGGCGAACGCCGCGTCTCTGGGCGCGGAAGTCGGCGTGGTGGTCGGCGGCGGCAACTTCTTCCGGGGCATTCAGGGCGCCGACAAGGGCATCGAGCGCGCCCGCGCTGATTCCATCGGAATGCTGGCGACCGTCATGAATGCGCTGGCGCTGGAACAGGCCATCGAGATGCAGGGGCAGGCGGCGCGCGCGCTGTCGGCGGTCGCCATGCCGTCCCTGTGCCAGCCCTATTCGCGGCAGGCTGCGCTGAACCATCTGGCCAAGGGGCGCGTGACCGTTCTGGCAGGCGGCACCGGCAATCCGTTTTTCACCACCGATACCGGAGCGGCTCTGCGGGCCGCCGAACTCTCGGCCGACGCCGTCATGAAGGCCACGCAGGTCGACGGCGTCTATACGGCCGATCCGAAGAAAGACCCCAACGCCACCCGTTACGAGACCCTGACGCAGGATGAGGCAATTGCCCGCAACCTCGCCGTCATGGATACCGCTGCTTTCGCCCTTGCCCGGGAGAACCGGATTCCGATAATCGTTTTCTCCATTCACGAGGCGGGCGCGATCAGCGCCGCCCTGCAGGGGCAGGGACGTTTCACACTGGTTGCGCCCTGAGCGCCCAACAAGGACATATGAGATGAGCGCTGCATTCGATCTGGCCGACATCAAGCGACGCATGGCGGGAGCCATCACGAGCTTCAAGCACGAGTTGAGCGGGCTGCGCACCGGGCGCGCGTCCGCCAGCCTTATCGAGCCCATCACGGTGGAAGCCTACGGCGCCCGCATGCCGATTACCCAGGTGGCCACAATCAGCGTGCCTGAAGCGCGCCTTCTGTCCGTGCAGGTATGGGACCGTTCGATGGTCGCCGCCGTCGAGAAGTCGATCCGAGATTCAAACCTCGGTCTGACGCCAAACACCGAAGGCCAGACGATTCGTCTGCGAATCCCGGAACTGAACGAACAGCGCCGCAAGGAACTCGCAAAGGTCGCGCATCGCTACGCAGAAGAAGCCAAGGTGTCGGTGCGCCATGTGCGCCGAGACGGCATGGACATTCTGAAAAAGCAGGTGAAGGACAAGGTCATCAGCGAGGACGACGAAAAGCGTCACGAGGCCGAAGTCCAGAAGGCGACCGATCTGCATATCGGCGAAATCGATCAGGCGCTGGCCGCGAAGGAAAAGGAAATCATGCAGGTGTAAGGCGGCCTCGCCTTACCGGCGGTTTCAGGCAGCCTTCGCGACTGCCAGTTCTCCAGCCGTTGCCGCAGCGATAGAGCATTCTTTCGAAGACATGCCTTCGAACGGCGTCAACTCGGTGCGGTCGAGGAAATCCTCGATCGTCTTGTCGCTGGATTCCAGCGTCGCAACGCAAACACTCGCCGACAGAATCGCGCCACCGAAATCCGCGCGGGTAATTGCGTTCGACATTCTCTGTGCCACGCGCTGGGAGCCGTCGAAATCGGCGTCGATCAAAAGAACCGCAAATTTCGCTTCCTTGATGCGACAGACAATGTCGGCTTCCGCCCGAATGGTTTTGACGACCTGTTCGGCAAACAGGCGGATCAGCGCGTCGGCCCGGCGTTTGCCGAGCGTTTCGCTGATCGTTCCGAAATGCTTGATCTCCACCGTCATCATGCTCAGGCTGCGGCGCTGCCGGATCGACATGGAACGCAGGCGCTCGGAAAAGTTCAGGAAGGCAGCTGTGTTCAAAACTGACGGCAAGGTCTCGATAGACGCCATCGCCCGCAGACGCGCCTTCAGATCGATGGTTTCCCGATAGGATTTGTAGGCAGCCCAGGCCATCATCGGCGTGAACAGGGCAGGCCCGATCAGCGCCACGGCAATCGTCGTGAGACGAGACTCGCCCAGATAGTCCATCAGAATACCGGGAGCTATGGTTGAATTTAGGTGACGGCGTGAATCAAGCGGCGAATTTGATCTCTGGCGCGACTTCGATTCCGTCTCTAAACTTTACACCGTTGATGACTTTCGGCAATTGATTTTCGCCTTTCAATCGACGCCAGGTTCTGGATGCT
>CANJWR010000139.1 GCA_947478455.1 Beijerinckiaceae bacterium | reverse complement strand
TGGCGTTTGATCTCTTTGACGTGCCTATCGGCCGATCCGTTCGGCCCAGTCCTCTGTCTCATCGCGTATCCCTCCAAGGATTACGATGAGCCAAAACACTCCTTTAGCAAAACGCCGCTGTCTGTCTCAAAGGCCGTGACGGGGAACAATGCTTAGAGCTGGTAGCGGATCTGGTCAGACCAGAAGCGCTCAAGGCGAGCCAGCGCCTTGTTGAGCTGGTCAAGATCGTCCGAGCGAACCGAAGCCGTGGGCTCCAGGGCGACGGCCTGCTTCTCGAACAGGTCAGCCACGTGGTTGCGAACGGCTTTGCCCGACGGCGTCAGCCTGAGACGCACCGTGCGGCGGTCATCGTTGGAACGTGACTGGATCAGATAGCCGCCTTCTTGCAGCTTCTTCACGTTGTAGGACATCGACGTGCCGGCGAACGAACCGCGAGCGCGCAGCGCCGAAGCCGGGGTTTCGCTTTCGCCGATTTCATAAAGCAGCAGCGCCTGGACACCCGTCAGCGAACGCTCGCCGTTACGTTCCAGATTGTCTTTCACCACGTCGTGGAGACGGCGATGAGCCTGCTCCAGCAGCGACAGGGCCTTCAGGAAAGACTGCTCAACGTTCTCTTCAACGCCGCTTTCGCGGACCTTAGCGTTCAACATCACCACCACCATCGTTTTTGTTTGCCGCTCTTGTCGGCTTATTGGTGAAGCTACACGAGCATAGCTAAGCAATCGCTAAGTCGATCGACTTTGATGCAATTTTCTACTCGACTTTGTTCGAGTTTATTTCATTGACCATAGTAATCAGAAAGTAAACGCAGATGCATTGTCCGTAGGCGGATGATCACTCAAAAAACCTGTAACAGACGATAGAAGCGTACCTTCAGCTACGCGTCCCCCGGCGAGGCGAGCCAAGTCACTACGATCAGAAGAGTAGGAATAAGAAAGCCACCTCAACCTGCCGGAGCCTCGAGACGGTCTCCTCCGGCTGGTGCCGCTTCCTTGGCATCAAAAGTCCTCCGTCCGTCATTAGCTACACCAGGGCGGGTCACTTCGATGGGGCGGATCACTAGGTAATGTGTGAACCGCCGCGATACATGGTACATTCGGTGAAGACGTAGTGGGGAGGAAGACGATGCCGCTCGAAAGCATCCGGCGCAGGTTTCTCGCGATCATGGCCTGCGGACTTCTGTCCCTCTTGCCCCTTGCCGCCACCGCGCAAGGAGACGCCAATACGCTCCCGCTCACGCCCGGGGTCTATCCTCTGAACCTCGCCCGCGCGGGCGAACCTACGGTCGGCTACGCGATCTCCGTTCCGCCGAACTATTCATCTTCGACGCCGGTTCCTCTCGTTCTGGCTTTGCATTTCGGGGTTGGAGGCGGCAGCGCAGCCGGCGCGGGCGGCGATGTGCTGGATATTCTTGTCGGCCCCGGACTCGCGAGCCTCGGCGCCATTATCGTCGCGCCGGATTCGGTGCGCGGCAATTGGAGCACCCTCGAAAACGAGAAAGCTGTCACCGCGCTCCTCGACACGGTCATGGCGCGTTACGCCGTCGACAGGAAAAAGATCGCCGTCACCGGTTTCAGCATGGGCGGCTCGGGCGCGTGGCACTTTGCACAGAAATTCCCGGACATTTTCAGCGCGGCAATTCCGATCGCCGGCAGGCCGCCGGAGTCCGCCGCCGGGTGGAAGCTTCCGGTACTTGCCATTCATTCCCGCGACGATCAGGTCGTCCCTTTCACTCCCGCCGATACGCGCATCGCGGAGCTTCGGAAGGCGGGCGTGAACGCCAGGATGATCGCCCTGACCGGCATTTCGCATTACGAAACACATCGCTTTCAGGACGCCTTGCGGCAAGCGGCGCCATGGCTGCAACAGGTTTGGAAATAGGGTCACGACGAAGTCGAAGCCAAATGGAAGGTGCTGTCAGGCAAATGCGAAGTGGTCTCTGGTATAGCCGGCTTTCTGCGGCAGGAGACCCAAATGGCGCGAATTTCCTTCAAGCGTCACCGCTTTCCGGGCGATGTGATCCGTCATGCGGTCTGGCTCTACTTCCGCTTCACACTCAGCCTGCGCGACGTCGAGGAGATGCTCGCGCAGCGCGGGATCGGCGTCAGCTACGAAACCATCCGCTGCTGGACGATCAAGTTTGGTCCGCAGATCGCCAGCAAGCTTCGGCGTCGCAGAGCCGCGCCCTCGCCGCGCTGGCACCTGGACGAGATGGTCTCTTCGATCGGAGGCGAACGCGTCTACATCTGGCGTGCGGTCGACGACGAAGGTGAAGTTCTCGATCTCGTCGTCCAGAAGCGACGTAACACCGGCGCAGCGCTCGAATTGCTGAAGCGTCTGCTCCGCAATCAAGGCGTGTCTCCCGAGATGATCGTCACCGATGGCCTGCCCTCGTATGGCTCGGCGTTGCGAGAACTCGGGCTTGAAGCGCGTCACCGGCCAGGTCGGCTCCGTGAGAACAACCGCGCCGAAAACTCGCACCTGCCAATCCGACGACGAGAACGCAAGATGCTCGGATTCAAGTCCCTGCCCTCCGCCCAACGCTTCCTAACCACCCATGCCGCCATCTACAACGCGTTCGATTTTCAGCGGCATCTCATAAGTCGCCCGACGCTGCGAATCTTTCGAGCAAAGGCCAACTGCGTCTGGAATCTGGCAGCGGCTTGAGCGCGGTCGCGCGCCGGGCAGGAATCTGCCTTGGGCAGTTAAGTTGTCAGCTCCAACGAGGGACCACGCGGGGCTCAGACCACCGCCATGGCTGGCATCGATTTTGACCTTTGACGAAAAACACAGACGGCACCGCCCCGCAATGGATCGAAGCCTTCGAGCGCTGATGGCGCTACTGCAGTAGCTAGTTGTCCGGTAGAGGTGCGGTTTCGGAGGGATCGGTACTTGGCTCTAGCCCCCATTCCTTGAGGACATGCGGCATGATCCTAGGCGGTGGCTCCGACCGTTCCAGCCCATATAAACGAGGCGCGATGCGCTTTGCATACGCGTCAACGCCAATTGGATTGGCTATCCTCATCCACTCGCCTTCATCGGCGCTCCGGACCGGGAATGGCCGGCGGCCCGTTGAGACCCAGTCAACCTGATGTTGCCGCTTGAGCAATACTAGTCCTGAGGCGATCGCTCCAAACCTTCCATCGAAATAGTCTGCGTCCATGCTTTCCATCCAGTCGAGATAGAACTCGATCGACGCAGCATGAATCAACCCGGTGCCGCACTTGATGACCTCGTCGATGGCGGTTGAATCCAATCTGTCTCGCAAGGGCGCCAGCAGGTGGCATACGCGATCGTCGCCAAGGCTTAGGAGTCCGCCGAACGCTGCACCCTCATTCTGGAGTTGACCATTCTCGATCACTCCGATGATGTCTTTGACGCGGCTCAACGGATCTCCGTCGGTGAGATCCCCGATCGAAACATAGTCGATCACGGCCGTCGAAACTATTCGCAAGGAATGATCTTCAATGATGAACGGTAGGAAGGCATTGATCGAAACGAATGAAGTCTCTTGAGCGAGACCTGAGACATGCCGAAATATCTGCCATCGACGTTCTTCGAGGATCGCGCAGACATGCTCTTTGTAGAAATGCGCCAGCGGTCCGATCATCTTCGGATCGTTGTAGACGCCGTAACGCACGATTTCGCACAGCGCCATGTCGTCGAAATTTCCCTTGAGGCCGTCAAAGCGCTTCTCAGGATCTTCGACAAGGACCAACTCCATGAACAGCTCTGGGTTAGCTAGAAAAAGAAGCTTCTGCTCGTCTGACATGGCGGTCTTGTCCTCTTGGCACCCTCATTCTTTCGGAGAGTTCTGGCGATTCCTAGCTCTTCTTCTTTCAGCTTGCGGGAGCACCGGCGCTGAGCCGCCGCAGGGCTGGGAGACGGCCCGCGCTCGGCCGCAACCGTGATACAGCTGAGACGGGCGCCGCCACGAAACCGAGGAAGAAGGACGAGCTATCGCAGCGTCACTCAAACCAAACGACCCGCGGGGTTACCAGGGCGGTTCAGTCCCGTCCGAGCGAAGGTCATGAGGAGTGGAGACCCCGAGCTTGGCCTCAAGAAACGGCCTTCATATATTCATCAAGGAGCTTGTTCGCGACCGGCACACACTCCCGGATGCTCGAAGCGATGCCTGTCAATTCGACATGCGTTAAGGTGGCAACCTCATACCGCCCGCGCGAAAGCCGCTTCACGAGCGCGATGGGATAACCGCCATCGCCCCCGTCCCAAATGAGGTAATCCGCATCATCGTGGAAATCTCCAAAAGGTTCTTGCGCATCGACTTCGACCACCCAGAAGCGTCTGCCCTTGTATGGCACGCGCTGCCCGTTTAGCGTTGGCCGCTCATACTTTGACATCTGATCTGCTCCTGCGGACCGATTGCCCCACAATAAGTCTGCCTGTGAACCGGCTTCGGATCAGAGTGCCGATAGGCGTCCTACGCGTTTGATTTTGTCGCAACCTCGGGATCCTCTTGCGGTGCCTGTTCACAGGCTGCGTATTGAGACAGAGTTATCCGTGATCAACCTCCTCCGTGCCGTCCAAAAACACAACTGAGGGCGGACCACTGCAATGGGGGCGGATTAGTGGCTGGGCACCTAATCGGCTGTAGTCAGTAGTCGGTCCAACCTTCGGGCGCGGGGTAGGCAGATTTTAGGATAGCCAAATCGATTTCCGGGCCGTTCTTGCCGACGCAAACGCCGTCGTCACTGTGCTCCGACGCGATCCAGACGCGCTTGCCGTCCGATTCAGTTACCCGATAGATGTGGACCATCAGCGCTTCGCTCGTAAAGGTTGAAGCAACCACCTCAATTTCAGGTGTCTCATCCTCACATGGCAGCAGGTCTGCAACCGAAAAGGGATCAAACGCCCGGTCGCTGAGGATCGCACTTTCAAACTCGTTCAAAACTGCTTGTCCGATGGTCAACTGCGCACTCATAGTTTGTAGCCTTCGAAGACGATTTTCACTTCACAGCCCCAAAGGTCTTTCCAGCGAAGCCCCGAGCAGAATAATCGCCGTCTTTCGGCGATCCATACCGAACGACTAACTCGCCGTCGGTGCCACCAATGAAATCCCAATAGTCCCAGAAGAACTCTCCTTCATGGCAGTAACCCTTGCCGCGGACGCTGACTCTCTCGCCGCGGGTTAGCTTGGTCCAGTTTCGATCCGACAGGGAGAGTTCCAGAACGATCTCGTCATCGGCCCATGCGACCTGGAATACTGGCTTATTCCGCAAGCTGAATTGTTTGCACGCAGAGCGCATTTTCCGATTGGTCGCAACGTAGAATGCAAGATAGGCTGACGTCATTCCGGGCCCGCCTTCGATCACAAACTCATGGCTGGCGTTCGCCAAAGTATCGACAATCTCAAGGAGTCCTTCAAAGGCGGTGCGTTCATCGAAGTGAGCGTCGTCTTCATGGGCGCGCAGGATGGATCCCCACTTTTCGTCGAACGCTTCAAAGAGCGCACCACTGCTTGCCCTCCGAAACGTCGTGTCAGCGCATAGCAGCAGGTGCTCGCACTCGCTGTCTGATCCGCAGTAAGGGCACTGTGCAGACTCATTATCCTCACTTGGCAAAATGGCGTCTCCTTTCCTTTTTGGAAGCAGCCCAGGCGCGTCTATGTTAGCAGCCAGGCCTCGATCGGCATGCGCAGCTCGGTCCAGTGTTCCTTGTATTCCATGAACGGGCCGGTCATAGGGCCCATGTCGTAGCGAAGGGCGCCCTCTTCGCAGAGCCAGGCGATCTGCTCGTACTGGAGCACATTGCCGATCGACATGTCGCGCCAGTTATTATCGAAGCTGAACTGCTGGCCGCGATAGATTGCGCCAGCCATGCCGCCGAAGATGTAGCCGATGTCCCTGCCCTCATGCGTGGCGAACATCACGCGGCCTTCACGCGCCATCGCCAGCCGCCGCAGCATCGCTCCGTAGAAGGTGCGCGTCATGGGCCCGTCCATGCCCTGGCGGGTGATGCCCTTCCAGCTGCGGCGCTCGACGGCCAGCATGCGGGCGAACACCCCGGCGGCCTCGTCCGCTGAACCTGGGGCATAACGCTCGAACCCGATACCCGCCGCCTGCGCACGCCGGATGGCCTGGCGCAGTTTCTTGCGATGGTTGGCAGAACGGCGCGAAAGAAATTCGTCGAGCCCGTCTTGGAGAGATGCGGCGCATTGCACGTCCTGCTTGAACCGCGTGAACGCGGCATAAGGCGAGAGGCGCGCGCGGATGCCCGCTAACAGTGAGCCTCGGGGATCGAGCGCGGATATAACGATCCGCCGCCCCAGGCCTGCAGCTTCTATCGCGGGATCGCGGAGCAGCTGTTCGAGGAGATCCACGCCAGCCGGACCGAGCACATTGCAGCCAAACAGCCAGAGGCGTTCAACGGGCCCGAGGACGATGGCGCTGCCGAGCGTGTGACGCGCAAAGCAGATCAGACCGTCAGTGCATTCGCGCACGACTACGGGGCGCTCCGGATCAGCCGCCTCACGCCATGACAGCTGCCAGGCGGTCGTCGCGCAGAAGGGATCCGGCTGTGGTGTCACCAGCGCCAGCCGGTTCCACGCCGAGGCGGGGTGATCGTAGGACGACAGGTGCGCAGGATCCGTGAACACCGTCGGCGCAACGGCATCGGTCATCTGCATGGCTGATTGCGACTGGGGCGGGTTCATCTGCTTCCGGTTGAATGCGACACGCCAGGCTATTGTGGGGGCGTCGCACACGGGCGTAGCCAGCCTTGAGAGGGCTCATCGTCCTTGTGGGCCGTAACGATACAAGCGTCAAAGCGTGTGAACGCGTCCAGGCCCTTGAATGAGGCTCGCGCCATATCGCGCAGCATTGTCGCGTCTGAAGTGAATGCCGGATTGCGCATATCCTCCGCCCGGATCGCCAGCAGACGGACAGCCCTCTGAGCCGGCAGCGGCATACCTGGCCGCGCCTGGCCCAGCGAAACAGCAATCACGACTGGCGCCTGGTTGGGACACTGCGATAGCTGCGTGCGGGTCCAGTCGCCGAGCCAGGTAGCCCTTCCCCTGGCAAGCGCTTCATTGCGTGCGGCGGCGCCATCGCTTGATGCGGCGCCGAATACGACAAGGGCGCCGGCGCGACACGCGTTTTCCGGCAAGGTCAACTCGCGCACCAAACCTCCATCATCCAGTCGGGCGGTCCGATTACGATAGCCAAGCCGCCAAGAGACATCGGCTGGCACGCCATCGGCGAGAAGCTGGATGATCTGTGGACCTACAGTCGTCGTCGGCGTCCTGACGGGTGATACCGCGGGCGGAGTTGCAGGCTTCACGGACGGAGCGGCAGGCTGGGACGCGCCGGAGAAGACGCGCAGCAGCAGTTCGCCCCCGAACCAGGCCAGCAGGAGCGCCAGAACTACAAACAGGGCGACTGTGATCCACCGCTGACGGAATACCGGCCACGACCTTAGACGACGCCACTTGGCGGTTGCAAACCTGGTCTGACGAGAATGCGCGGGGACGTCCGACGCCGAGCTGCTGGCGACCTCGATCACACCGGGCGCAACCCGTTCCACACCGATGCCCGCAGCCGGACGAGGCTGAGCCAGCAAAGGTTGCGGGCGCTGATTTGTGCCGGGCGAGGGCGATGTGTGGATCACGCCGCCGTCTGCGGCGGCGGTCGCACCACCCTGACCTCCGAACCTGAAGATCGAGAATGCCGACGGCCCAAGGGACACCACCGCGAAGCCGGCCAGCCCCGCCACCAAGGCGAGGCACGACATCAGCGCAATGATGAAGGGCGGCTGCAACACCGCAACGAGCAAGGCTCCGGCGCTCGTCGCCAGGATTACGACCACAATCGCGGACAAAGCGCCTGCGCCCTGTCGGGTCAGGAACCGGCCCACTGGCATGAGCAGCTCGGCGGCCAGCCGGATCGCAACGACCGTCACGAGGACAACAACCGCCAGCCCCGTAAACAAGGCCAACGGATAGACGATGCCGCCGATGTCAGGACGCACTTCGCGAATGACATAATCAATGCCGATGCTAATTGCGGCGGCAATGGCTCCGACCATCAGGACCCCGATGAAACCGCGCCAGCCGCGCTTTATAGCTGCCTTGGTCAGACGAACACGCGGGAAGCGGATCGGTGGAAAGCGGATACGTGGAATGCGGATCCATTTCCACAATGACGAAGCGTCCGCCCAGTCCGGACGCCAGTTGATCGTGGGCAGCCTGATCCAGCTCCAAAGCACGGAGATCACTCCGGCGACGAGCATCAGGATCCCGCTCAGGATCCAGTAGAGACCTCGCGCTGCATCGATCATTCCCCGGCAGAACAGCGAGAAACCGGCGCCGATGCGCTCAAGGCCCTGCACCTTCAAGGACACTTCGGTCATGGGATTTCCTCACCATGCAATGCGCCGGGGCGGGTAGAACCTGCTCACGGCAATGGATAGGGCGCCCTCGCCTGCTGCAAGGCAAGCGAGGCGCCTTCGGGTTCAGGCGGCGAGCGACTGGTCGAACGCGGCGAGGTGAAAGACTGCGTTGCCGTGTACGAGGGCATGGCCTGCGCAGCCTTCACCCTGAATGCGGACATCCTCGCCGAGGCCGACGCTCTCCGCTGCATCGGCGCCGGAGGCGGCAATGCGTACAAGGAACGCCTTTACGTCGCTTTCGACTGGCGCAGGCGCCGCTGCGCTCCCGGCATCTTCCAGAGCGTCGAATGCATAGCTGCGGACGAGCTTACGGAAGACGGTGCGGAATGCGGACTCGGTGGCGAGCAACTCGATGCCGACGATCTTTCCATCGAGCGCGAAGGCCGCGCCAGTCTGCCCCGGTTGTGGTGACAGCTGTTCCTCGAACTCGCGCAGGTTGATCTCGTAGCTGTCGTAGCCGTCCTTCATCGCCGATGAGGCGCTGCGGACCTTCATCCGGCCAAGCTTGTCGGACACATCCGACCAGACGGCGCCTTGATCAGCTCCGAATGACTCAGCGACGGAGTAAGCGTCCAGGCCATCGCCGGCTGCCCGGCGCATCACCTTGCGGGCGACCATCCGCTCGGCCTTGCGGGCGCGAGCCTTGGCGAACAGCGCGTGATCCGCAGTCCCGAACGTGCGCGAGTTGTAGCGCCAACGCCCCCGTTCGACGCAGGAGACCGGAAGCAGGATGTCCTGACCAGGAGGGGCGAGGACGGAAACGTTGAGGATGCGGTTCTGCTTGGCGCCGACAAGTTCTTCGCCATCAATCAAGAGGATCGGCACGGCGGCGGTGCTGGCAAGCTTGAGGACAGGAACTGACCCTGCGTCGGAGGTCTCGGTCACCTCGACCGATTTCGCAGCCAGCGCCTCGTCGAGGAGCATAAAATACCCAGCCGACGAGGCCGGGGCGAACAAGGCGAATACATCCAGCCGACCGAGGCGGCGCGGCTCGCCGATCTGCACGGAAGAAAGAAGATCTGAAATTGCGGTCATCGATACTGCTCCTGAGATTGGCCTGCTGCCCTACCCGCCATCCCGGAACGCACCTTTCCGTTCGCCCCGGCACTGCTGCGGGGTTCGCTTGCGTTCCGAATCATCGCATTGCTAGATTGTTCTTGTTATCCGACCCATCTATTTAGTGGATGCATCCAATATGTCGACGAAGCGACCAAAGTCAAGCGACGGGACAGCGCGCGCGCAAAAGCGCGGCGGCCAGGCCGCGTCTGACGCAGCGACGACCGGCAGAAAGTCGAGAGAAGAAATTTCGAGAGATGCGACCCTGGAGACGGCGGAGACCACGGGGCTGCCCTGGGCGACGATGAGCCGTCTCACGTTTCTGGAAGAATCGATCTTCTGGACGGACAGCGTGAACCGGCGGGATCTCATCGCGCGTTTCGGCATTTCCGAGCAGCAGGCGTCAGGCGACCTGACGCGATATCAGGAGATCGCCCCGGACAACCTCGTCTATGACAAGAGCGATAAAACTTACCGCGCAGGCTCGCGCTTTGCCCCGCGCTTCCTTCATCCGGATACGGATGAAGTGCTGAGCCGGCTTCGGCTTACTGCGGAAGGCGTTGCCGAAGATCATCCCCTGATCGGCTCGCTCTCTCTCGGCATCGCGCCCGCGCCGGCGCGACCCGTAGACCCAGAGACCTTGCGCGTCATCATCCGCGCCATTCGTGAGGCGCGGCAGGTGTCGGCGCACTATGTGTCGTTCTCGCAGACCGATGGGCGCGTGCGCCGCATCGAACCACATGCATTGGGCTATGACGGGTTCCGCTGGCATGCTCGCGCACGCGATGCGGAGGACGGCGCATTCAAGGACTATGTGCTGGGGCGCCTGTCGGGGGCTGCCCTGCTCGGCCCGGCCGAGGCGCCATCCAGCACAGATCAGAATTGGCATGGCTGGGTGACACTCACGATCGCGCCCAATCCTGGCCTGTCGTCAGCACAGAAGAAGGTGATTGAGCGCGACTATGGCATGCGGGGCGGGACGGCAGATCTCAAGGTACGCAAGGCGTTGGCCTACTACACCAAGCATCGACTTGGCCTCGATCTGGATCCAAAGGCGCGGAGGCCAGAGGATCAACACGTCGTCCTGACGACAAAATCCGACAAGTAAGTGCTACCGTCGACACGATGGCTGGTCCGAAGTAACCGGCGCAGGTGCCACACATGGATGGAATTGATTTCATCGGGGACATTCACGGCTGTTCGGCGCAGCTGGAGCGTCTTCTCCAGACGCTGGGATATGTGCGCCGGGATGGCGTCTATCAGCACAGCGAACGACGCGTCATCTTTCTTGGCGACTTCATCGATCGCGGACCTGAGCAGCGCAGGACGCTCGAGATTGTCCGGCCGATGGTCGAACACGGACGCGCCTCAGCCGTGATGGGCAATCACGAGTTCAACGCCATCTGCTACGCCACGCCCACACGGGACGGCTTTGTCCGTCCTCACATCGAGAAGAACCGGCATCAGCATGCAGCCTTCCTCGCAGAGTACCCGTTCGGGTCTCCCGAGCATCGTGATGCGATCTCCTGGTTCATGACGCTGCCGCTCTACATCGACACAGAAGCGTTTGGTGTCGTGCATGCATGCTGGTGCGCAGACAGCTTCAGGATTCTCCGGCCCCATCTCACGGATACGGGCTGTCTCTCCGAACGCACATTGAGTCTCTACGAAGACGAGAGCTCCGGGGTCCATCAGGCCATCGAGACGATCCTGAAGGGACCGGAACATCCGTTGCCCCCTTCGTTCGCATTCACCGACAAGGACGGGACCCCCCGTTCGGAAGCCCGCCTGAAATGGTGGACGTCGTCAGACCTTGCAGTATCGCAGCGACTTGAGTTCGGAGGCGCCAGGCTCTCGTCTGAACGGCTGGCCGAGTTGGATCTTCTCCCACAGCCGCGCGCACACCCTGCCCCAACCAAGCCCGTCTTTGTCGGACACTACTGGCTCAGAGGCGAACCAGGTCCGTTGTCCGAACGCGTTGTCTGCGTGGACTACAGTGTCGCCAAGGGTGGGAAGCTGGCGGCCTATCGGTGGAGTGGCGAGCCCCTTCCCGTGAGAGACAACTTCGTGTGTGTGAGCTGACACGCGGACAGCCCCCAAGGCTCCAAGTCTTTGTGCAGCGGCCCGAGCATCAGCACGTCGTCCTGGTGTCGGGAGCCGGCAGTCAGGTATTTCAATGTTCGCGAGGCTGGCCCAACAAAGCCGGTGCAGATCAATCTGACCTGCCTCAGGAGTTTCGGACCAAGTTCACCGCGAACGGCCACTTCGAGGCGAGCAACCGCCGGGTTCGCTGGGGCAGGACGACTGGCAGCTATGGATCGACTCAGCCCGATTGCCACTGTCCGTCATCAGATAATTTGAGACCTGTTGCTGCCTGATGTTCAGGAGGTTCGGCTCATCTGGTTTGAGTTAAGCAGCGGCTCTGGCGTGGTGCAAGCGCCGTAGTTTCATGGTCTTCCTTTTCGTCTTCTCACGTTCAAGCAGGA
>CANJWR010000138.1 GCA_947478455.1 Beijerinckiaceae bacterium | reverse complement strand
GGCGGCTGGTCGAGCAACACGACCTATCTGCGCGAAGTGGCCGATGTGAACGGCGACGGCAAGGCGGACATTATCGGTTTCGCCAGCGCAGGCGTGTTGGTGTCGCTGGCGACCGGCGGCGGGCACTTCGGCGGCGTCAGTTCCGAGATCGCGGCCTTCGGGTCGGGACCGGAAGGCGGCGGCTGGTCGAACAACAACACCTATTTGCGTCGCGTCGCCGATGTGAACGGCGACGGCAAGTCGGACATCATCGGCTTCGGCAGCGCCGGCGTTTATGTGTCGCTGGCCACCGGCGGCGGGCATTTCGGAGGTGTGACCTTCGAACTCGCCGCTTTCGGCTCCGGCGTCGAGGGCGGCGGCTGGAACAACAACGACGTCTATCTGCGCGAAATGGCCGACGTGAACGGCGACGGCATGGCGGACATTGTGGGCTTCGGCAGCAACGGCGTGTTCGTGTCGCTTGCCACCGGCGGCGGCCATTTCGGCGGCACGACGTTTGAGCTGGGCGCGTTCGGTTCCGGCGCGCCGGGCGGCGGCTGGTTCAGCAATGATTATTACACGCGCCGCCTTGCGGACGTGAACGGCGACGGCAAGGCCGACATTGTGGCCTTCAGCAGCGGCGGCGTGCAGGTTTCGCTGGCGACAGGCGGCGGGCACTTCGGCGGCGTGACGAATGAACTCGCAGCCTTCGGTCCGGCTGCAGGCGGCTGGACAAGCGACAATCTGCTGCCGCGCGAACTGGGCGACGTGAACGGCGACGGTATGGCGGACATTGTGGCCTTTGCGTCGACCGGTGTGCAGATTTCTCTGGCGACGGGCGGCGGGCACTTCGCCAGCCTGACCAACGATCTTGTCGCCTTCGGCTCAGGCGCAGGCGCAGGTGGCTGGACAAGCGAAACGCTCTATGCGCGCGAACTGGGCGACGTGAACGGCGACGGCCGCGCCGACATCGTCGGCTTCGCCTCAACCGGCGTGCAGATCTCGCTGGCGTGAATTGAAAAGCTCACATCCCCGTGGCCTGACACCTTGGGGCGATCCAGTTTGATGTTAGTGCATTGTTGGCCTTGGCTGCACCGCCGGGGTGGCCGGCGAAGCTGGTTCGGGTTTAGGCGCCCGAGGGCGCTGCGCAGCCGGCCATTGCAGGGCCTCGGGTGCTGGCGGTTTGTAGTCCAACGATGAGTGTGGCCGGACAATATTGTAGTGGCGTCGCCAGCTCTCGATGACGATCCTGGCCTCTTTCAGCGTGTAGAAGATTTCGCCATTCAGTAGTTGGTCACGCAGCGTCGAGTTGAATCTCTCGCAATAGCCGTTCTCCCATGGGCTGCCCGGCATGATGTAGGTCGTCTTCGCCCCCCACGGCGAGAAACCATTCGCGCAACGCCTTGGCGATGAACTCAGGACCATTGTCGGACCGAACGTGTGTTGGAACGCCACGCAAGATGAACAGGTCCGACAGCACGTCGATGACGTCCGTTGCCTTCAGTCGGCGATTGACCCGGATAGCAATGCACTCGCGCGTAAACTCGTCGAAGATGTTCAGCATTGCGCCGCCATTCTGGCGATCATGCAATCGTCATGAATGTCCCGCCATTTACATGAAGCATTTGGCCCGTCATCTGACGGCAACCGTCGCCGCAGAGAAACAGGACGAGATTGGCGATCTCCTGAGGACTTGCGGCCCTCCCGGTCGGGATCGCTTCACGCCGGACCGGCAGACCGGAAGATCCAACAGAGCCAGTATCGATCTTCCCAGGCACAATATTGTTGACCGTGATGCCATGCGGTGCGAGTTCCCGCGCAAGGGCAATCGTCATGCCCGCGAGGCCGGCCTTGGCCGCGGAAACATGGGTCCGGTTGGCACGGGCCGAGTGGCCGGATGCGCCGCCGATATTCACGATCGTGCCTTTGCCGCGCGCCTGCATGTGCGGCGCTACCGATTGCGAACAGAAGAATGTTCCATCGAGCGTCGGCCCCAGCGTGGCGCGCCATTCCGCGACCGTGAGTTCGAGAAGCGGTCGGAAGCTGCGAATATTGGCATTGTTCACCAGAATTCCAGGCCCGCCGAATGCGTCGACCGTCGTGGCCACAAGGCGATGGACGTCGTCCTGAACAGTCACGTCGCATTGAACCGCAAGCGCTCGACCGCCCGCTGCCTTGATGTCCTCAACCGTCTGCCGCGCCCCGGCGGCGGCATTGCGATAATTCACCACGACCGCTGCGCCGGCGGCCGCCAGCGTTCTGGCGATGATGCTGCCGGTCTTGACCCCTGCTCCTGTGACAATGGCCACTTCGCTGTCAAGTGGGAGTTTTGATGCTGTGCCGTCCGTCATATGTTTCGCCAATCCTAGTGTTATCGTCCGACCCAGTTCGGCTTGCGCTTTTCCATGAACGCGCGCCGGCCCTCGACATAGTCCTCGCTTGCCAGTGCCGCCTTGGACAGCGCCTTGCACATCACCTCGTCCTGCTTGTCCGGGTCTTTCATCGCTTCGTCCACCATGCGTTTGCTGCCCGCAACTGACAGCGGGGCATTCCCGGCGATTGTAGCCGCGAGGTCGCGAACACTGGATTCAAGATCGGCGCGCGGCACAACCTTGTTCACAAGCCCCATGCGTAATGCCTCTGCGGCAGAGAAACGCCGCGCAGTGAAAAGCATTTCCTTGGCGTTGGCCGGTCCGATCAACGCGGTCAGACGCTTCACGCCGCGCCAGTTGTAGACAATTCCCAGTCGACCGGCCGGGACGCCGAACTCCGAGTCTTCGGCAGCAAACCTGAGATCGGCGTTCAACGCCGTTCCCAACCCGCCCCCGAGGCAATATCCGCTGATCATCGCGATCAGGGGCTTCGTCAGGCTATCATAGCGTTGCTGCACGCGTGTCGAGAGTTCCGCATATTCCTGCTGCTGCTCAGGTGTTGCGCGGCGCTTCTCGAACTGCGAAATATCGGATCCAGACACGAACGCCTTGTCGCCTGCGCCCTTCAGCACGATGACCCGGATAGCCGGATCGGCCTCGAAATCATCCAGAATCTGCAAGATCGCTTGCCGCATCTCGTAGGAAATCGCGTTCCGGCGTTCGGGATTGTTGAAAGTCATCCAGCCGATGCCGCCTTCCTTGACGGCTATCATCTTGTCGGTTGCCAACTGCTGCAATTTCATCCTCCGGCCGTCGGCCAATCCGCGTGCGCCCTCCGGCGCACGGCTCCGGGCAATTCAAACAATGTGTCGCGCACGCAGGCTTTCGATAGCGGCCTCGTCATAGCCCAGTTCCGTGAGAATCGTGCCCGTGTGCTCGCCCACTTCCGGCGTCACCGAGCGCACCTCCCAGGGTGTGCGCGACATGTGGATCGGTTGGCCAACAATCTCCCTGCGACCGAGCTTGGGGTGATCGATGGAGGTCGCGATCCCGATGTGGCGCACTTGTGGATCCGCAAAGGCCTGATCGATCGTATAGACAGGTCCGCACGGAATGCCGACAGCGTTGAGAATTTCTACCCATTCGGCGCTAGTTTTCGTCACGAAAATCTCGCCGAGGGCTGCATTCACGGCATCGCGGTTGGCCCGTCGGGCTTCGGGCGAGTCAAAGCCGGGCTTTTCGGCAAGTTGAGGCGCCCCCATCGCCTTCGTCAGCGCGCGCCAGCGCTTCTGGTTGCCTGAACCTATGTTGATATGGCCGTCTTTTGTGTCGAACAAACCGGTGGGGATGGTCTTGGGATGATTGTTGCCCGCCTGTTTCGGAACCTTACCGTCGAACAGCCAAGCGGCAGCCTGAAAATCGAGCAGGCCAATCTGCGCTTCGAGAAGGGACGTCGAAACCCACTGTCCCCGCCCCGAGACTTCGCGCTCCAGCAAGGCCGTCAGAATGCCCAGCGCCAAGTAAAGACCGGAACTGACGTCCGCGATAGCGGCTCCCGCCCTCACCGGCCCTTGCCCGGGATGTCCGGTGACGGACATGAAACCGCTCATCCCTTGCGCGATCTGATCCACGCCGGGCCTTGCCGCATAAGGGCCATCTTGCCCGAATCCCGAAATACTTCCGTACACAATGCGCGGATTAATTGCCGACATCGCCTCGTAATCAATGCCGAGACGATGTTTCACGTCGGGCCGGAAGTTTTCCACCACCACATCTGCCGTAGCGACGAGCTTGAAGAGAATTTCCTTGCCCTCCGGCGCCTTTAAATCGAGCGTGAGGCTGCGCTTGTTGCGATGGAGATTTTGAAAATCTGCCGCGTGCCGTGCACCCGTATAGCCGTCATCCTCCTGCACACGAGCGGGCAGCTCGACCTTGATGACATCAGCCCCCCAGTCGCCAAGCTGACGCACAGATGTTGGGCCGGCCCGCACACGTGACAGATCAATCACCCTGAACCGCGAAAGCGGCAATGTCGCCCTGCTCAAATCATTCTCCCAAAACGTCGTCGCGACGGCGGTTACAGCTATTTCAGGAGCGCTTCCATCTTGCCCACCAGATCGACGGGTGTGGCCATCATGTCGCTGATCAACCCCGTCAGTTCCTCGCCATCGACGATCGCGAGATCAAGCCCGAGCTTTTCCGCATCTTTCAAAAGCTCGGGTTCCTTCATGGCCGACACGAAAGCGGTGCGCAACGCTTTGACGCGGTCAGCCGGCACCTCCGGCGGCGCGACGAACGGGCGGCCGAACTCGACGCTCGAGGAAAACAGTGACAGGATCTGGCGTTGCTCATCTGTCGACGCGAACTGGTGGATTGACGGCGCATTGATGACTTTGAGCGGCTGTTTCTCCATATTGAAAAGAACCTTGAGTTTGCCCGAAGCAATCCAGCCGGGCTTGCTTCGCTCGACAGATGTGTAGCTTTGGCAGATGCCGTGAACCTCGTTTCGCTCCATCGCCAGCACAACTGCTGTCGAACCGCCATATCCTTCGACCAGCTTGAACTTGGTCCCCAGCAGCCGGTTCAGCAACATGGGAACAGTGCTGACTGCGGTTCCGGCGCCCGCGCCACCCATCAGGACTTCTTTCTCGAAAGCCTCCTGGGCGGTCTTGGCCGGAGAATGTTCCGTAACCGCACAAACACGGCTCGTAAGTTCGGGACTGCCGATCCAGTTGAACTTCAGGGGATCGAAGCGAACATTGTCGACCTTGGTCAAAGCCTGGAATGGCAGGTTACGGCCAATGATCCCAAAAGTCGTGCCGTCGCGCGGCGCGGTATTATAGAGAAAGTTCGCTGCCACGAGCCCACCGCCGCCGGGCATATTGGTGGGTACTATCGCCGGATTCCCCGGAATATGCTTGGTCATGTATCGGATGACGAGCCGTCCCCACTGATCGTAATCGCCGCCCGCGCTGGAATGAATGATGAAGCGAATCTGCTTATCCTTGTAGAAATCTCCGACGCCCTGAGCGGAAGCGACATGCGCCAGCCCTGAAACGGCGAACAACATGGTCGATGCGCCCAAGGCAAGAAGTGGCAAACGCGAAATCATCGTTTCCTCCTGACCGACTCCGCGCACGGCGGACACCGGATTTCCTAACCCCTGATATTGGCGGTCAGCCCCAGATTGGCCTGACACCACGGGTGATCGAGTTTGATGTTAATGCATGGTCGGTCTGGGCTGCAATGCCGGGGTGGCCGGCGAAACTGGTAGGCTTGCGCAGCAGGCCAAAACTGCGCTCTCGATGATAGAGGGGGATGCATTCGACGCGGCCATCCTGGACACGAATTTGGCCGGTGTCAGCGCTGGGCCAGCCGCCACCGCCTTGAGGGCGAGCGGACGCCCTTTTGTTGTCGTATCTGGCTATCTGCCCAGCCAACAGCATGAGGTATTCAGGAGCGCGCCGTGCATTCAGAAGCCTTATGCACCGCAACGCCTCATTGAGTTCCTATGGGAAATCCTGCCGCTCTATAGGACGGCGCGCACCGGACAGAGTTTTGGCATCGCGATGAGCGAACGCAAGTGACGCATATCGGGTGGGCCCTTTCCCCGCGCTCACTTAGTTACGGTTGATTTTTTCCGTCTCGCTCGCCGACGAAAGTCTGCTTATGGCGGCTTGCAGCCGTTTTTATGTTCAGCGGGCATGTCCGCTATCAATTGATTAGCGGACAAAATGGAATGACGAACCATGACCGACTGAAAAGCAGCCGCAATTTTCCGTATGTTGGATCGTCGGCTTTTTGAAGATCCTGTTGGTTGCCCAGAAGGAATGCAAAACTCAAGCGAATGAGGCTCCAAAAACCGCTTGAAGTTCAGTGCTTTAAAAATCCGTACCAAATTGCCGGAGTCATGAGCTTTAGAGAATGCTGGCCCTCAGAGAGCGAATCTGGGGCATTCCCTCTGGACCGAGGTCAATAGCCAAATTGGCAAACTGCTGCGGCGCAGGCGGCTATTGCGGCTAGAGGAAAGGGCGGAGAAATCAGTTCCGAATGGTCGTGGCGGAGGGAAAGGAACGGGGTTCGAACATTCTCCTGGCGGAAAGTATTGAAACTGCTCGTCCGGATGTGGGCAGTGGGAAGTTCTTCGGAAATGGAGCCGATCCGTGCCAATTTGCAAACACAGGGATGAGCTAACTGAGGCGGACCTACCTTGCCACCGTCGGTCGTGCCGAATCCCATTCCATGATGTGCATTCCTGTAAACCACTGTTTTGGGCTTTTTCCGGGGTGCAGAATTGCTGCTAGTCCGTGACCATGGTAAGGAAACTACATCTAGTATTTCAACAGTCAGCGCGCTTCTGAAAGCGCCGTTTCGGGAGGAAATCCATGCGATCTGCGCTGCGAATGAACGCCTGGCTCACCGCAGCCTTGCTTATCGCGTTCGCCCAAACCGCTGGCGTTCCGGCCTTTGGGCAGAGCAGGAAGCTTGAGACCACCAATGTCACCGTTGGCCTTTCGGTCAACGATTCGACGTTCCTTCCAATCTACCTCGCCGAAGAGAGTGGAATTTTTAAAGAAGAGGGCCTCAACGTGAAGGTCCTCGCGTTTCGCGGCGGCTCGGATATGACGCGGGCTGTGGTTGCAGAATCCGTACAGGTGGGGGTCGCGGCACCCACCAGCGTTCTGTCCGCAATTGTCGCCGGAGAGGACGTCAGGGTGTTTTTCGGCGGCTTCAATCAGATGCCATTCTACTGGTACGCATTGCCGCCCATCAAGACGCTGGCCGGGGCAAAGGGCAAGCGTATCGGCATTACGCGATTTGGTTCGTCGACTGACGCTTTGACAAGGTTTGCGATGGCGAAGGCCGGTCTCGATCCGCAGAAGGACGCAAGGATCATACAAGGAGGTGGCTCGCCGGAGCGGCTCGTCGCGATGGAAACCAATCAGATCGATGTTGGCATTTTCAGCTGGCCGCACAACTTCATCGCGGCTGATCGCGGCTACAATCTGGTCGCGCGCCAGAGCGACCTCATGCCAGACTTCCCGATCCAGTCCTTCTTCGCTGCGCGTAAATTCATCGATGCTAACCCGGAGACCACCAAGGCGATTCTTCGCGCGTTTATCAAGGCGGTCCGGTTGGCGAAGGCCGACAAGCCCCGTGCGGTCAAGGCGCTTGTCGCTCGCGCAGGGCTGGAGGAAAAATACGCGGTGCGCGCTTATGACGAACTGATCGACGGCTGGCGTGAGGATGGCAGGCTGGCCTCAGACGAAGGAATGAAAAAGTTCTTCGACATGGCGATCGCATCCGGCGACGTCACCGAGGCGTGGCCGAAGGAGAAATATTGGGACGACCGCTTCATGAAGACAATCGACGAATGGAAGCCGCAATAGCGGGTCCCGATTCGCGACCGAAAGATCGAAATGAGCCAGATCGAAATCCGCGATGTCGCCATCGAATACAAGAAGCCTAAAAGCGAAGAATCCTTCGTGGCGATCCAGGGGGTCAGCCTGTCGATCGAAAAGGGCTCGTTCGTCACAATCGTCGGATCCAGCGGTTGCGGCAAGAGCACACTGCTGCTCGCGCTGGCAGGCCTGATCGAGTGCTCGCGCGGTTCAATACGTGTCGAAGGCAAGGACGTAACAGGGCCCGGTAAGGACCGCGCCATGGTCTTTCAAGACGCGTCTCTGCTGCCCTGGCGTTCGGTGCATGGCAATGTCCGCTTTGCGTTGGAATTACAACGATGGAAGCGCGACGACATCGACGAGCGGGCAGCGCGTTTCGTACGGATGGTCGGTCTTGGCAACTTTGCCGATTACCACCCCCACCAGCTCTCCGGCGGAATGCGCCAGCGCGTCAACATTGCACGGGCGCTGGCTGTCGATCCGCAGGTGCTCCTGATGGATGAACCGTTCGGGGCTTTGGACGCACAAACCCGCGAAGTCATGGGCGACGAGCTGCTGCGTATCTGGGAACGTGATAAGAAGACTGCGGTCTTCGTGACCCATTCTATCGACGAGGCGATCTTTCTGGGCGACAGAGTCGTGGTGATGGGTCGCAATCCGGGCCACATCCGCGATGTTGTCGAAATCGACCTGCCGCGCCCTCGCACCGCCGCCATGCTCGACAGCCCGTCGTTCATTGAATATCGCCGCAAACTGCGGGACTATATTTCTGCCGATATGCAAGCGCTGCATATGGTAGAGGACATCGCCTGATGACGGCCATCGATCAGATTGCGCCAAGGCGCAGTTTTGCGGCCGGTCCGTTCATTGACCGGTATTATGGCGTCGGAGTTTCCACACTTTCGGTGGTTCTGTTCCTGTTGCTTTGGGAATTCGCCGCCGAATGGAATTGGATCAACGTCCGCTTCACGAGTCAGCCGAGTCAGGTCTATCGCGCGGCTGTAGTGATCTTCCAAACTAGCGCGTTTTACCACCATGCCTGGGTTAGCTTCAGCGAGTTCGCGCTCGGCTTTGGACTGGCGCTTGTGGTCAGCATTCCGGTTGGATTGGTGCTCGGCACCTCCCGGAGCATTCGGCTGTTCGTCGAGCCGCCGCTCATGGCGCTTTACACGGCGCCCCGGCTTGCATTGCTGCCGATCCTGATCGTCTGGCTCGGGATCGGCATGGCGTCCAAGGTTGCGGTGGTGTTCCTTGGCGCGGTCTTTCCAATTATCGTCAATACAATAGCGGGTGTCCGCAACGCTGACCAACGGCTCTTGCTGGCAGCACGTTCGTTCGGCGCGAACAAGATCGACATTTTTTTAAAAGTGCTGATCCCCGGTTCTCTTCCGGCGATCTTGATGGGCGTGCGGCTGGGCATCGGCCGCGGACTCCTGAGCGTCATTGTAGGCGAAATGTTCGTCTCGGAGGCTGGCATCGGGTACCAGTTGATGACATACGGCCAGGGTATGCATATGAACAATCTTCTGGTCTACGCCTTTGTCGTCAGCATATTCGGCTATGGGCTGACCATTTCGGTTCGTAACCTGGAAGACCATGTCCGAAGCTGGAGACCGGCCTCGTGACGCGAATTTTCAAGAAGCATCAGGCTCTGATCAGCGGTATTATCTCCTTTGCGGTGCTACTGCTCATCTGGCAGTTCGCCGTCGATTTTGGCTACATCAAGGCCTTCTTCGTCTCGAGTCCGTCGCGCGTCGCAGTTGAGTTCTGGCGGCAGCTCCAGAGTGGCGAAGTCCGCGATAATATGGCTGTAAGCCTCTACGAGTTTGCGGTCGGACTGTCTCTGGCAGTGACTGTGGGCGGTATGCTGGGCGTAATGGCGGGTTGGTCGCGCACAATCGAATATGTGCTGGAGCCGTTCATCTGGTTCAAATATTCGTCGCCGACGATCGCGTTCTATCCGCTTTTCATTGCATGGTTAGGTCTTGGCGAGCCGACGATCATCGCGATCGCATTCATCTTCGCGCTAACGCCCATCTATGCCAACACGCTTTCGGGCATCAAGAACGTCGATCAGGATCTCGTCCGCGCGGCTATCTCTTTTGGGGCGCGGCCACACGATCTGTTCCTGAAAGTGACGCTGCCTGGCTCGGTGCCGATCCTGATCGCCGGACTGCGACTTGCGGTCGGCCGTGCCCTGACAGGCGTCATCGCGGCAGAATTGTTCGGAGCCACTGCGGGCCTCGGATACAGCATCGCTTTTTACGGACAGAAGCTGAAGACAAACGAGATGATGGTCTCGCTCGTTCTCGTCGTGATTCTCGGGGTCATTTTTACGCAGCTCCTTTCTCTCCTAGAATCCGCGACGGACGCTTGGCGGCCTAATGTGGACCGCTGACTTTCTTCCCGCATAGAGGCATTTGATGGACAAAAAGGTGTGCGTCATCACCGGCGGTGGCCAGGGCATCGGTCGCGCGCTGTCGATCCATTTCGCCGCGAACGGGTTCATAGTCGCCATCGCGGAGATGAACGCCCGGAATGGATCGAACGTCGCAGCCGAAATCGCCGCCAGCGGAGGCGAGGCGCTGGCGATCGAAACCGACGTCACCGACTCTGAGTCTGTGCGGAATCTGTTCGCGCGGGTGAACGAACGTTTTGGACGAGTAGATGTCCTGATCAATAATGCTCGCTGGTCCGGCCTGGCGCCAACCCGGGTGCAGGACATCAGTGACGAAGACTGGCGGCGCGCCATGGACGTTAATGTGACAGGCGCCTTCAACTGCGTGCGTGAGGCCGTGCCAATAATGATCGCGGCAGGTTGGGGCCGCATCGTGATCATGTCTTCAGCGACGATCCGACAGCCGCCATCAAGGCCTTATGCGCATTACATAACGTCCAAGGCAGCGCTCGTCGGGATGACGCGCGCACTGGCGCGCGAACTGGGCGAGTTCGGGATCACCGTCAATGCCATTTTGCCTGGTTCAATCGAGACAGGCGTCGAACGTCCGAGTCCGGTGACATCGGAAGTACGCGCCAGCCGAGCGAAGGAAGCGCAGGCGATCCCGCGTGTGATAAAGTCAGAGGATCTTGCCGGTGCGGCATTCTTCCTGGCGTCCGATGCGGCAGCATTCATTACCGGCCAGTCGCTCGCTGTCGACGGCGGATTCTCTTACGGCTGAGGCAATATTACACCGTTTGAGGTTGCCGCGCTGGGATGCCAGCGCGCACTTGTTCAGACCGATGCACAACCGGCAGGGTCATAACCAGCATCTGCGAAACGGCGTGCGCGTCCAGTCGCAGCGATTCGGCAGCGTCGATCCTGAAGCCGCTGTAATCTTCAAAGGCGCCACCGGCGACTTTGCCGCGACCGGAAATGACGAAGGCGAGGACCATTGCGTTAGCGTCGCCAAGCGTGATCGTCGCCCCCTCGGTGATGCGCAGCATCTCGATGCGGGTTCCGCGCTCAGTGAACGCGCCGAGCAGCATTCGATCAATGCCCGCATGTGACGAATCTGGAGCCCAGCTGAAAGCTCCCGATCGCATGAGGATAGGGTCGTCGTAACGCGCTTGCGGGTATTCCATCGGCCGCTGGAAGATATGCTCCCAGATTGCCTCGTAGGAATCGCGCGCTTGATTTTCTGGCTGGCCATTGAAGCGGAACCGCCCACCACCGAACTTTCCCCGCTTTTCGAGTTCTTCTGTGCCGCGACGCAATTGTGCAGAACTCATATATCCAAGACCACTCGCGCCGCCACATTGCAGCACCAGTGTGAGGCGCTCCGACGGAATGTCCTTCTGCGGACCATAAGGCGTGCCTTCGGGAAAATATCCCACATCGCCTTGGTGCAAAGTCTTCCCCGGCGCAATGTTGGCCGAGCCGCGAACACAGAAGCGGACCTGATCGAAATTATGCCGATGGTACGGGCTGGTATAGGCGCCGTCCGACCGCGAAAGCACGAGCCGAAAGTTGTTCGGATCCGCTTCCTCGCCCTGAAACAGATTTTTGAACGAAAGACTCCCCTCGCGGTGCCTCTCTTCACGTTCTGACCAAGGGACATCCCGGAAGTGCGCGATTTGCACCATTGTCTATAGCCCTGCCTGTTGCTGCTTTGAGTGTAAGGATTTTGGGCAGCAACTCAACCCGAGGCGGAGTTCTTGCCACGCGTGGCGAGCCGGATGCCCGGTCGCGGCTGGCTCAGAACGCGGGCTTTCGGAGCGATCTATTCGGGGAGCTATGTCGGAAACTGGGTGACGGTATGAAGAAGGCGGCGTAACGGGGTTGGTGCTGAAGCCACCCGAACCTCCCGAAGGAGCGTTACGCCATGAACGAGGATAGAGTGATCCCGCTCCGCCATAAAGGCGAAATCGACGATCCG
>CANJWR010000137.1 GCA_947478455.1 Beijerinckiaceae bacterium | reverse complement strand
ATCGATGTGCTCGCCCCGGTGGGCGCGTCGGGTAGCAACCACTTCACCATCTACGGCGACGGTGAAAAGCGGATCGGTCGCGGCGTCGAACATAGAAGTCGACACAGTAACAAAAAGCACATGATCGCGCGCGGGACGATGAACCCACCAGCGACCTAAAAGGTATGCTTCGCGACCGATCTCGTCTTCTTCGCGCCAGCGCCATCCGCTCAAGACATGGAATTTGGTATTCCCGGCGGCGGCCGGGAATTTGGGTGAGCGATATTTCGGCGGTGTCAGGTGTGCGATCTGCGCCATCGCTCGGCGCTTGTCGCCAATGTATCCTTTGAGCGTGCTGGGTTTCGTGATGGCCGGGCCGGGCGGGACAAAAGTGCTTTCGATCGCCTTCTTCGGCGTCACGCGCATGAAGAGACCACCTGCGGCGTTGCGCAGCCTTTCAGCGTCGTGCGCCAGCGACCACTTGCGCGGCATGAGGAAGTCCATCGACATCTTCTGGGCCTCGACCCACACGCCATAAGCGCGGCTGGTCCAGAACTCGATTTCAAGGTCTCCGCGGCGCTCGATCAGCGGGTCGATGAATACCTGAAGCCGCGGTGTGTTCTCATTGATACCGCGCAAGACCGCCGCGTGGTCGTTCCACATCCGCGCGTCTTCCAGATCAGTCGTCGAATCTCGCGAAAAGCTATCGTTCGTCGTGATCAAGGACCCGCCCGGCCTCAACACACGCAGCATTTCGACGATTGTCGCAGAGACGTCGAGCACGTGATGGAGTGAGGCGCTGATCGACACATAGTCGAATGACTGGTCGACAAACGGCAACCGGCGTCCGACGGCGCCAATCCACCTGGCGTCCGGCGTTTGGGCGCGCCCGAAAGCATTCGTTTGCGGGTTCAAGTCTACAGCCGTGACCTTGGCGTCGCGGTGAAGCAGCAGATTGGTGTCAAACCCAAGGCCGGCTCCCACGACAAGCACTTTCTTGTCTTTGAACTCAAGTTCGCGCGACAGTAGCCAAATTTCGCGCCATTGCTCGTAGCGATCATTGAGTTGGGCGCGCATGTCTAGCGACAGGTCAGACAGCATCGCTTCCAAATCTTCCGCTGGAGTCGCATGGCGGCGTTCGAGCAGATTGGGCCAGCCAGCGTCGAGTTTGCGGGCTTTCTTGGAAATATAGTTTTGGGAATCGAACTCGCCGGCGATTTCGACAAGCGAAACAAAATCGGGCTCTTCGAGCACCATCAGGTAGGGAATTCCGTCCAGGATCTCGTAGACGGTGGCGCAAGCTAGACAACTTACCGAGCCGGGCTCGTCAATGTCGCCAGACCACTGCACAGGACCGAGGTCCGGCCTGCCGCACTGCACACAACGGCAGTCTGAAAGATCCATCTGACGGGTCTCGACTCTAAATCTGACGGGACGTCGAACGCCTATCCACGGCGGCGCCAAAGCATTGACGGAGCGCTGTAAGGTCGGTTCTCGACACTGTACTGATCATAGTCCCATGACGTGATTAGTTCGTGCGTCTTCTCGAGTCGCTCCAATAGCAGGGCGCGGGATAAGATGCGACCCGGATAGCGAACGACCCCGAAATCGTACGTCACTGTCTGCAGGAACGGAATTTCCGTATCGTGCAGTCCGGTTCGGGATATAAAAAGATAGGGTGCCGACTTAAGTGCGGCTGCGCCCAGCAACCCTTCAAAGTCGCTCACGTACGGCAACACGCTGCTAAGATAGGCGACGTGGAAAACTTCCTGACTCACCGCCTCGACGGAGTCGAAGAATGAAATCTCAGGCGTTATTATAAAGCTCCGCCCATAATCTACGTACATTTTGGTTTCTACGACGGCCCAGTCGAATTCAAGGCTCGATCCGAACGTGGTCTTGGCCACGGAAAAATGTCCACCCAACGCGCCCCCGACATCGAGCACGCTCAGTTTGCGCCGGCCCATACGAAGCGCAATCATTCCAAGCGCAGCTATTGAATGTCCGAAAAATGCTGGAAGAGAGCGGATGTCGGCGGCTGAAATATCGTGTGGCCGCGCCTGCGCGTCTTTCAAAAGCAGGTCGTTCTCATACCCGACGCCAGCTTCTTTTTGAGCTTCTTCAAAAGTGGCCCTGCGCTCGTACACGATTGACTGTATGGCCATTAACTCGACACTCGATTCTTGATCGCCAGCGCTCAGCGGCGCTATTAGCAGAGGCTAACCGCTGGGTCCACAGCGTGACGGCCGCCCTCCAACGGGCAGTCTTGTTGCGGTCCCGTTCGCCGGCGCACGGTGCATGTGTTGCAAACCGTCAATCCCGCCACAATGCAGACACGGTCGATGTCTAAGTGGTATTCTAATCTTAGGATGCGTGTCCGTCGTTGCTTTCTGGGCGCGGATGGGTGATCGGTCGGCCCATACCTCGTCAGATTCCAGCATGATCCTAGAGAGGTCCCCCAACATGCTGCTGCCTCTCGAATTAGCGGGCGTTTGCGTGATCACGCCGCGACGCTTCGAAGACCCGAGAGGGTATGTAAGTGAGGTCTATGTGCGTGGCTGGCGCGACACGCTGCACTTGAGCGACGTTGTGCAGGAAAACGAGTCCATGTCCGTGAATGCCGGAACCGTTCGGGGACTGCATTTTCAGTTGGCACCCTATGCGCAGGCCAAGCTCGTGCGTTGCGTGTCTGGTGCCGTATTCGACGTCGCTATCGATTTGCGGTCAGGGTCGGAAACCTTTGGCAGGCATGTGTCGCGTGTGTTGAGCGCATCAAATGGGGAGCAGCTCTACGTCCCCGAAGGATTTGCTCACGGTTTCTGTACGCTCGAACCGAACTCGAAGGTTGTCTACAAAGTTTCCGCGCCCTATCATCCAGAAAGCGAAGCCGGCGTGCTATGGAACGATCCTGATCTTGGGATCGAATGGCCAATCGATCCCGAAGTCGCCACGCTTTCTCATCGCGACAGCAAACTGCCTCGCCTGCGCGAGTTTACACACGGGCTATGAGCCATTTGCCGATTGTGTTGCATGCATCCGTCGCCAACAGGTATTCTCGTGCAAGCTCGGACTATCGCCGGGCTCAGGGGACGGCGTCGGCGTGTTGACTAAGGCGGGCAAGTCACTCTGGAGAGCGCTGGTCCCGCGCATCGCACGGATGGCGATCCATCGGACTCTCCAGCGTTCGCCCGAATTCCAGGTCAGGAGCAAGCTTGGCAAGCCTGAGCCCATTCAGGCTGGTCAGCTCGTTGTGTCCGGACTTATCAATGAATCCAAAGGCGTCTCGCAAGCGGCGCGACTTACGCTGGCGGGCATGCGCCATGCCGGCTTTGAGCCCCTGGCGCATGATCTACGGCATACGCTGTCGTCTCCCGCAGACGCTGCGTCGGGCCTCCCCTTCACACGCAAGGGAGGGGCGTGGATCCTTCACGCCAATCCGCCGGAAGCAGTGCATGCGCTCCGGGCAATTAATCCTGCTATCTGGCGCGGACGCCGTCGCATTGGATATTGGTCGTGGGAGTTGCCGGTAGCCCCCGCGAGCTGGGCGCGACTTTCTCCCGCCTTTCACGAAATCTGGACGCCGAGTCGCTTTGTTGCGGAAAGTCTCCGCGCCGCTCATGTGCGTACCCCCATCAAGGTCATTCCACACCCAGTCGCACTTGATCCTCCCAAGGAAGCGAGAGATCGCTCGAGCTTCCAACTTCCTGAGGAAGCCCTGATTGTGCTTTCGATGGGCGATCTGAATTCCAGCGCCGACCGCAAGAATTTGTTGGGCGCGATCCGAATCTATCGCGAGGCGTTTCCAAGCGGGGAAGGCAAGACGCTGCTTGTCGTGAAAACGCAGGCTGACGCCACTCATCCGGGCTTTCGCGACTCTGCAATGGACGCGACTGCGGGGCGAAGCGACATTTGCTTTGTCAGTGGAACGCTTTCTCAGTCCGAAGTGCGCAAGCTCATCGCCTCGAGCGATATCCTGCTTTCCCCTCATCGGGCCGAAGGTTTCGGGCTATCGCTTGCAGAAGCCATGCTGATGGGCGTGCCGGCGCTGTCGACCGGCTGGTCCGGAAATCTCGACTTCATGGGCGCGATACCCGAATTGCTCATTGGATACGAACTTGCGCCTTCAATTGATAGCTATGGTGTCTACACAGCGCGAGGACAGGTGTGGGCCATGCCGCGGTTAGACGATGCCGTTTTGAAATTGAAAGCACTAGCCGCGTCTGCAGATCTTCGGAAACGACTTGCCGCTGCCGGTCGCGATGCGGTCCTGACGTTGTCCGAGCCCTGGCGTCCCGGCGGCGCCATCGCTGCCGATCTGGAAAGCCACGTCCACCCGTTGGTATCTGGATCGCGCTGATGTCGCTTGCTTATCTCGATTTCTTGGAGCTGGCCTTCACTCCTGATCCTGCAATTGTGCGCGACGACGACGTTTTCGATGTCAGGATGCCGTGGTCAATCGCCTCCTTCGGCGAACGCCAGCTCGCGGCGGGGTGGTGGAAATTTGAGTGTGAAGGAGACGTCGGCGAGCTCGAGCTCCGCCTGACAAGCTCAATGGGCGACTATATTGTGTTCAGTGGCGCGAACGCCGGAGAATTTTGCGTAAGATTCGGTCAGGACCTGAGCTGCGACGTATCGCTGGTTCTAACGCCGTGGCCGTCCAGCAGGAGGTTCCGCAGGCTATGTTTGCGACGTCTCAGCATTTGCGAAGAGTTGGCATTCCTTGCACGCGGTGCATCAAGAATGCTGTCTCGTCAGCGAACGCCAGCGCAAATTTTTCGAACTCTTGCGCGCATTGCTTCAGGCCATCCGGTAGGAGTGCGAAAAAGTCTGGCTCCTTCAACTGAACAGACGCTGCACGCTAGGGTCGACACGATCCATCACCCCCCGGGCAAGCGTGTCGAGATTGTACAATCGGCGGTACTCGCCAGCATTCTCGACACTGACATACTTCATCCTCGCGCGTTCGAGATCGTCGCCGCATTCTTCGAGGTGCATCGTGAAACTAAGGTGATTTACGCGGACGCCCTTGAGGGCGGTCGTATCACTGCAAAGCCTTGCTGGGATGCGGAACTGGCAGGCTATGCCGACTACGTTCAAGCGCCGATTTTTGTTCGCGCAAATGACGGTGATGCTTCATGGTCTCGTATTTGTGCGGAGGGCGTTTCCGGCGGGGCTAGAGCAGTTCAACGCATCGCACTCCCTCTCGTGTCGCGCAGCCGCGCAGCCAGCTACAGCCTGCCGCAACCCCCAATTCCGACCCTGGATGCAGCGCCCAGCGTCTCAATCATCGTACCGACAAAGTTTCGCATCGATCTCTTGGCCAAGTGCTTTGCAGGTCTTGCTGAACGCACTGCCTATCCGAACTTTGAAGTCATCCTGATGGACAATGGGTCCACAGACGTTCGACTGGACGCCCTGGTATCCGCAGCGCCATTTCCACTGCAGAGAGTGGTAGATGATAGTCCGTTCAATTTCTCGTATCTCAACAATCGCGCCGTGGAGCAGGCGCAAGGGGATATCATTCTGCTTCTTAACGATGACGTCGAGCCTATCCAATCTGGCTGGCTGTCGCGAATTGTGTCGTCCGCCATGCGCTCAGACGTAGGAGCGGTGGGGGCCCGTCTCCTTTATCCTGACCGTTCGATCCAGCACGCCGGTGTGATGCTCGGGCTCGGCGGAGTTTGCGGCCACCTCTGGAAGGGCAAGTCCGAGGAGGAGGCGAACCTCATTCCTCACATTGTGTATCCTGGGTCCCGGATGGCCGTCACCGCGGCGTGTTTGGCAGTTCGTCGTGATCTGTACCGCTCATGCGGAGGTCTGGACGAGTCTTACGCGGTTGCCTTCAACGACATCGACTTCTGCTTGCGCCTACACATGATGGGTTTACGCAACATCTATCGCGGCGACGCCGTGCTTATTCATCATGAGAGCCAATCGAGAGGTCTCGACGAGTTATCGAAAAAGAAGCGCCGACGCCTTGCACGCGAGTCAAGGCAGTTTCTATCGCGCTGGAAACACATGCTTGGAGACGACCCGTTTGGATCGCCGGCCATCGATCGCTCGTCTCAAAGTGGAGATGTGTACCCTGGACTGCAGACGTCGTGGCGGCGCGATCATTCTTGAGTGATCGCAAAAGTTTTTGTGCGGTAGGCTAGCTACAGTACAGAGGTGGCTCAGTTTGTCTGAACAGGTTCCGGGGTTTGGACAAGTGGATTTCCGCCTCGCTTATGCTGCGGCCGGGATTGGCTGCAGCTGCTTGAAGTACGCCTCGTCCGGCGTTTGCCGGTCAAGGCTCGAGTGTGGGCGCTTGGTGTTGTAGAAGGCGAGATACCGGCCGAGCTAGGTGCGGGCTTCCGACACGCTGGTGTAGGCGCGCAGATAGACCTCCTCGTACTTGATGGTCCACCAGAGCCGCTCGACGAAAACGTTGTCCCGCCACGCGCCTCTGGCATCTATGCTGATCGCGATACCGGCCGTCTTCAGCACACCTGTGAACGTCATCGAGATAAACTGGCTGCCCTGGTCGGTGTTGAAGATCGACGGCTTGCCATGGCGAGCCAGCGCCTCCTCCACCGCCTCGATGTAGAAGCTCGCGTCCATCGAGATCGATAGACGCCAGGCCAGAACCCTGAGACTGAACCAATCGACCACCGCCGCAAGATAGACGAAGCCTCGCGCCATCGAAACATAAGCGATGTCCATCGCCCAGACCTGGTTGGGCGCCGTCACCGGGACCTTGCGCAGGAGATAGGGAAGACCTTGTACCCTGGCGCAGGCTTCGAGGTGTTCGGCCGGCGATAAATTGCCTCGATGCCCGTTGTCTTCATCAGTGTCGCGACGTGCAACCGCCCTACTTCGAAGCTATCTCGCTTCAACAGCGCTTGCAGCATCCGGCTCCCGGCGGCGGATGCCGTGCGTGCGTTGGGCTCGGCCTGACGGCGGTATGGTTTGCCGTGGGCGTGCCGTGCCTGCTCGATCCGGCACGGTTCGGAGATCTTTCGTACGGCCTCTTTATCGTGCACTTCCCCATCATTCAGGGCGCGATCGTCGCAGGGTTGTTCGCGGGTTCGTTTGCGATCGGTATGGCGGCCAGCCTCGGCATCGCGATCGTCGTTGCGCTGCTACTCTGGTGGTTGGTCGAGCGGCCGGCACTATGGCGCGGCAGCCCCTATCGCAGCGCGCGTTGAGCTGGGTTCTCAGGTGAACGTATAATACTTGTGTAGAAAGTAGCTGGTGAATGCTGGCGTTGCGACGCCGACGAAGTGGGCAATCTCCAGAGGATGCCAGTCCCCGTCAATTGCGGGCAGGATAAAGCGGGCCATCGTGATGCTGACGATCCAGGCAAGCCCCGCGCCCAGGATGTTGACCTGGGTGAAGCGGATGATACGTCGCGACAGAGCGCTGTCGCTGCCATCGAAGAGGATTCTTCCGAACAGCAGGAACGCCACGACCATGCCGGCGATGTAAGCCAGCACGACAGCCGCCTCGAACGGCATGATGAAGTTCAGGAAGTAGCGCACGATGAGATTGGTCAGCGCCGCGACGCCGCCAAGGGCGAGGAAGAGCGCGAACTCGGCGAGCGATTTCGTCTTGCCCGGTCTTTCCGGCCTGTTTGCTTCGTTGGCCATGTGGGTCAACCTCAGCGCGCGCCGAACAGGTGGTCAAGGTTGAGCACGGATGCAAAACCTGCGGGCAGGGTGGCGGCGGCGAGGAAACAGACGGCGAGCGCCCCCCCGGCGAGAAGGCTCTTCGGATCCTTGACCGCGAACACAACCGGGTCGTCGTGCAGTTCGCCGCGATTGGCCAGCATCCAGACACGCATCAGCCAGAGCGACAGGATCACGGGGGCTGCCCAGAGCGCTTCAGGAGCGCTGTACAAGCCAGACGGCCAGGCCCATTCGATGATGTAGAGAACAAGGATAAGAGGCGCCGCCGTCGCGGTCGCAAGGCCAAGCCCGAGCGTCAGTCCGGCATCCTCGGCGCGATAACCGCGGTCGGCGGTGTAGCGCTTGCCGGAGGCTACGAGCTGCAGAACTTCCACATGCCGCTTCGCCATCGACAAGGAAACGAACAGGAACATCGAGAACACGAGCAGCCACTGGCTGAGCGCCACGGCTGTCAGAGCCGCGCCCATGATCAGGCGAAGCGTGTAGAGGAAACTCAGCAAGATTGTATCGACAAGCGCGGCGCGCTTCAGGCGGAACGAATAGGCCAGCGTGATGACGAGGTAGGACAGCATCGTTGTCGCGAATGCTGGTGACAGGATAAATCCGCCAAAAAGGCCGCCAAGGATGAGCAGAGGTGAGGTGACGAAGCCCTGCCATAGTTTGATGCGTCCCGATGCGAAGGGTCGCTTGTGCTTCGAGCGATGGCCACGATCGCCTTGCAGGTCGAGAAGGCCATTCAGGATATAGGTGCCTGACGCCATGATGCCGAGCAGCGGCAGTGCGATCAGTAGTTTTGTGAGGATCGCCGGTTCGGCGACACGCATCGCTAGGATGGCGGGGATGAAGATAAGAACGTTTTTCACCCACAGGTGCAGGCGCAGCGCTTGCAGCCAAGTGTTGATGCCAGCTTTGGGTCGCTCGAAGGAATGGGCAACGGGTACGCCCAGATGTTCGATCGAACAGCGGCGCTTTTCGCCCTTGTCGACGTGCGATGCGCAAGCGGCTTTTTTCCAGACCTTGAAGTCCGCGGGGCTATCGCCGACGTATTCGAAGCCGTCGGGGGCTTCCCGCTCGAGCAGGCGCGCCTTGGCGGATCCCTTATTATTGATTTCGCCGTCGCTTCCGATCGCGCGGTTAAACAGCCCAAAGCGTTGGGCGACCTTGTCGACGATCTTCTGATCAGCAGCCGATACCAGCCAGACAGCGCGGCCCGCGGCCTTGGCATGTTTGCAGTAGGCGAGAACGTCCTCGTTCACGGGCAGGAGGTCAACATCCACTTCGACGGTTGCCGTGAGCCGCCGTTTCACTTTCGCGATGCCGAAGGGCAGCTGGATCAGCTGCGCCAGGGTCCAGAACGGACGACGTCGCATATGCTCGGCAAGGGCTTCGAACAGCGTGTCGGTAAGAAGCAGGGTGCCGTCGAGATCGACCGCGAGCGGCATGGTCACAACATCAGTGCCGTTGGTCTGGGCGCCGGGGCCAGTATGGCCCCCGGTACGGACGATTCGATCGTGCCCCACTTTAGTCCCCTTAACGATACTTTCCGAAAGGCTGCACGATCCAGGCAAGACCGCACACTAGCGGAGACTGCTCAAGATCGCGTTTACCCTGATATCGCGTTGGCAGGCCTCGGCGAGAGCCATCATTTTCGCTTTGTTTTTCGGAGCTTACAGCTTCGTCTTGTGGAAGACGAAGGCGGGGACCGTGCGGATCACCGTCATGATCATGCGCCAGATGCCGGGCGCGTACTGGATCGGACCACCCTTGTCGGCTGCTCTGCGGAGTATTTTCCCGATCTTCTCGGGGCTCGCCCAGAGGGCGCCGCCCTTTTTCATTCCGTCCGTCATGGGCGTCTCGACGAAGCCGGGCTTCACGGCCACCGCCCGTGCGCCGGTTAGTGCAAGCGAATGAGAGAGGCCTTGCAGGTAGAGCGCGAAGCCGCCCTTGGCGGCGCCGTAGGCGTAGTTAGATTGGCGTCCGCGATCGCCCGCAACGGACGATACGCCAACGATAGATCCGCGCTTCTGCGCCCGCATGATGTTAGCGGCCGCCTCGCACCACAGTACCGCCGTCGAATAGTTAGAGGAGGTGATCCGCGCGAGCTCCGAGGGATCAGACGTCGCCTTCTTCTGCGTGCCTAGATAGCCGTAAATCACATGGACATGGTCGAGCCCGCCGAGCTTAGCCATCCAGTCGGCCATGTGCCTCGGCGCATCGGCCGCTGCAGTTTCCAGATCCATCACCGCAGTTTCGACCTGCTTCGCGCCACGCGCGCGAAGATCGTCGGCGAGGCCCTTGAGCCGATCGGCGCTACGGGCGACCAGCATCAGGGCAGCGCCTTCGGAGGCGTAAATTCGGGCTGTTGCTATAGCGATCGCGGAGAGAGCGCCCAGGATCACGACGAGGTTCGAGGAGGCTGCCACCTGATTTTTGTCCGTCATGCCGACACCCGCCTCCAGAAGGCCGATGAGAGGCCCGGGTCCACATGCGCACAGAACTCCTGCCATTTTGGATATACGGACTGAAACAGATCGGCCGGGATGCGCCCGTCCTTGGCCGGATTGAGCCGGCCGGCAGCGGAGGCCACGATCTGGTCGAGGTCGGCCATCAGGTTCAGCGTGTCCTCGTCCTGATTACGGAAATCGATGGCCAGCGTCGTGCCCTCGCGCGGGAAGGAGAGCAGTCCGACGGGTGGGTTGGCGCCGAAGTTCTTGATCACGGCCAGCGGTGAGCCCTGGCCGGACGAAACGATGGTCTTGAGAAGTTCGATGGTTGCGTCGCGCGCTGTCTCCGACGGCAGAGCGCATTGATACTGATAGAAGCCCCTGGCGCCGTAGAGCCGATTCCAGTGGGCGATCGCATCGAGCGGATAGAAGAAAGGCTCGTAATGCGTGTGGTAGGGACCGTTACGCATGGTCTTGAGACCATGGCGGATGCTGTTGAAGGCGCGTACAGTGAGCGCGTTAAGCGCGAAGCTGGGCGCATCCATCGGCATCTTCTTTTTCGGTTCTTCTTGATGGGGCATGAGGTCGCCATGTGGCGACCAGTTGGCGCACGAGAGGATACCGCGGCCGAGGCTCGAGCCGCCGGTGCTGCAGTCGACCCACGCCATGGTGTGTTCGTGGGTCTCCTTGGTTTCCGCCGACATGTCGAAAAACTCGGACACGTTCTCGAACGGCGTGTCCTGCGCTTCGAGACTGGCGGAGGAAATGCGGACGGTGCGGAATTCCACCCACTCGATTACACCGGTGAGACCAAGGCCGCCGACTGTCGCGTGGAAAAGCGGGTCACCCTGTGCTAGTTCGTGCGTGCTTCCATCGGTCCGGTGAAGCTTCAGTCGCGTGACCGATGCGCCGAATGTTCCCATCGCATGATGGTTCTTGCCGTGGACATCGTTCGCCACGGCGCCTCCGAGCGTAACGAAGCGCGTGCCTGGCGTTGTGGGCAGGAACCAGCCTTGGGGTACCAGCACCTGCAGCGCCTGGCTCAGCGATAAACCGGCCTCGGCGCGCATGACGCCGGTCTTGCGGTCAAACGCTATCAGGCGGTCGAGCGCGGTCATGTCGATGACACGCCCGGCCGGGTTGAGGTTGCTGTCGCCATAAGATCGCCGCAGGCCTACTGCGAGGCCGGGCTCGGCGGCGGAGAAACCCGCAAGCAGGCTGGGAAGTTCATCCGGAAAGCGCGGGCGCGCCACGAGATGGGTCGCCTTAACAACGCGCCCCCATGACGCCAGCGCGTCGCTTGCATCAAAGCGTATGCTCATGAGCGCTGTCTTACCCTGCGAGCCGGGAATACGCCCCACCCAATGCCGTCAAATAGGCTTCAAAGGAGAAAATCTGGGCCCGATCGCGCCCGGACTGCGCAAGTTTTGCACGGAATTGTGCGTCCCCGATCACCAGTTCGATGCCCTTTCGGATGCTGTCCCGCTCGAATGGGTCCACATAAACGGCCGCATCGCCGCAGACTTCTGGGAGAGACGAGACCTTCGATGTGACAACGGGGCATCCCGAAATCATCGCCTCCAAGGTCGGCAGGCCGAAACCTTCATAGAGCGAAGGGTAAACGAAGGCGCATGCGCCAGCGTACAGCCGACGCAGGTCGTCACGGTCGACATAACCGGTGAATCTGATCCGCGCCCTCGCCTTGCCGCTCAACGGCGCCAGCGCTGCTCCCACTTCTCTCTCCCACATCCACCCACGCGGGCCGGCGAGAACGAGCGGCATGGCTGTGTCGATCTCGAGATAGGCTTCGATCAGGCGTCTGATATTCTTCTTCGGTTCCTGCGCGCCAACGCAGAGGAGATAGTCGCCGGGCGCCAGACCGAACCGCGAGAGGCCGTTCGGCAGGCGTGACAACTCTTCTGCCGACAGCGCACCCAGGTCGGACGGCTGATAGGTCACGGCGATCTTGGCGGGGTCGATGTCGAGCAGGCCTACGATGTCTGCCTTCGAAGCTTCCGAGACCGTGATTACAAGGTCGCTTTCGCGTGCGCAGGTTCGCGCGCGCGCGCTGAACTCCGATTTGTTGTCTGGCGT
>CANJWR010000136.1 GCA_947478455.1 Beijerinckiaceae bacterium | reverse complement strand
CATAGAGTTCCACTGTGAACATCCTTCCAGCCCCTCCATGCCACTCAATGGCATCAAGGCGGCCTAGCAGGACCGGTACACTTTTGCGCCGCCTTCAAAAGGCGATCAAAGCCGGTTCAGTGGTACACTTTGTCACCGCTGTTTATAGGCGCGCAGTGCGTCGGGCTTTGCCGGCGACGGATATTGTTTCGCTCGACCGAATGCCGGCCCATATCGATGGAGCCCAAAATCCTCTGGCGCTTCTTGAAGGCGTTCAACCGTCGAGCATCAGCGGCTTCCGGCTCGACTTGCCTGATGATCTCGAAGCCTGGCGCAACGGACTCGACCGCCGGTTCCGCCGCGAACTGGACCGTGGGTGGCGCACCTTCAATGAAAATGCTGGCGCCGAATTTCGCTTCGTGACGAACAGCGAGGAAGCGCGCGATATATTTTTTGGCCTCAAGCGCCATCAGAAATCGAGCGTCGCAAATCTGGACGAGCCGTACTTTCTTGACCAGCCTTCCGTGAGAAAGTTTTATGACGGATTGTTCGCCGGCGGACTGGCGGATGGCAGTGTGAAGTTCTCGGTCCTTAACGCCGGAACCGAGCCTGTTTCGTCGCTGCTCTCACTGCTCGACGCACGCGGTTGCACCTTGATCCATCTGGCGACTGCAGGCGGGCGGTGGAAGACATGCTCGCCCGGCCGTCTGATCATCGAGCGCACCATGATGGCGCTGCACGCCGAAGGAAACCGGACTTTCGATTTCACCATCGGGGATTACCCCTACAAGCGTCACTTCGGGGCAAGCCCGGTGCAATTGGTGGACGCTCATATTGCGGTGTCGTGGCGAGGCCTGCCGTCGGTGATTTCGGAACGCGCAATGCAGGCCATGGGCCGCAGCGACACAGTTCGCAAGGCGGTTCACAAACTCGGCGCCTACAGCTGATCAGCGGTGCGAGATTATCTCGCTACGCCCGTCAGCTTTGAGCCGATCCACGACCTCCTTGACGCGGTCCGCCTGACCGGCGTCCAGCACCAGCACTGCATCTGGCGTTGCGATAACGATCACGTTGTTGACGCCCACGACTGCGGTAAGAATGCCCTGTGAGCGGATGTAGGCGTTTTTCGTACCGATCACGACGCCATCGCCGCGCACCGCATTGCCATCCAGATCACGCTCGATGAGATCGCGCACCGCCGACCAGGTGCCAACATCCGACCAGCCGATGTCGGCAGGGATGACGGCGGCCCGATCCGTGCGCTCCATGACTGCGAAGTCGATTGACTTCTTGGTCGCAGCCCCGAAGGCTTCGCTATCCAGCACAAGACATTCGCCGTCGCGGACGGCGCGGCTCACAGCCTCGGCGACCTTTTCGGCCATCAAAGGCTCGAAGCGGGAGATTTCATTCTTCATCGTGTCGGCGCGGAAGATGAAATTGCCAGAATTCCAGAAATAGCCCTGCTGGATATAACGCTCCGCCGTTGCGGCATCGGGTTTCTCAACGAAAGCGCCGATCTTGCTGACATTGCCCTTCTGACCGATCTTTTCACCCGGGCGGATATAGCCGTATCCGGTCGCCGGAAACGTGGGGGTAATGCCGAGCGTCACGACGTTGCCCTGGGAGGCGACCGCCCCGGCCTCGGCGCAGATCGCCACCATGCCGTTGCGGTCCAGCACCGAATGATCCGCCGCCAGCACGGCCAGAATCGTTTCCGGCGCGCGACGAAAGCCGATCTCGGCGGCCACAGCGACTGCCGGGCCTGAATCCCGGCGCATGGGTTCGAGGATGATTTCGGCCTTTGCGCCGATGGCGGCGACCTGTTCGGCCACCACGCCCGCATAGTCACGATTGGTGATCACCAGAGGCGTTTCGAACAGCGGCGAGGCGTCGAGCATCGCCATTGTGTCCTGAAAGGTCGAGCGCTCCCCGAACAGGGCGATGAACTGCTTGGGCGTCGCCTCGCGGGATTCAGGCCACATGCGGGTTCCGGCGCCGCCGCACATGATGACAGGTAAAATCTTCTGCATTTGAAATCGCCATTCCCGAAGATATGGGTCGAGCCGGCAAAGCAGGCCCGGAATAGATTAATTCTAACGTTTCCGATTCACGCAAACGTTAACGACGTTCAGGCTGCCTGCTTCTGGTAGTCCTTGATGTCTGTAAAATTGATCGCCGGCCACTTTTCCTGCTCGTAGCGCAAGGTGAAGGCCGATGAGGCCATGAACACCGGCGCGCCGTCGAGATCCACCGCCATGGAGGACGGATAGGCGCGCAGGAATTTGGCCATTTCCACATCGTCGTCCGCCGCCACCCAGCGACAGAGTTCGAAGCGGCTTTGCTCAAAGCTCACCGGCAGTCCGTACTCGGCCTGAAGCCGCTCGGCCAGAACGTCGAGCTGCAGCGCGCCGACGACGCCCACAATCGCGCCCGAGCCGTCATTGGGCAGGAAGACCTGCACCACGCCTTCCTCGGCCATCTGCTGCAGGGCTTCGCGCAGCTTCTTGGCTTTCATGGCGTCGCCGATTTTCACGCGGCGGAGGATTTCCGGCGCAAAGCTCGGGACGCCCCGGAACACGATATCCTCGCCCTCGGTGAGCGTATCGCCGATGCGCAGGGTGCCGTGGTTGGGGATGCCGACCACGTCGCCCGCATAGGCCTCTTCGGCAATATGGCGGTCCTGCGCGAAGAAGAACTGCGGCGCATTGATCGGCATGGTCTTGCCGGTGCGGACCAGTTTCGCTTTCATGCCGCGCGTGAGCTTGCCCGAGCAGACGCGCATGAAGGCGATACGGTCGCGATGGTTGGGGTCCATGTTCGCCTGAATCTTGAAGACGAAGCCGGACATTTTCGCCTCGCGCGCATCCACGAAACGGGCGGCGGCCTGAAGGCCGCGCGGCGGCGGCGCAAACGAGGCCAGCGCGTCGATCAGATCGCGCACGCCGAAATTGCGCAACGCGCTGCCGAAGAAGACCGGCGTCAGATGGCCTTCCAGAAAGGCTTCCTCGTCAAAGGGTTTGCAGCCCTCGCGCGCCAGTTCGATTTCGTCGAGGAAGGCCTGCGCCTCATGTCCCGGCAAAAGACCGCGTACGGCCGGGTCGTTGGGGCCGTCAACCTTCTGGGGGACTTCCTGCTCGTCGAGCTGGCGCATGGTGTTGTTGCGCAGATCGAACGTGCCGGCAAAGGAGCGACCGCGTCCGATGGGCCAGGTCACCGGCGCGGTGTCGAGCGCCAAAGTCTTTTCGATTTCATCCAGCAGGTCGAACGGATCGCGGGTCTCGCGGTCCATCTTGTTGATGAAGGTCACGATGGGAATGTCGCGCAGGCGGCAGACCTCGAACAGTTTTCGGGTGCGGGCTTCGATGCCCTTGGCGGCGTCGATGACCATGATGGCCGAGTCGACAGCTGTGAGGGTGCGATAGGTGTCTTCCGAGAAGTCCTCGTGGCCCGGCGTGTCGAGCAGATTGAACACCCGGTCGGCATATTCGAAGGTCATGACGGAGGTGACGACCGAGATGCCGCGCTCCCGCTCGATGCCCATCCAGTCGGAGCGGGTCTGGCGGCGATTGGCCTTGGCGCGGACTTCGCCGGCGAGCTGGATCGCGCCGCCGAACAGCAGCAGTTTTTCGGTCAGGGTCGTCTTGCCGGCGTCAGGATGCGAAATGATCGCGAAGGTGCGCCGCCGGCTGACGGGATCGGAAGTAGTCATCTTGGTCCTGCAGGAGGCCGGCGGAGGCCGGTCGCTGGCCTCGCCTTAGTCTATTTCGGCCCGAAGTGGAATCGCCAATCGCGCTATTCGGCCGCCCGGTCGAGCGGCAGGTGAGCCGGAGCCGTCGCGACGGCCGGAACCGCCTCGCCCTTGCGGGCGCGGTCCCCTGAGTGATCGCGCGCCAGAAGGGTGTAGATCGCCGGCGTGATGAACAGCGTGAACAGGGTGCCGACTGACATGCCGGCGGCGATCACGACGCCGATGTCGAAGCGGCTGCGGGCGCCCGCGCCCTGCGCGACGATCAGCGGGACCATGGCGACCACCATGGCGGCGGTGGTCATCAGAATCGGCCGCAACCGGACGCCGGCCGCGTGTTCGATGGCCTCGCGACGACCCATGCCCTCCTCCTGCATCCGGTTGGCGAATTCCACCATCAGAATGCCGTGCTTGGTGATGAGGCCGATGAGAGTCACCAGTCCGATCTGCGTGTAGATGTTGATGCTGCCCGCCCCCATCATGCCCAGAATGTTCAGCGGCAGAAGCGCCCCGAACATGGACGTCGGCAGGGCGATCAGGATGATGAAGGGATCGCGGAAGCTCTCGAACTGGGCGGCCAGCACGAGGAAAATCACGATCAGGGCGAACACGAAGGTGATGGCCAGCGTATTGCCTTCCTGCTGCAACTGGCGGCTGTCGCCCTGGAAGTCGTAGGTGTAGCCCTCGGGGAAATATTCGGTCGCCTTCGCCTTAAGGAAATCGAGGCCTTCGCCCAGCGTGCGGCCCGGAAACGGCACGCCCGAGAGGGTGGCCGAGTTCAACTGCTGGAAGCTGGTCAGGGCGTTCGGTTGCACCGTTTCGGACACGGTCGCCACCGAAGACAGCGGCACCAGTTCGCCGTTTGTGGTGCGCACCTGATAGCGGGTCAGCCATTCTGAGGCCTGCCGGAACTCGCGTGGAACCTGCGGGATGACCTGATAGGAACGACCATAGAGGCTGAAGCGGTTGACGTAATTGCCGCCCAGGAAGGTAGAGAGCGAGACGCCGATGTCCTGCATCGAGACTCCGAGGCGGTTGGCCTTGTCGGAATCGATCTTGAACTCATACTGCGGCGTGTCGAACTTCAGATCGCCGTCGGTGAAGATGAACAGGCCGCTCTTGCGCGCCTCTTCCTGAATTTGTGCGAGTACCTGCGCGAGCTGCTGGTAATCGCCGGTCGTGCGGATGACGAACTGCAGCGGTGGGCCGCCAGTGGAGCCCGGCAGAGCCGGCGGCGCGAAGGCCAGAACCTGACCGCCCGGAATCGTACTGAGCTTGGGCTGCAGGCTTTGCAGAACCTGCTTCTGCGACCGCGTGCGCTGGTCCCAGGGCTTCAGGATGACGCCCACGAAGGCGTTGCGGGCGCCGCCGAGGCCATTGATGGCGAAGGCGTGATCCTTCTCGGGCACCGTGTCGAGAACTCTCGCGAGATTGTTGGTCGTGGCTTCGAGATAGTCGAGGTTGGCGTATTGCGGCGTCTTCACCAGATGCAGCAGGAAGCCCTGATCCTCTTCCGGCGCCAGCTCCTTCGGAGTCGACATGTACATAATGCCCGTAAGGGCCACGACCGCCGTGAGGATCAGCATGGTCATGGCCCGGAAATTCAGCGTCCTGTGCAGACGGCGCTCGTAGCGCACGCGCAGCCGCTCGAACAGACGATCGAGGAAGGCCACGAAGCCCGTCGGACCGCCGGCCTGATGCGGCTTCAGCAGGATTGAGCACATCATGGGCGACAGGGTGAGCGCCACAACGCCCGACACGATGACCGCGCCTGCCAGCGTGAAGGCGAATTCGCGAAACAGCGCGCCCGTTACGCCGGTCACAAACCCGATGGGCGCATAGACGGCTGCAAGCGTGATCGTCATGGCTATGACCGGCAGGGCGATTTCGCGCGCGCCTTTCAGCGACGCCTCGAACGGCGTCATGCCATCCTCGATGTGGCGGTAGATATTTTCCACCACCACGATGGCGTCGTCGACCACAAGTCCGATGGCGAGCACCAGAGCCAGAAGCGTCAGCAGATTGATGGAATAACCCATCGCCATCAGCATGATCATCACGCCGATGAGCGACAGCGGAATCGTCACGATGGGGATCAGGGTCGAACGCAGATTGCCGAGGAACAGGAAGATCACCACGATGACGATCAGCGCAGCCTCGATCAGCGTCTTGGCCACTTCCCAGATCGAGGCCCGAATGAATTCCGTCGCGTCGTATGCGATGGACAGTTCGAGTCCAGGCGGCAATTGCGCCTTGAGTTCCGGAATGGCCTTGCGGACATTGTCGATCATCGTCAGCGGATTCGCGGTCGGGGTGCCGTTGATGCCGATGAACACGGCTTTCTTGCCGTCGAAGATCGAGGATGAATCGACCGACTGGGGCCCCAGTTCCACATCCGCAATCGCCCCCAGACGCACCAGCGAGTCGCCGCGTGCCGACACCACGAGTTGCGCAAAGGCGTCCGGGTTGTCGAGCGACGTCATGGCGTTGATGCTGGTCTGGACGTGATCGCCCTTCACCTGACCGGCGGCGGACGTGAAATTGTTCGCCGCCAGCGCGTTGCGCACATCAGCTGCCGTGACGCCGCGCGCCGCCATGCGGTTGGGGTCGAGCCAGATTCGCATCGCGAAGGTCTGGCCGCCGAAGATCTGCGCATTGCCGACGCCTTCCAGCGTCTGCAGACGCGGCTGCACCACGCGCGTCATGTAGTCGGTGATCTGCGAGGCGGTGAGCACGCTCGAATTGAAAGACAGGTACATGGACGCGAAGCCCTGCCCGGTCTGTTTCACGGTGACAGGATCGTTCGCCTCGCGCGGAAGGGCGCTCTTGACCTGATTGATCTTGGACAGAACGTCCGTCATCGCACGATCGGGATTGGCGTTGAGCCGCAGATTCAGCGTGATGGTCGAAACGTTCTGCTGCGAGTTCGACACAATCGTGTCGATGCCTTCGGTGCTGGCCACGGCCTGTTCGAGCGGCACCGTGATGAAGCCCTTGATGAGATCCGCGTTGGCGCCCGGATAGGCGGTCGTGATGGTGATCGTCGTTTGCGACAATTCCGGGTACTGGCGGATCTGCAGGCGCGAACCGGCCTGCAGACCGACGAGCAGGATCAGCAGGCTGACCACTGTCGCCAGAACGGGCCTTCGGATGAAGATGTCTGTGAACGTCGCCATCTGGACTATTCCTTCGGCAGGGTCGCAGAGGGCTTGAGACCCGCCTGGGGATCGACGCGCACCAGCGCATTCGGAGTCAGCTTGATCTGGCCTTCGGAGATCACCCGGTCGCCGGCCTTCACGCCGTCCAGAATCGCGATGCGGTCTTCGCGCACCTCGCCGGTGCGGACAAAGCGGCGGTCCGACTGGAAGATCTGATCCGACTGGGCGGGCGCAGCCTGTGCGGCGCCGGCAGGCGGAGCCGCCGGCACAACAGCGAACACGGCATTGCCGTAAAGCGAGAACGTGACGGCGGTGCGCGGCAGGGTGACGTATTCCTTCACCTCGCCGGCCAGCACGGCCACATTGGCGAACATGCCCGGCAATAGCTGCTTGTCCTTGTTCTGGATCTCGCCACGAACGAGCACATTGCGCGTGTCGGCGCTGACGCGCGCGTCGATGGAGCGGACCATGCCCTTGAACATTTTGCCCGCAAAGGCGTCGACGCTGATTTCCATCTCCTGCCCGACCTTCAATTCGTCGAGATTTTGTTCCGGAATTGGGAAGTCGACATAGATCGGATCAAGTTGCTGCAAGGTCACGATGCTGACGCCGGGCGAAATATACTGGCCCTGATCGACCTTGCGCAGGCCGAGCCGGCCGGAAAATTGCGCAATCAACGATTTCTGGGCGATCAGCGCCTTTGTGCGTTCAACTGCAGCGGCGGTCGCATCGCGCTGGGCCTGCGCGGCGTCAAGGCTCGCCTTTGTGGTCGAGCCGCCGGTGGCGAGTTGCTTTTGACGCTCGAGCGACAGTTCGGCATTCTTGAGAGTGGCAAGATTTGCCTGCAGATCGGCCTGCTCAACGGAATCGTCGATCTGCGCCAACAGCGTGCCCTTTTCAACATCCTGCCCGGATTCGATTTCGAGACGGCGGATCACGCCGCCCACCTGCGGGGCGATATCGATGCCCTGAAAGGCCCGGAACGTGCCGATGGCCCGAATCTTCGGCGTCCACTTTTCAGTCGAAGCCACCGTAACGGCGACGGTCGTAACCGGCGGCGGGGCTTTCGAGATAAAGCCCTTTATCATCTCCGGTTTGACGATGAACTGGAAATAGCCGAGCCCGCCGGCAAGGCCGCCCAGCAAGAGAAAAACGACAATAAAGGCAATCGCGCGCTTCATATGATCTCACCGGACGTAGTGGGCGGGCGCTTTCCCGACTCAGGACAACGCTGAAAAGCCAAGCTATTTTTGGAATGACAGAACTCTATTTGGGCCAGCCAGAGGCCACCGGCAAGGGGAATGCTGCAATGCAACGCCTGCGCGGCCAGAAATTGACCTATCGGGTAAAATGTCCGTGACATTTTGGATACAGATCGGAGCCTCGCCAAGCCCGGCCGTTAACGGAACTTGAGGGGGCTTCTGTCAAACATTGGAGCTCCGAAAACCACCTTCAGGGTTCCGATGACCGACACCATGGCAGCCGGCGCTGCGACGCACACGAAACGCGCCAGATCAGCCAACTGGGTTCGTGCCCTTTCGGTGCTGTTCTTTCTGTCGGGCTTCCCGGCGTTGCTCTACCAGCTGATCTGGCAACGCGCCCTGTTTCGCATTTTCGGCGTGAACATCGAATCCGTCACGATTGTGGTGACGGCGTTCATGATCGGGCTAGGGCTCGGCAGTCTGGCGGGCGGCTGGCTGTCGACGCGCAAAAATCTCAAGCTGCTGCCGCTGCTGGCGGCCATCGAAATCACGACGGCCCTGTTCGGCCTGTTCTCGCTGCTGATTTTCGATCTTGTGGGCGAATGGGCGCTCGGCATGTCCCTGCCGATGACGGCGAGCGTAACGCTTGCCCTTGTGCTGATCCCGACCCTCCTGATGGGCGCGACACTGCCGGTTCTGGTCAGTCACCTCACCCGTCACCTCGGCAATACGGGCCGGTCGGTGGGGCTGCTTTATTACGTAAACACGCTGGGCGCGGGCGCCGCCTGCCTGGTCGGGCTGGCGCTGATCTTCCCGTTCGTGGGCATGTCGGGCGCTGTGAAGATTGCAGTCGGGCTCAATCTGCTGGTGGCGGGATTCGCGCTGACCATCCATTTGCGCCACGATCTGCTGCCGCTTCCGGCGCCCGAACGCACCGCCAACTGGACGATCGATCATGCGCCGACCGCCATGCCGTTCCCGGTCGCGCTGGCGCTGGCGGCGCTCGGCGGCTTTGTGTCCCTGTCCTACGAAATCTTTTTCTTCCGCATCGAATCCTTCGCCACCGGCAGCGCCGCGAGTTCCTTTGCGGCGACACTTGGTGTGTTCCTGATCGGCATAGCATCGGGTTCGCGCAACGCCGGCGAATGGGCCATGTCGGATTATCCCGACGGCGCAACCCGCAAGATGCTTCATGCGTTGCTGGGTGGTTGCGTGGTCGGGCTCGGGGTCATGCCGGCTCTGGCGTGGAGCGGGTCCATCCCGGCTTTACAGGCCGGCATTGCGTTGATTGCAATCTTTCTGGTGGCCCGCGCCTGGGGTGCGCTGCTGCCCTATCTTGCGCATCTGGGCATTGCGGCGGATGGCGATGCGGGTCTCCGCATGTCGTGGATGTATCTGGCGAACATCGTCGGATCTGCCGCCGGCAGCATCCTTACCGGCTTTGTGCTGATGGATCATCTGACGTTGATGGGCATCGGGCAATTGCTCGTTGTACTTGGCCTTGGAACGCTGACGATCATGTCGCTGGCGGTCGGGATCAACCGTAACGAGCTGACGCGACAGTTAAGTCTGGCAGCCTGCCTGCTGGTCGGGACCTTCTTCACGCCGGAACTCGCGCCGCGCCTGCTGGAACGTCTGCAGTTCAAGAATGAAGCCGCCGCAGATATTCCATTTGTGAAAGTCTCCGAGAACCGCAGCGGCGTCATCACGGTCGATTCTCGACATACGGTCTGGGGTCACGGCATGTATGACGGTCGCTTCAACACCGATCTGGCCGGCGACACGAATGGCATCGTGCGACCCTATGCGCTGAGCCTGCTCCACAAGGCCCCGAAGCGCGTGCTGATGATCGGGTTAGCCACTGGCTCATGGGCGCAGGTGCTGGCCAACAATCCCGACGTCGAATCCCTGACGATCGTGGAGATCAATCCGGCCTATACGGAGCTGGTGCGCGGCGAGCCGGAGGTGGCGAGTATCCTGACCAATCCGAAAGTGAAGCTCGTCGTCGACGACGGTCGCCGCTGGCTGCGCCTGAACCCGGACGCCAAGTTCGACGCGATTGTTTCCAATACGACATGGCACTTCCGCGCCAACGTCACTAATCTTGTGTCGGTCGAATTCCTGCAGCTCGCCGCCTCTCATCTGGCAGAGGGTGGCCTGTTCTTCTACAACACGACCGACAGCCTGAGACTGCAACGCACGGCCTGTCTGGTCTTCCCGCATGCGCTGCGGTTCTACAATCACATGGCGGCCTCGAACGGACCCATCGATGTCGACTTCGACCGCTGGCGCAAAACGCTTTTATCCTATGAAATCAACGGTAAGCCTGTGCTAAATCAGCAGGACCCTGCACATTTGGCGGCCCTCGACGATCTGATAGCGACGCGCAGCCAGTGGGAAAACGGCCCCTATGCGGCGCAGTACCGTATGGAAAAGTGTCAGAACATCGTCGCTCGCTCGGAAAATATGGACGTTGTCACTGACGACAATATGGGCTCCGAATGGCGGCACATGCTGGGGATGGAATAGTCCAAAGTCGCATGGCGGGTGCCGGGTTCGCGCATCATTTGAGAAGTAGCACGCAACATTAACAAACCGTCATTTGTCTATTGGCGCGCCTTCAGGCATTTTCCGGCAGATCGGAATTTGAAGGCTTTATCTCATGCTACAGGCTTATTTGCTTCGGCTGCATCGCTGGATCACGCTCGTCTTTGCATTGCCGCTACTGGTCGTTATTTTTACCGGACTGATCCTGTCGTTCCAGCCCATCGTGCAGACTGTGGCGATCAAGCCCGGTTCGCTGACGCTGGAAAAGATTGACGGGCTGATCGCCAAACATGACCCCGAGAACAAGGCGCGTGGCCTTTTCATTGACCCGTATGAGAATTCTTTCTCGCTGATCGGAGTCGGCCCCGAAGGCTCCATCGACGTCGACCTTTCCACCGGACAGGATGTCGAGGAAGACAGCGTTCTGTCCGAATGGATGAGCTGGTCGCGCCGCGTGCATCAGCGGCTGATCAACAACATGGGCTGGCTGGTGAACCTCTCCACGGCCGCCATGCTGGTTTTGGCCGCGCTTGGCGTCGCCATGGGATGGCCCCGTATCCGCAATACGATTTCCGGCTGGCACAAGGCGACCGGCTGGTTCCTGCTGCCGCTGATCGTCATCAGCCCCCTGACCGGCCTGTTCATGGCCTACGGGATTTCTTTCAACCCCGCTCCGGCTCCCCGACCGGCCGCGCCCGCAGCCGAGCAAACCGGAACTGCGCCTGCCGCTCGCACCGCCCGGCCGGCTCCGGCGGCGCCCGTCCAGATGCGCGATCTCGTGCGGCAAATTGCCGAGAAGCACGATCTGTCGACACTCAGCTCAATCGGCAACCGCGGTGGCCGCATGCTGGTGCGCATCAACGAGAGTGGCATGTCGCGCGCCTATACGGTGACGCCGCAGGGCCTTGCACCACTTCCGGGCAACTGGCCGCGCCTCATCCATGAGGGCAATTGGGCGGGCGTATGGTCGGGCCTCATCAACGTCATCACATCGATTGCGTTGCTGGGCCTCCTGTTCACCGGGCTCTTCATCTGGGCGCGCCGCACCTTCAGGCGCAGACATCCTCGCAATCGCGGCGCGGCCGCTACGGCAAAGCCTGCTCAGGCGACGACCTGAAATCGCCTATTAAACAGGCGATTTGAATGAAATAGCGTCGCCATCAGCCTTTCGTATCAGCGGTTTGTACGCCAATTACGCATGGCGCAATGGTACAAGCCTTGCTACGCTTTATTGAACGGCCCTGTTTTCGGGCAGTCAGTTGCGGAGCGCGAAGGTTGAGCGGTGGCGATATTTTCGACGAAATGACCAGAGGGGATGCGAGCCCCCGTGCGGTCTACGCGCGAATCCAGCAATGGCTGAACGAGACGCCGCCCGACGTGCTGGCCTCGCGCCGTTCGCAAGCCGAACTCATGTTTCGGCGCAGAGCTATGGTTGAATTTAGGTGACGGCGTGAATCAAGCGGCGAATTTGATCTCTGGCGCGACTTCGATTCCGTCTCTAAACTTTACACCGTTGATGACTTTCGGCAATTGATTTTCGCCTTTCAATCGACGCCAGGTTCTGGATGCT
>CANJWR010000135.1 GCA_947478455.1 Beijerinckiaceae bacterium | reverse complement strand
GTCATCGGGAGGAACCATGAAGGCAGGCAGGAAGCATCTCGCGGCGTTATTATTTGCCGCGACCGGTTTGGTTCAGGCGAATGAAGGCGCCCGGGCGCATTTTCAGATGCTGTTTCCGGGCGAGTCCTTGCGACAGGCCAATAGCGGAAGCTTTGACCTGCTCGCCATATTTACTCACGTCTTCAATGGCGGGCCGTCCATGCAGATGGGGCCGCCAAAAGCATTGTACCTGCTCAAGCAGCGGGGCGATGAAGGCAAGCCTGAAAAAGTCGATCTGCTCAAACGCGCCGAAAAGTTCGATTGGATTGGCGCCGAAAAGGATCCTGTTGCGGCCTACAAGGTCGCCATGCCGCAGGCCGACTTGCGATCGCTGGGCGACTATGTCTTCGTGCTTGAACCAGAGCCCTTTCTTGAGGCGACGGAAGATAAGTATATCCAGCAATTCACCAAGTCGGTCGTGAATGTCGGCGGTGTTCCGGGCAACTGGGACAAGGTGGTCGGACTGCCCGCCGAAATCAGGCCTCTGACCAAACCCTATGCCAATTGGACCGGCGGCCTGTTTCGCGGCGTTGTCCTCAGCAAGGGCAAGCCGGTCCCCTTTGCGGAAGTCGAGGTTGAATATGTCAATCGATTGCCGGACAGCGGGAAACGTATCTGGGCCGGCGAACCGCAAATCAAGCCGTCCCATCCGGCTCTCGGGCCGATGAGCATACGGGCGGACGCCGCCGGCAACATCGCCGTCGCGCTGCCGCGCGCCGGATGGTGGGGTATCGCGGCGCTCGATGTCGGGCCGACTAAGAAGCACAAAGGCAAGAAGCTGTCGCAGGATGCGGTGATCTGGGTTCAGGTGACTGACGTGAAATGAGGAAGCCTGCTCCGTGACAGTCATCGCCATTGCATCGGCCCGAAAATATCAGCGTCTGGAAACGCTGGTCGTGGCTGTTCTTGCGGCATGCGTGGTGGCTTTTGCGGTGACATGGGCTTTCACGCGCAGCCAGCAGATCGGCCCGCCACCCTTGCTGGACTGGCAGGTGAGCTCTTTGGCCGATCTCGGCGAGGACGATCAGGCGATCCATTCGGCCTTGATCGTCGCCGGCGAGGAGATCGGCTATTTGAACTACGATTTCGGAGACTGGCCCAAGACAGATGAACTTGACGCCCTGCTGATGCCGCCCTTCTACAAGGATGAGTTCTGGAAGCTGCATGGTGCCGTCAAATGGGATTTGATCCGGGCCGCGGATTACAATCACGGCGGCGACACGGGATATTTGGGAGCCGGCGGCGCCCTGCCGGGACAATCCGCCTTTTTGCTCCTTTTTCGCCATCGCCATGTGGGCGCAGCCTATGCAAACCAGATCGACATCTGGATTCACAGAAACGTCAACGCAAACGCACCGGCTGACACAAAGGCGGAATCGCTTGTGTCGGCCGGCTGGCGTCAGGTGGTTGCCTACAGCGGCGCCGACGAACTAGCCCGCCTCAAGGGGAAACAGGAATGAGCATCCGGATTACAGCGCTGTCACTCAGGGCTGCAGTCCTTGGACTTGCGCTTGCATTGACGTGGTTCAGTCCCGCTGTGGCCCAGAGCAAGCTGCGCGTCGGCGTAACGCTTCATCCCTACTACAGCTTCGTGGCGAATATCGTAGGCGACAAAGCCGAGATTGTGTCTGTGATTCCGGGAGAAGTGAACCCCCACGGCTATGAGCCGGGCGCCGAAGACATCAAGCGCGCCATGACGCTCGACGCGCTTGTAGTCAATGGAATCGGCCACGATGAATTCATCTTCAAGATCATTGAAGCCTCGGGTCGGAAGGACAATCTTCCGTTGATTTACGCCAATGCGTCGGTTGCGCTGATTCCGATTGGCGGCGATCGCGGCGGCGCCAGAATCGTCAATCCGCACACATTCATTTCCACGACCGCTGCTATTCAGCAAGTCTACGAAATAGCCCGCCGTCTGGGGGAAATTGATCCGAAGAACGCCACGCTCTATCGCAACAACGGGCGCGACTACGCCACTCGAATCCGGAGATTACGCGCCGACTTCATGCAGCGGATCGCCGTCCACGCAAAGGACGATTTTCGCGTCGCCACCATGCACGCCGGGTATGACTATCTTTTTCAGGAATTCGGTCTGCGTGTGTCCGCTGTGATCGAGCCGCGTCACGGCGTGTCGCCTACCGCGCGCCAGTTGGCGCAAACCAGTGAGGATATTCGCGCCGCGAAAGTGACGGTTCTTTTTGCGGAACAGTATTTCGGCGGCAATCTGGCTGAGACCGTACAGCGAGAAACAGGCGTGCGCGTTTACACGCTTTCGCACATCACCGACGGACCATTTACGGCGTCCAAATTCGAAGATGAGATGCGCGAGAACATTCAAACGCTGGCGCGCGCTCTGGAGGGCCAATGATGCCCGGACCTGCGATACGATTCCGCAATGTGAACGTCAGCCTCGGCGGCCATTCCATTCTCTCGGACGTGAGTTTCGATGTCGCCGCCGGAGAGGTGCATTGCATCGTCGGCCCAAACGGCGGAGGCAAAACCACCCTCGTTCGAGCGTTGCTTGGTCAGGCTCCTTTCGATGGAAAAATCGAACTGGAGGGCGTCGCCAATCCGGTCATCGGCTATGCTCCGCAATCGCTTGATCTGGACCGTACCTTGCCGTTCACGGTTCTGGATGTTCTGGCAGTGATGAACCAGCGCCGCCCGGCCTTTCTGGGTCGCTCGACAGTCGGCATGGCCGAGCAGGACGCCATGTTGCGCCGCGTCGGTCTTGAAAAGAAATCGAAGCGGCTGTTCGGATTTCTGTCCGGCGGCGAGCGTCAACGCCTTTTGTTCGCACAAGCATTGTTGCCGCGCCCTGATCTTCTCATCATGGATGAATCAACCTCAAATATGGATGACGAAGGCGCGCGCCTCGTGGAAAAAATGGTTGGCGAAGCGAGCGACGCAGGCACGACTGTGTTGTGGGTCAATCACGATCTCGAACAGGTCTGTCGCGTCGCCCGGACGGCCACCGCTGTCAGCCGTAGAATCCTTTCGCATGGTGCTCCCCGAACGACGCTGGCGGTTCGCAGCTTTTCGGAGCAGCGCGCATGAACACGCTTTACGCGGCCATAAGGGCGGGCTTCGAGGGCCTCGCAAACTGGGGGCTTCTTCCTTCAGCGCTGCATTTCCAGTTTGTCGGTAATGCGGTGATTGCGGCTCTGGTGATTGGCCCACTGCTGGGCATGCTGGGCACGATGGTTGTGGTCAAGCGTATGGCGTTCTTCAGTCAGGCCATCGGCAATGCGGCGCTTACGGGCGTCAGTATCGGTGTTCTTCTGGGCGAATCGAATTCATCCCCCTATGTGTCGACCTTCGCGTTCTGCATCATATTCGGTCTGGTCCTGCGCTACACGCAGCAGCGCACGAGTCTCTCAAGCGACGTGCTGATCGGCGTCTTTCTGTCGATCTCGCTCGCCATCGGCGCATCGCTGCTGCTGTTCGTATCGGCGCGCATGAACACTCATGTGCTCGAAAATATTCTGTTCGGATCGATTCTCACGGTCAGCCCACTCGACCTGAATATTTTGCTCGCCGTGGCCGCAATCTGCTTCGTTGTGGGAGGCGTCTTTTACAACAGGATGCTGCTGAGCAGCTTCAGTCCCAGTTTGGCTGAAGCGCGCGGCGTTCCGGTCAGGCTGATCGAATATACATTTGTGCTTTTGATCACGCTTGTGACAGTGGCCTGCGTCAAGATTGTCGGCGCTGTCCTGGTCGAGGCGCTGCTGGTGATTCCTGCAGCAGCCGCCAGAAACGTCAGTCGCTCGATCCGGGAGTTCGTTTTCTACAGTGTCGGTTTCGCCACCGTCGCCTGTCTGCTCGGGATCATTGTGCCGATGCAATACAACGTCCCGGTGCCGTCCGGGGGCGCGATTATTCTTGTCGCCGCAAGTTTTTTCGCCATTACGGCTTTGCTGCGTAATCTTCTGCCGGCCTTCAGGGTCGCCACATGACAAAACTTTGCAGATTGTTGATCGTTGCGCTCGCGCTGTCGTCGATGTCCGCTTCGGCCCTGGCGGCCGGACCGGTCGTCGTTGCGACCTCCCTGCAGGCCCTTTATTCGCTGACGTCGTTTCTTTCAAAAGGCACCGGCATTCAGGTCGAGTCAGTTCCCAAGGCCTTACCCGGAATGGGCCAGCTGCAACGAACGTTCGTGCGGCAGAACGCAGCCATCGGCGAGCAGCTTGCGAAGGCCGACGCGGTCGTCACAATTTCCAGCGTCTGGCCGGACGATCCGCTCTATCGCGAAGCCAGATCGCGCAACATTCGCGTCGTTCAGATCGACGCGGCGCGGTCTCTCGGCAAGACAGCCTCCAGCGTGATGCTCGTCGCACAGCCATCGTCGAACGTTCCTTGGCGCCGGATCGATCCGGCTAGCGGTGATTCTCCCTACGTTTGGTTCAGTCCTTCGAACGCCATTCGAATGGCGGAAATCGTCGCTGCCGATCTCGCGCGACTGGCGCCCGACGACGCCGGTACGATTGAGGCCAATCTCAAAACGTTCTCGCAAGAACTGCGGGCTCTGCGGGCGGAATTTGAAGCCAAGTTTTTGGCCGCCCAAAATCCCGAGGTCTTCATTCTTACCGATCATTTCGCCTATTTGACCGGGGAGTTTGGAATTTTTATCGACGGCGCGCTTCTCGAGGACGACGTGCGCTGGTCGGCAGAAGATTATGAAGGACTGACCAAGCTGTTGCGCGATCGTGACATAAAGACAGTTCTCCATCACTGGCAACCTGACGAGAAGATCGTCGATGCAGTACAAAAGGGCGGCGCAAAACTCGTTTTGCTGGACGATGGCGAACATTCGGACGGATCGGCCGCCGCTCCGCCGGACAGTCCGTCTGTCGTCGGTGTCCTGCGTACAAATCTTGATCTGTTAAATCGCGCTTTTGCAACGCAACAATAAATGCTGCGTACAATCAGTCGCATTTTCGCGCGTTGACGGATGTTGCCGAGGCGCGGAAACTTCGCTAGCTTGATAATAATGTAAAAATTTGGACCGGGGAGGCGTTTAGATGAATCTGAAAAAAGTAACTATTGCGGCGTCGGGATTGACCGCGTTGCTGTGTTTGGGAGCCGGCGCCTGGGCGCAAGCTCCCGCGGGGCTCAAGATCGAAGTTTTGTCCTCACGACCTGAGCTTGTCAGCGGCGGCGACGCCCTCGTGAAGATCACGGGTTCTGACGCTGCCCCCGGCGTCACGGTTGGCGGGACCGATGTGTCTGGCGCGTTCAAGGGCGACGCGAAGGCCGGCTGGATTGGCCTTGTCGGGGGCCTCAAGGACGGCGCAAATCAACTCGTCGCCAAGGCCGCCGGCAAGGAAGCTGCGCTTACTGTGACGAACCATCCTATCAACGGAACGCTTTTCGCTGGTCCCCAGCAAGTTCCGTTCGTTTGCGAAAACGAAGTTCATCGTCTGGCGTCGGCAAAGGACGATTCCTGCGCCGCACCGCCGCGTGTCGACTATTTTTATCGCAACAAGGGCGGTGAATGGAAGCCGTTCAACGCCACTGCGGCCCGCCCCAATGACATCGGCGTCACGAAGACCGATGAGGGTAAGGAAGTTCCGCTCATCGTTCGTCAGGAGAAGGGCGTCATTAACCGCTCGGCCTATCTGATCAATATTCTGCACGATCCTGCTGCCGGAGAATTGCCGACCCCGACCACGAAGTCGGCAGCTTCAGGCTGGAACGGCAAGGCGATCTTCAGCTTTGGCGGCGGCGTCCAGTCGAACTATCATATGGGCCGCAACCTCGGCGGAATGACCGGTACGGACGCCAAATTCTTCATCGAAGATATGGGCGGCGGCCTGTCCGATACATTCGTCACGCGCGGCTATGCTGTGCTTGCCGGCTCACTCAACGTGATGGGTAGCAACAACGACACGGTCAAATCGGCCGAGACCCTCGCCAAGATCAAGGAATATTTCGCGAAGAAGTTTGGGCCGCCGGCATTCACCATCGGTCATGGCGCTTCTGGCGGTTCGATGCAGCAGCATCTGATCGGCAATGCCTATCCGGGACTGCTCGACGGCATCATGCCGGCCCGCAGCTATCCGGACGTGATGACGTTCCTGCAGCCGCTTTACGATTGCGAACTCGTCGCCAAGGCGATGGAAGATCCGAAATGGACCCGCGCCCAGAAGGAAGCTGTGTCCGGCAAATACTGGGGTTATTGCGTCAGCAACGGTACACGTTACCCAAATGCGCGCCCTGAATGGTGCGACGCCACTGTAACGGACGCTGTCGCCAACGATCCGGCTCTCAAGGCCAAGGGGGTGCGCTGCACGTTCCAGGACAATCTGGTCAACATTTTCGGTAAGGACCCGGCCACAGGCTTCGCCCGTAACCCGTTCGACAACGTTGGCGTGCAATATGGCCTTGTGGCGCTGAACGATGGCAAGATTACTGTCGATCAGTTCATCGACATTAACCAGCGCATCGGCGGACTCGATGTGAACGGCAAGGTTGTCGCTGCCCGTCAGGTCGGCGATGCCCTGGCCCTGCGTCGCGCTTATGCGGTTGGGCAGGTCAACACTACCGACGGCGGCCTCGCCACCATGCCGATCCTGGATATCCGCTCCTACGTGGATGGCGACCCGGCGAAAGTCGGCGATCCGAACATCGACGTTCATGACGGCTATCACAGCGCTGTCATGCGGGCCAGGTTGCTGAAATACAACGGTAACGCCGCCAACCATGTGATGATCACGGTTGCAAGCCTCGGCCGCGTTCAGCTCGACACGCGTGGCGCAGCCTCGACCTACGGCACGCCGCTGACGAATGTTTCGGCTGACGGATTGGCCGCGATGGACAAGTGGTTGACGGCAATCGCCAACGACAACCGCGACATGCCAAAAGCCCAGAAGGTTGCAGCCAACAAGCCTGCCGAGCTCGTCGACGCCTGCTATCCAACCGTTCGCGGTTCCCTTGTTGGCGCTACCGAGAAGGTGACGGATTGGGCCCAGTGCGAAAAGCTGTTCCCGTTCGCAGCCGATGCGCGCCTGGCGGCCGGCGGACCCAAGACCAATGACGTCTTCAAATGTCAGTTGAAACCGGTTGACGCTGCAGACTACAAGACTGCGCCGAATGCCGATCAGCTTGCGAAGCTGAAGGCGGCCTTCCCGCAGGGTGTTTGCGACTATTCGAAGCCCGGCGTTGAGCAAGTAAAGCTTGCCGGCACCTGGGCGGTGTTCAAGGGCGACGGCGAATTCACGACTTTGTCGGCGCGCTGAGTTTTTGTCAGCGGCGGTCGCTCAAGCGACTGCCGCTATGCATATCCCGAACGAATACCGTCGCCTCTGGCGGCGGTATTTCTCCAGTTTCAGAGCTGTTCAGACAGAGCGACGAAAAGCGGGCGCTCTTGTTTCGTTTTCGTCGTGCTGTTCATGTGCGTCTGGCGCTGAACAACGATGCCGAATTCGTGCGGAGGGCTGGATGAATCATGCTAGTTGGCCATCGCCGCTGATGCGGAATTGCATTTCTGGGTTTCTGTTTGGAGCTTCGCTGCTTTCAACAAATGTCGCAGCCCTCGCCCAGGAGGCGGGTCTGACCGGCCAGGACAAGGCGGCCGATGTTGTTCAGGCCCGCCAGTTGTTGATGGACACGGTCGAAGAGAATATGATGGTCATCGACAGTGTCGTGGCCGGCAAGGATGCCCCACTCGGAGATCTCAAGGCGCGCGCCTATCTGATAAATACTCTGGCCACCGCCTTTCCGCATCTTTTCCCGCCACAAACCAAGCCGCCTTCAGGCACCGAAGATCCTGGCTTCCAGACGAATGCGACCCTGGTTCTGTGGCAGAAGTTTCCCGCTTTTTATCAATCTGTTCAGGACTTTGCGGCCATTGCGCTCGACGCAAGCCAAACCTCCGATATGACAAAATTTCGCGACTATGGCCGCCAGCTAAGAGCAGGGTGCGATTCTTGCCACGAGAAGTTCATGACTCCCGTTGAGGGTCCGCGACAATAAGCGTTAGTTTGTTTTTGTTGACGCGCCTCATGGAGGTGCTAAAAATTTTAAAAACATGACGGCTGGTGTATGCTCGTCATGAACAAGATTTGCTCCGCATGCCGGGGCGATCAGGACCACGCTAGCGCGACTGGCGGGCCGGGAGTGAAACGTAATCGGCATTCATGCCGTGAGGGAGGGCACATGAAGTCTGCAGTTCAGCTGTTTGTTGCGGGAGCAATTTCGATTTCCGCGTCGCTGTTTGGCGTGGGAGCAGCGCTGGCGCAAGGCGCTTGTCCGTTGTGTGGTTCACAAGTTCCGGTCAAGAGCATCGACAAGGCGATTTATGATTCGCTGCAGGCGCATGGTCTCGTTCGGGGCACGGCCTTGCTGGTCGGGCAAATGAACAATTACGAATATGTTGGCGCTGGTACGATGGTTGACCTCGAGGCGGCTACGCTCGGCGCCGCAGTTCCGGTGAGCCGTTACGTGTATAATGCGCATCAGCAGTTGTGGGCGTCCCGGCAGGAATTCCAGGGGCCGAATACGCAGCGCACCATTCGCGTCGTCAAGGGCAATCGCGCGTGGGACGAAAGCTGGTACGAAGAAAAGACGAAGCTCGGAACCGTAAAGAAGATCAAGACGTCCCCGGCCGATGCTGCCGTAAAGCTTCGTGCGCAGCTGCTCTGGATTCAGCCGCAGATGTTTATTTCCCATGTGGCGTTTGCGGCGGGCAAGAAGTGCCTCGTTGCGGAAATCAAGGAATGCGACACTAAGTGGTCGAAGGGTGAAGATGCCGGCAAGACCACCTTCACGGTCGAAATCGGGGGCCAGACATACAAGGGCGTCCTTGATGGAAACAAACGCGTCGCTTCGGTCGAAACGCAGGTGACGTTGCCGAGCGGTGGCGGCGCCAAGACGATCATCGCCAAGTATTCCGGCTACCGCGTCGGCGAGACTGAAGATCCCACAATGGCGAACCTCGCCGCAGTGGGCGACAAGTCTCTCGACAAGAACCACAATGGCGTTTTCTGGCCCAGCAAGGTTTCCTATGAGCTTGATGGCAAGAATGTTCTGGATCTTGTCATCAGCGAAGGCTGGAACAATCCCTACACAATATTCCCCGAGCCCGAGCTGCTTGCGCAGGCTCAGTGACTTAAAGATCTGCCGGGAGTTCTGGCTGTAAGTTCAAATAGATCAGGAGAATCGAATGCGTAAATCATTAATCGGTGGCGCTGCTCTGGCTCTTTCGGCGCTACTCGCCACATCGGCCGTTGCACATCATGCGGTGCAGGCCCAGTTCGACGTTACCAAGAACGTCATTTTCAAGGGTAAACTGATCAAGGTCGACTGGCAGAACCCTCACGCGTGGTTTCATTTCGAAGTGACCAAGGCCGACGGGACGACTGAAACCTGGTCCACCGAAACCGTGGGGCCAAATGGTCTCCGCCGTCTTGGTCTGAGCGATCGCCGCCTGTTCCAGATCGGCGAAACCTATACTGTTGATATCTGCCCGGATCGTAGCGGGGCGAAGCTCGGCTTCACCAACGCTTTTACGTTCCCCGATGGCAAGTTCATCAAGGTGGGCTTCCCGGAGAACCCCAATGGCGAAGTGCCCGGCAACTGATCTGATATATTTCGGAAACAAGATCTAGGGAGAACCACATGAACGAGTCTCTGAAGGGACTGAAAATGGCCGGCATTGCAGCTGCAATGCTGGTCTCGGCGACCGCATCTGGCTTCGCTCAGGCTCCTGCCGCAGCTCCTGCTGCTGCTCCTGCAGCAGCCCGGCCCAATCTGAGCGGCATCTGGATGCCAGGGGCTCCGCCGCCGCCGCCCAAGTCTGCGCTTTGTGGCCAGAAGGTGGATGCTTTCGACAACGACAAGCAGGAGCGGTTCGCGGCAAACGACGCCAAGGGCGGCGCCAAGTGGATCACTTTCGAACAGGATTGCGGCGTCCAGCATCGCGGCCGCGTCAGCAAGCCCGAATACAAGCCGCAATACTGGGAAGAGGTCCGCAAGGCGGATTACTATGCCAACGCTGGCGGCGAGTTTGAGAAATATGCCGATCCGCAATGGAAAAACATTCCGCTCGGCGTGCCGCGCCTTGGCCCGCCGAACCAGATCGTCCAGACCGGCGATCAGATGTTTTTCCTGCACGAGAACCAGAACCAGTTCCGGTCGATTCCTACCGATTGCCGCGAACATGATCCGGTTCTGAAGTACGACCAGACCGTCAACGGCCTGTCGGTCGGTTGTTGGGAAGGCGATACGCTCACCGTAACGTCAATGGGCTTTACGGACCAAACCTGGCTCGACTGGCCGGGCTATTTCCATAGCAACGAAATGGTCGTCATCGAAAAGTTCAAGCGCAACGGCGATCAGTTGACCTATGATGTGACGATCGAAGATCCGGTGATGTTCCTCCGCCCGTGGAAGAACGAAACAATTCGGCTGAACGTCAACAAGACGCCCGGCGCACAGTTGATGCAGGACGTGCCCTATATCGACCGCTCGCTCGGCAAGCTGTCCGACCCGAACTATCGCGGCTGACGTGATCAGGCATCCTGCCTGATCAGCCTGCAGCAGGAGGAATTCAATCGCTGTCATTCGTGACAGCGATTGTTTTTTCTCTCCTGTCCGGCGCCCGTTCAACGGCGGCAAAGCGCCTCGTGCTTCTCTCAGTTCGTCGGAGACCCCGGTGTTCAATATCGAACTCGGCATAATGTGGATTTACCAGCTGCTCGCGCTTTTTGTGGCGATCATGATGGCTAACGTCGTGTGGCGGGAAAAGGATTGGCGGACCCACTTCTTTGCTGCGCTGATATTTGTTCCGTTCATTCTGCGCGCGGTCGGAGTCAAGTGATGGCAATTGCAGACACGATCCGCAGCAACAAGTCCGCGCTGGCGTTTTCCGTTGCGGCCGTCATCGTCGCTGTCACATCTGGTTCGATTTTTAACGCCATGCATCAGGCCGAACCGATCGTGGCGGGCGCCGGCGTCACTGCGCAGAAAATGTTGAGTTCATTCGAGCCGAGCCTCGCCGGAGGCCCCGGCGACACGCCGGTTTTCGAAATCGGATCCGACAAGGCAGGCGGTACGCTAGCGGTTCTGGGCGGCACGCACCCACAGGAAATCGCCGGCATGATGGCGGCTGTCCTGTTGATTGAGAACGTCAAGGTCACGCAGGGCAAGCTGATTGTCGTTCCGCAGTCCAACCGCAGCGGCTTTACCCACACCGATCCGATGGAAGCCTATCTGCACAGCTATGAGGTTGATACGCCGGGCGGCAAGCGCTGGTTCCGTGTCGGCATGCGTTTGGCGAATCCCGTACATCAATGGCCGGATCCGGACATATTCATTCACTATCCAAGCCGGGAAGGCATGGTGGGTCATGAGACCCGCAACCTCAACCGCAATCACCCCGGTCGTAAGGATGGATGGTTGGTCGGTCGCGTCAGCTACGCATTGACGCAGCTCGCCAAGACATCAACGATGATTTTCGATCTGCATGAGGCGCAGCCGGAATATCCGGTGATCAACAAGATGGTCTCACACGAGAACGCGTTTGAAGTTTCCGCAACCGCGCAATCTAACTTGCAGGCGCGCCGCATTCCGATGGGTCTCGAAAAGTCCCCGAAGAATCTTCACGGTCTGAGCCATCGAGAGTTCGGCGATCACGCCAATGCATTGTCGATTCTTGCAGAATCGGCAAATCCCGCAATGGGTCGCTTTCGCGGCCGCACAAGCGAGGAGCTTGTGATCGGCGGCAAGGACGTAAACTACGTGAAGGCTGCCCAGTTAGGACGCCTTTTCGTTCGCTTCGATGAGTCAGGCTGGCCATTGAACGTGCGCGTGGCGCGTCATCTGGCATCCATCGAAGAGGTCATCAACGCCTACAATGAAATCAATCCGGACAAGCAGATCATCGTCGAAAACTTCCCCAAATATAAGGACGTCGTCGAGAAAGGGCTCGGGCCGTTCCTGAAGCCTCCACCGAAGGTCTAGGGGATATCAATTGAGAATTGTGGCCGTCGCGATATCGCGGCGGCCTTTTTATTTGCGCGGAACGATGCCGGATTCGCTGCCAAATTCGCCCGGATAGATGGCTCTTCGCTGAATCGTGTGGGTAGAGGTTTCAACCACAAGTTGAATATTTTGGTTTCCGCTGGCTCCGCGTATTTTCTGATGCATGCGTGACACGGATCTTTTTCAGGCGGCGCTCGGGCTTTCCGCGCCTTGGTTTATCAGCCG
>CANJWR010000134.1 GCA_947478455.1 Beijerinckiaceae bacterium | reverse complement strand
GTTCTGGTGAATGCGCTGTCACCCATGGAGCGCGAGCGACTCGACGTCATCACGCGGCAATGTTCGCGCAATGCCGCAGAATCGACGCCGCTGCGCTGATCAGTCCGGGCCGATCATCCGTTCGGGCCGCACGATGGCGTCGAAATCTTCGGCGCCGATAAAACCCGATTTGATAGCCTCGTCCCGCAAGGTCGTGCCGTTGTGGTGCGCGGCTTTGGCGATGGCTGCGGCCTTGTCGTAGCCGATCTGCGGCGTCAGCGCCGTCACCAGCATCAGTGAGCGCGACACAAGTTCGGCAATCCGTTCGCGGTTGGGCTCAATGCCTTCGACACAATGTTCACGGAAACTGTTGGCCGCATCGCCCAGCAGACGAATGGACTGCAGCATCGCGTTGGCGATGAAGGGCTTGAAGACATTCAGTTCGAGATGGCCCTGCGAGCCGGCGAACTGGATCGTCGTCTGGTTGCCGGCGATCTGTGCGCAGACCATGGTCATGGCCTCGATCTGCGTCGGATTCACTTTGCCGGGCATGATGGACGAGCCCGGTTCGTTTTCGGGAATCGAAATCTCGCCCAGACCCGAACGCGGGCCGCTGGCCAGCAGGCGAATATCGCTGGCAATCTTGAACAGACCCGTTGCGGCTGATGAAATCGCCCCGTGAACGAACACGATGGCGTCGTGCGAAGCGAGCGCCTCGAACTTGTTGGGCGCGGTCACGAACGGAATGCCGGTGACCTGCGCCATGCGGCTTGCAAAGCGTTCGGCAAAGCTCGCTTTTGCGTTGAGGCCAGTGCCGACAGCCGTTCCGCCTTGCGCAAGTTGCAACAGATCGACGGATGCGCGGCGAATGCGATCTGCGCCATTGCGGGCCTGCGCCGCATAGCCGGAAAACTCCTGACCGAGCGTCAGGGGAGTCGCATCCTGCAAATGGGTGCGGCCGATTTTCACGATATCCTTGAAGGCCAGCGCCTTTTTTTCAAACGCAAAGGCGAGCGCATCCAGCGCCGGCAATAGGCGCTGCTGTATCTCGATCAGCGACGACATATGCATGGCAGTGGGAAAACTGTCGTTCGACGATTGCGCCATGTTGACGTGATCGTTGGGATGAACAGGCGCCTTCTGTCCACGCGCGCCACCGAGCAACTCGTTCGCACGATTTGCAATGACCTCGTTGACGTTCATGTTCGTCTGCGTGCCCGAACCGGTCTGCCAGACCACAAGCGGAAAATGATCATCGAACTTGCCGGCCAGAACCTCGTCGGCGGCCTCCGCAATGGACCGTGCGAGCTCCGGTGGAAGATCGCCGAGATCGCTGTTGACCCCGGCGGCGACTTTCTTCACCAGCGCCAACGCGTGAATAAGTGGAAGACGCATCAGCTCGTCTCCGATGCGAAAGTTGTTTCGCGAACGTTCCGTCTGGGCACCCCAGTAACGATCCGCCGCAACCTCAATGGGCCCGAAGGAATCGCTTTCGGTGCGGGTCGGCGGCTGGGTGGCTTTCTGGTCCATTTTCGCTCCGGATTGACCCTGATTTGGCGATCGGGGCGAGTTTGTCCGTCCTGAAGACGCATTTTTTTGCATGGGCGGAACTTTTCGGCTGCGGCTGCGTTTTGGTTGAGCGTTCGGTATTCAAAACGTGGTGGTTGAAGATGGAAGAGACGGTCAAGAAGAAGTCGACGCGAGGCTTTGCCTCTATGGATCCGGAAAGACAGAAGGCCATTGCCCGTAAAGGCGGCCAGAGTGTCCCGAAGGACAAACGCAGCTTCGCCCTGAATCGTTCCCTTGCCGCCGAAGCAGGCCGGAAGGGCGGACAGAGCGTCAAGCCCGCCCAGCGCAGCTTTGCGCAGGATCACAATCTGGCGAGCGCCGCCGGCCGCAAGGGCGGACACGCCTCGCACAACGGAAATTAAGCGCCAGATCAATGGTTTCCAATGCTCCGGTGCAAAAAGCGCCGGGGCATTTAATTTTGGCGGCGTTCGGTTAATGTGTCTGGTCCCTTTCTTTGGCGGGAGTCAGATCTATGTCTTTCAAAGCCTCCAGACGGACGGTCGGCGCAAATCGCGTCTCCGGTTCCAAACTGGCCATAGCGGCTGTTGCATTCGGATTGATGGCGAGCCCTGCTCTGGCCGACGCCATTGACGGCGACTGGTGCAGCCCGGACGGCAAGCACGTTTCCATCAAGGGGCCGCAAATCAAGACCCCGGGCGGCGTGCAGACGGCCGGAAATTATACGCGTCATGCGTTTTCCTACGTGGTGCCGGAAAAGGAACCCGGCTCAGGATCGACGATCTTCATGTCGCTCCTGAACGAGACCACCACACAGGTTCGCGAAGGTACGCCTGTCGCGCAACCTGTTATCTGGAAGCGCTGCGAACACATCATGTAATCATGATGCGGCGCGGCGGAGCTTAATCCGCCTGCCGCAGGATTGATCCGATCATCACCAGAGCGGGCGCGCCGATGTCGGCGTCAGCGGCTGCTTGCGGCAAGAGGTCAATTGTCGAGACAAGATGCCGTTCGTCCGGCCAGGTCACCCGTTCGACGATGGCGGCCGGCGTGTCGCGCGGCAGCCCCTCGGCGATCAGGCGATCCGCCAGAACCCGCAACGTCCGCACGCCCATATAGACAATCGACGTGGCGCGTGGGTCTGCGAGCGCCTTCCAGTCAAGATCGTCCGGCAGTTTGCCGTCGCGGGCATGCGCCGTAATGAATTGCAGACGCCGCGCCCTTTCGCGTTCGGTAAGCGACCGACGCAGATAGGCCGATGCGGCAGACGCGGCGGTGATGCCGGGGATGACCTCGACTGGAATTCCTTGCCGCTCCAGCGCGTCGATCTCTTCGCCTGCCCGGCCGAACACCATCGGGTCGCCACCCTTGAGGCGAGCCACATTCCTGCCGGCGCGGGCATATTCTAGCAGCATCGCCGTAATGTCTTCCTGCGTGCAGGAGGGCTTGTAGCCGCGCTTTCCGACGGACACTTTCAACGCCTCGCGCCGCGCCATATCGACGATTCCGGGAGAGACGAGGTCGTCATAAAGCACCACATCTGCAGATTGCAGCGCCCTCACGGCTCGTAGCGTCAGCAATTCCGGATCGCCAGGACCCGCGCCAACAAGTGTGACTGTTCCGGTCTGGCGTTGCGGTTGACCGCCAGCTTCAGCCAAAAGTGCGTCGAGATCGTCTGAGCCGGGCGCATGTTGCGGATCCGCCATCGCCTTGCGGGCGAAAGCCTCCCAGACGCGACGGCGGCCATGAAAATCGAAGCCCTTCGCGGCCACAAGGGGCCGCCATGATTTGGCGGCGGCGGCCCAGCGGCGAAATCCGTCCGGCAACAAGGATTCAATACGAGTCCGCAAAGCCTGCCCGAACACCGGGGCCCCGCCATCGGTCGATATGCCGATCACCAGCGGAGAGCGCTCGACAATGGCCCCGAACTGGAAATCGCTGTCGTGCGGCTTGTCGATGAAATTGACCGGAACCGCCGCAACTCGGGCGGCTGCGCGGAAATCCGCAATCTCCTGCGGCTCATCCAGATCGGCGACCGCCATGGCGGCTTCGCGCAGATCGTCCGGTGCCCAACGGCGTGCGAAGTGCACAATCGATGAATTCGCCGCGACAATGCCACGCATTTTTTCGCCAGGCGACGGTGCAAAGACCAGCGTTGTCGCACCGCATGCAGCGAGCAATTCAGCCTTCCAGGCGGCCCCATCGGAGCCGCCCACAACTACTGCGCGCTTGCCGCCAAGCTTGAAGAAGACCGGCAGCGTCGCCAGCGGGTTCAGGCTGGTCCGGGCCGGTTCATCGGGCTTGCGGGAAGAAGTTTCGCTCATGCGCGACACATGTCGCCAAAAACCACGATGCGCAAGCGCCCGCCTGCGTCAGTCATAGGCGATATAGGCGAAGCGATCCTCGGCGGGCGTGCCTTCTAGCGCGCCGCCCTCGTTGGCCGGCCGCCAGCTTACAAATTCCTCGATCTTGCGGGCGAGTTCGAAGTCCCGGTCGGAGATGCCGTCGACATCATGTGTCGAAAGCGAAACCTCGACCCTGTTCCACGACAGGGCAATTTCGGGATGATGCCAGGCGACTTCCGCCAGGTGCCCGATGGCGCTTGTGACCATCAGGGAGCCTTTCCAGCCATGGGTGCGGAAAGTGCGCTTGATGGCTCCTTGCTGGAGCCGCCAGCCCGGCAATGTTTCAAGCCGGGCGGCAATTTCGTCAGCAGCGAGTGCCTTGAGCCGGGACATCATGGATCCTCGAAAAATCGACGACGCCAGTCAGCCCCGGAATTGAGGCGAATTACTGCTTCTTGCCGGTCGCGTCGAACTGCTTCAGGTAAGCGAAGAGATTGTTGATCTCGTTCTCACTGTTGATGCCGGCGAACGCCATCTTGGTGCCGGGGATCTTGGCCTTCGGGTTCTTGATGTATTCCTTGAAGGTCGCCTCATCCCAGGTCAGGCCCGAGTTTTTGTTGGCGTCGGTATAGTTGTAGCCCTCGTACGTGCCCGAATGACGACCGATAATGCCGTTCAGCACCGGGCCGACCGTGTTCTTCGCCGTATCGCCGACCTGATGGCAGGGCTTGCACTTGAGGAACGAGCGCTCTCCGGCAGCAAGATCCTGAGCATAGGCCTGCCCGGACACGCCGAGAGCGAAAGCCAGCGAGGCGAGCAGCGACAACTTCGAATTCATCTGTATTTCCTTCCAAATGGATCGGCGCGCACACCCTACGCCGGGTTGTTCTCGTGAATGGTTCCGGTGAGCACCGAGCAACCGGATCGGCTGACATCATACTTGATTTGGATCATTGAAAACAACCCCGGGGTTGCGGCAGAGCACCGCACCGCGCGGTTTCCCGGGAACGATTCGACCTGTCAGGCGGCCCGTGCGTTGATGTCGGCAGGAACGTCCGCCGATCCGGCTTCATCAAGCGGTTCGCTTTCCAGATAGGCCAGCAGGAAGCGCGTCGCCTCCTCGAACTGATCATGCAGATCTTTCAGGTAAGTGGCTCCGTTGCGAGCAAGGTCGTCCGGCTCAATCTCGCGCCAGGCGAGACAAGTGACGTAGATGCCACGTGCGCCCACATTGGCAGCGCTGCTGCGAAGCGCATGAGCCTGATCGCGAAACAGTCCCGCATCGCCTTTCTGCATCGAATGCGCGAGGCTCCTCAGCGCCAGCGCTCCATCGGCCACAAACTGGGCAGCGATATCGCGAACGAAATCGCGACCACCCAGCTTTTCGAGGTCACGCAGGGCGCGCATGTCCAGCGCTTCGACCATGCGGTCCTCGCCGGCATCCGACGCCGGAGCCGGTTCGATCGGTTTTGAACCGGTTTCATCTGCGATCAGGGGAAGCGGTGCGAGAGCGCCCAGGCAATCCAGAAGGCGCATCGGGTCCACCGGCTTGGGCAAGCAATCATCTATCCCGGCTGACCGCCACTCGGGCGCCGCGAGTCGCCTGTCCTGCCCGTCGAGGCCGATGATGTTGATTCGCGTGTCGCCGAGTTCGGTCGACCTCACCAGTTGCGCCAGAGCTTTTCCACCCAGTCCCGCAAGGTCCAGATCGAGGATCATCGCATCAAATCGTTTGCCGTCGGGTGGAGCGCCCAGCGCGGCGATTGCGTTGCTGGAATCCCCCACGCTGGTCGTCCGACAACCCGCATGCGTGAGTATTTTCGTCAACAACAGTCTGCTGACGCGATTTGAATCCGCAATCAACACTGATGCTCCATCGCCTCTGGCGGCGACGGCACTGTTTGGCCGCGACGGGAGCATTCTGGGCTGAGATACGGTCAAATCCGGGCTGAGCATTTCGGCCGGCTCTGACGTGTGCAAATCGCGCTCTACGGTTTGTGCCTGCGTCCGGCGCGGCGACACGAACGTGACAATCCAGAAGCCTGCAGAAATGGCGCCAATCGAAATGGTATGTCCGCTCCAGAGATCGACGCTGCCGAGCGCCGTCGTAAAGCCGATGCTCATCAGGAAAGCCGCCAAACGCGCAAAGGCAGGTCCAAATCTGTCACGACTGCATTGAACTGACAGCAATGCCAAAGGATAGACGACGATGCCTGGTTCGCCACCCCAGATAAGGACGCTGCAGGCGAAAACAACGTCGGCCAGAAGCGTCGGCAGTCGCAGGGTCCCGGCGGCAACGCGGGTCCAGGCGAGGAGAAACCATGTAGCCAGCGCGAAAGCCCCATAGGCGCCGGCGACGATCAGCAGAAAACGCAAAGCCAGAGGCCCGTCGCCCATGCCGGAAGCCTGAAAGGCAGGAAACACAAGTCCTGCGGCGAGCGCCGTCGCCAGTCGCATGGCGGAGGTCGCCACATCATGAGCGCGCTGTGAGTGTGCGTCGGATGTCGAGTGAACCGCCATGATCCCTTACGCGATCTCTTTACTGTCAGCCGGTTCTGGCGAGCGGTTGCTCTTCCATCACGCGCGCAATGAAGTCCTTTGCCGGCATCGGGCGGCCGAAATAATAGCCCTGAACGCCGTCACAACCCTCTGCTCGCAAGAACGCGAGTTGATCCGATGTCTCGACGCCTTCGGCGATGATTTCCAGATCGAGGCTGTGGCCCAACGTCACAATGGCGCGCACAATGGCGGCGTCGTTGGCGTCCGTATTGACGTTGCGGACGAAGCTCTGATCGATCTTGAGACGACTGACCGGGAAACGCTTCACATAGCTGAAGGACGAATAACCGGTGCCAAAATCATCGATGGAAATTTTCACGCCGAGTTCGATCAGTTGCTGCAGCTCGCTTGCAACCGCCTCGGGCTCCTGCATCACAATGCTTTCGGTCAGTTCAAGATCGAGGCGACGCGGATCAAGTCCTGTTTCGTTCAGAACACGCGCCACGAGCAGTGGCACATTGCGCTTGCGGAACTGAACGGGCGACATGTTCACGCTGACGTTGAGATGCGGCAGGCCTGCAGTCTGCCAGCTGCGCGCTTCACGACAGGCTTCGTGCAGCACCCATTCATTGATTGGAACGATCAGGCCATTCTCTTCAGCACGCGGCAGGAAGACGCCTGGCGCCACGATGCCTTCGCCGCGACGGTTCCAGCGCAGCAACGCTTCCGCGCCCACGATACGGCCGGTCGCGAGATCGATTTGCGGCTGGTAATAAAGGACGAATTCGTCATTGGCCAAAGCCAGACGCAGCTCGGCGTCCAGCAATGCATCGTTGCGGGCGCGCGCCTGCATATCGGCGGCGAAGAAACAGAACGTGTTGCCGTGTTCCGCCTTGGCGCGATACATGGCGAGGTCGGCGTTCTTGAGCAGATCTTCTGCGTCGACGCCGTCGGTGGGATGAACCGCAATGCCGACGCTGGCCGACGTGCGCAAGGATACGCCGTCAAATGTCGATATATCGGCGATCTCCGTCAGAATGCGGTGGGCGAATTCGGCTGCGTCTTCGGTATTGGCGACGTTGGACTGAAGAATTGCAAATTCGTCTCCGCCCAGACGCCCCAGCGTGTCCGATTCGCGAATGATGCCGCGCAGCCGCCGCGCCACTTCGACGATGAAGCGGTCCCCTGCTGAATGGCCCAGAAGGTCGTTGACGGCCTTGAAGCCATCGAGGTCCAGCAAATGCAGGGCAAACAGATGATCGCCACGACGCGCCCGCATAATGTGCTGACGCATCTTCTCGCGCACAAGGGTGCGGTTGGGAAGGTCTGTCAGTGAATCGTGATGCGCCTGATGATGTAGATGAGCTTCGGTTTTCTTCCGGTCGCTGATGTCCAGAGAACTGGTCAGAACGCCGGTGACCTTTTGCAACGGATCTTTCAAGGGCGACTTTGTCGTCAGGAAGACGTGCTTCATGGCAAAGGCGTCTGGCATTTCCTCTTCGTAGGACGGCAGCGCCCGGCCGGTCTCGAAAACCATACGGTCAAGCGCATGGGAGCGCGCTCCGAGCTCATCGCCGAACAGGCGTGAAACAGGCTGTCCCACCACCTGCGAAGGATCGAGACCGGCAAATGTCGTGTGATAGGCGTTGACAAAAAGCACGCGCCCATCGGGGCCGGTCGCGCTGATCAGAACGGGTAACGTATCGATAACCTGCGCCAATCGCTCGGTTGAATCGCGGACAAGACGCTGGCGCGAACGCTCCGCCAGTTCCAGTTCGCGTTCGAGACTGGTGGCGCGGCTGGCGAGCAATTGCTGGTGGCGATGCAGCTTGAGAAGATTGCGCGCGCGCGTGACGAATTCGTGATGATCTACGGGCGAATTGAGAAAGTCGGTCGCGCCGGCTTCCAGCGCACGCAGTCGGAAAGTGCGGTCTTCATAAACGGTGATGACCACGACCGGTATTTCTTCGCAACCGGGAATCGCCCGGAAGTTGCGAATGAAATCCGCCCCGTCCATCTGTGGCATCTTGTAGTCGGTCAGAATCAGATCGGGCGAATTGTGTTTCAGCCATTCGAGCGCTTCATTCGGGTCCGCGAATGATTTGGCCATGACGCCCGCCTCGATCGTGGCGGCCAGTCGCGTGTAGATATTCCGGTTGGTCACCTGATCGTCGACGATCACAATTTGCGACATTACGCGCCACTCTTTTGCTTTGTATGACCAGACACGAACCGGCGTTCGCCGGCCCGTCCACATTGTGAAGGGGCGACCTATCCAGGTTGTATTCTATCCACAGCCCTTGGGGAGATTCGCGCAACAACGTTAACCAATTGCCCATCAGACCGACTGAATCGTCAGACGAAATAGGCAAAATTGCTTTTGTGTGGCTTGGCTGGGCAGCAGATATCAGGGTCAGCCGGCGCGGGCGTCTTCCAGAATCATCGCGGCGGCTTTCTCGGCGATCGCCATGGTTGGCGAATTCGTATTGCCCGAGGTGATGCGCGGCATGGCAGACGCATCCGCTACCCGCAGGCCAGCGACGCCCCTTACCCGCAAGCGGGCGTCCAGAACCGCCATGTCGTCGTCGTCAGCGCCCATTCTGGCGGTGCCGACAGGATGGAAAATCGTGGTGCCGAGATCACCGGCTGCGCGCGTGAGGTCGTCCTCCGAGGCGACATGAACGCCGGGCCGCAATTCCTCCGGCCCGTAGGGCGCGAGCGCGCGGGCGGCGCACAACTTGCGCGTCAACCGGATCGCGTCAGCCGCAACGCGACGGTCTTCGGGCGTCGACAGATAGTTCGGCCTGATGGCTGGCGCCTCGAAAGGATCGGGGTTTTCCATATGGACGCTGCCACGGCTCTCGGGCCGCAAATTGCACACGCTCATGGTGATGGCGGGAAAATCGTGCAGCGGCTCGCCAAATTTGTCGAGCGACAGGGGCTGTACATGAAATTCGAGATTGGGTGTCGCATAACGCTCGCTTGAGCGCGCGAAAATGCCAAGCTGCGAAGGCGCCATGGTGAGCGGTCCACGCCGCAGGAGCGCATATTCGACGCCCATTTTGAGTCGCTTGAGCCGTGACTGATAGTCGACATTCAATGTGCGAGTGTTGCGCACCTTGTAGATCGGCCGGATCTGCAAATGGTCCTGCAGGTTTTCGCCGACGCCGGGCGAATGACGTTCGACCGCAATGTCGAGATTCGCCAGACGCTCGCCGTCGCCGACGCCGGACGACTCCAGAATACGCGGCGTGCCGATGGCGCCTGCGCACAAAATGATTTCACCATGCGCCTGCGCCACGATGCGCTTGTCGTCACGATGAAAAACCACGCCGGCGGCGCGACCATTTTCGATGATCAGTCGCTCGACATTGACGCCCGTCATGAGCGCCAGATTTGGCCGTTTGAGCACCGGCGACAAAAATCCACGCGCCGCGCTCCAGCGCCGGCCGCGCTTCTGATTCACATGAAAATAGGATGAGCCGAAATTGTCGCCGGTATTGAAATCGACAACTTTCGGAATGCCGATTTCGGCTGCGGCGTCCTGCACTGCGCCCAGAATCGGCCAACGCATGCGGGGCTCTTCCACACGCCATTCGCCGCCCGCGCCGTGCAGTTCGTTCGCGCCGCCGAAGTGATCTTCCTGCTTCTTGAAAATCGGCAGAATATCGTCCCAGCCCCAGCCCGGCAGGCCAAGCTGTCGCCAGCCGTCGTAATCGGCAGCCTGACCGCGCATGTAGATCATGGCGTTGATGGCGGAACAGCCGCCGATAACGCGACCGCGCGGATAGTTCAGCTTGCGGTCGTTGAGGCCCGGCTCGCGCTTGGTCTGGTACATCCAATCGGCGCGTGGATTTCCGATGGCGAACAGATAGCCGATCGGAATATGAAACCAGATCCAGTTATCGAGGCCACCGGCTTCAAGCAACAGAACGCGGTTCCGCGGATCTGCTGACAGCCGGTTGGCCAGAACGCATCCTGCCGAACCAGCCCCGATCACGATGTAATCGAAATTCACCTTAGCCGCCGCCCCTCCGTGCTGCCCGGCAGCATGGTAGCGGGTGGCGGGCCCGGCGTGAAGTGCAGCTTACTGCCGGGTGACGAACCAGGCGGCGGGGCTCGAGCCGCACATGGCGCTGCCGTTGATCTTGCCCGGCTGCTTCATGTCGCCGCGATAAACGCAGTTCATGCCGTTGCTGGGGCCGACGCGCTGCATCGTATATTCGCCATTCCTCGTTGTGCCGGCGAGTTTGAACGTCACCCGCTGGCCCTTGTCGTCGGTCATTTCGCCGGTTCCGGTCAGTTCGCTGCCGATAGCGTTGACCTGCCAGGTGCCGCGCGAGGCCTTGGCGGTGCCTTCCATCACGGTCCAGACTTCGGCTGCGGCAGGGGTGGCGCCGAGAACCGCAATGAGAGCCGGGAGAATAAGTTTTTTCGACATGAGGGACTCCTGAAACAATAGGTTTGTTTTTAGTTGGTGAGCCGGACTGCGGTGAGCTGCGCGCCGATATTGGCGAAGGCGGCCTGCATGTCGCCAATGGTGTTGGCGTCATAATAGCGTGGCGGACCCGAGGCGCAGTTCTGCAGAATGTTCTTGATCGTCGCATCGGTCACCGCGAAAGCGATGGTGTAGACGGTGATGCCGGTCGCCTTGACCTTGTCGCAGACTTCCACAGTCCGCTGGTTGGCGATCGCCACGTCGGTTCCCTCGTGGTTGGGGTAGTTGGGCGAGTGCGTGTTGGCGCCGTCGGTCAGCACAACCATGATTTTCTGGGTGGTTTTGCCATAGGCAGCGCCATCGCTGAAAGGCGCATTTGGCGAGAGCGTTCGCCAGCCCCATATGATTCCGGGCGCTATATAGGTGTCCTGTTGCGGCACCAGCGCGTCGATCTGCAGGTCGAGCGAGTTCTTGGCGTTGGTGAGGCGCATCAACGGCGAGGCGCAGGAATAGTTCAGCAGAGCCGGAATGCGGTTAGTGCTGTCGACCACATCCTGCGTGTCGAGTGGATAATTGCGCGAGCCCACGCAGCCATACCAGGTGTAGGTCGCGGTATAATTGCCGCATTTCTTGACCGGCGCACCATAATTGACCGTGTAGGACGTGTAGCTGCAATCATACGGAACGCCGTCGTTGTAGCAGGTTGCCGTTACAGGAACCGGATTGGTGTAAGTCGCATTCGGATATTCGTCCCAACACTCATAGGTGGTGTTGGAATAGTCCTGCGCGCCGGTGATCCAGGATTCGTTGCGATAGCCGAGGCCGACGTTCACATAATAGGAGAACGGCACCAACGAAACTTTCACGCGGGTCTTTGCAGAGGAATCTGCGTAGAGCGTTGCGATGAGGGATTTGGCGGCCAGTTTCGCGGCGTCCAGCTTGGCGCCGACCATGGAATAGGTGGTGTCGAACACCAGCGCCATTTCGATCTTGCCCGCGCCATAGGAGGCTTTCGACGTGTTGGTGATCTGCATCGTCGGAATGCCCATCACGGGCATGATCTTCATCGGGACGTCGAGCGTCACCTTGCCGGTCACGCCGCCAGCTTTGTCGACCGTAATGGTGGTCTTCGGATTGAGGTTCTGCGTAGAAGAGAAATTCGCCTTGATGTAATTATCGACGATGGTCTCCACTTCTGAAGAAGTCTTGCCTGCTGCGGATGCAGCAGCGCCGGCCAGGACGGCGGCGTCGAGCGATTCCTGCAGAACGACACGCGTCCGCGACGCATTCGTGTAGTCCACGGCTGCGCCGATCATGCCCATCAGGGGGATCATCGCGCCGGCAAACAGAATGGCCGTATTGCCCCGGATGTTATCGCCAAATCCCGCGGCTCGTCGCTGTTTCATGTGGGTAGCGTGTCCAGCACCCCTCCGGCGATGAGGTAGACCATCAACTTGAGGTTGCGCTTGCTGCGATAGCCTTTTGCCTTGCGTTTGGCGGCCTGGACGTTTCCGTTGATGGCCTCCAGAAGTCCG
>CANJWR010000133.1 GCA_947478455.1 Beijerinckiaceae bacterium | reverse complement strand
CATTGCTCCTGCCTCCAGCCGTCCATCGCACCTGATCGCGCCGCCAGTCGGCGCACACGTCGCGGAGTCTTTCGCGATTCGTACCCAGACCGAGAAATCAATCGGCCCGTCTGATTGAAGAGTCAGAAAAATCCGGATCCAGCCTATGGGCTTTCCGAGTTCTGGAGATTCAAGAGACGCAATGTTCAAGTGCATGAAGGTTCGCCGGCATACTGCAGGGTTTTGTTGAATCGCCCGATAGGGCGGGGCATTCTTGTTACGCTTGCGTGAACTAATGTTTGCAGTAAGCGCATATGCTCGAGTTGGAACAAGCACACACTGGTGGCGTTAATCTCCGTAAACTCCAGAGGAGATATCCGATGCGTTCTCTCGTTCTTGCTACCAGCCTGCTGCTTGTTGCTGGCTCCACCCAGTTTGCTTCCGCCCAGACAGTAGCTCCGGTTTCGCCTCCGGTGGTGGCTGTTGCTCCGGCGTCAAACATCCGTTTCATCAAGCTCGGCGAAGACGCCAAACTCAATTCGAACGTGGTCGGATTGAATGTCTTCAATTCCGAAAAAGTCGAAGTCGGCGAGCTCAAGGACGTTGCGGTCGACGCCACAGGCGTTCGCGCATACATCCTGTCGGTCGGAGGCTTTCTGGGAATGGGCACCCACTATGTTGCGGTCGTTCCGAGCCAGGTGAATGTCGCCTATATGGCGAGCGACAAGAAGTGGCACGCCACGATGAACATCACCAAGGAAGAACTCAAGGCCGCGCCCGAGTTCAAGTATGAAGGCATGTGGAACGCTCCGAAGAGCTGATATTCCGCAAGCTGAATTGAGAGGCATAAATGCGATTGAGCCCGGCAAAGAAATGCCGGGCTCAAGATCGCATTTGGTCAATCGCCCTGCTTGAGCGTAGATGCTTCCAGTTCGCACCAGCCGCGCTGCGACATCTTACAGGCCGGCGGCGTTCCGCAGGGCCGTATTGATTCTGTCCTGCCAGCCGGGACCGTCATTCTGAAAATGTTCGAGCACATCCACATCGAGGCGAAGTGAAACCAGCTCGCGTGCGCCGGGAAGCGCCGCCGGCTTTGGCGGCATTTCCATCTCGACAGGCTTTGTGGTGGCTTTCTTGAAAGCGTCCTCCGCCAGCGAGCGGGCATCTTTCGGCTGGAATCTGCTCGGCGCTTTCGTCATGGTGATGGTCCTGCCTTCTTGTTTCCGGGTTGGCTGCGATCGCGAACATGGGAGTGAAAAATGGATGTCGCCGAGAGCTATCACGCCCATATTTATTACGATGCCGCAACCCGCCCATTGGCAGAAGCGTTACGGTCAGAGATGGAGCGTCTCCTTCCGCAGGCCATTTACGGGCGGTGGCATGACCGGCCCGTGGGTCCGCATCCGTCAAGCATGTTTCAGGTCGCGTTTGCGGCGGACATGTTCAATGCTCTAGTCCCATGGCTCATCTTGCATCACGCGCCGCTGACGATCTTTCTGCATCCCAACACCGGAAGCGCCTTGAAGGATCACACAAGCCATGCGGTCTGGATGGGCGTTCAGCGCAGTCTCAATCTCGATGCGTTGAAAGATGAGGCCTGATCGGCCCGGCCGCACGAAGTCTTGATTCGACGGTTCGGTTTTTTCGGTGGATCCTTTTGCGGTTACGCACGTTTTCATTGATCCATTGAAACAGGAGAACGTCATGATCCGCATTCTGCCGGGATTTTTGGCCGGCCTGTTATTTGCCGGATCGGGTACGGCAACTTTCGCTCAACGCCTCGTCGACCCGCAATCGCTGTCGCCGCAGGAACGTGCGAATGTCGAACGGGGTCCGCTTTACGACCGTGATCCATCCGGCCGCACGGCTCGTCCGGGCTGCACCTGGAGCCGCATCCAGATCATGACCGCAACCGGGCTGCGCTGGGTGGCGTCGGAAGACTGTGGCGACCAGAACAAGCGCTAGGCGGCCATCTGCATCCGGTTTTCGGCGATCACCCCGAAACGTCTTCCGTGCGCAAAGCCAGTTCCGGTTGGCGCGATTCAACTGCTCGTGCTAACCCGACGGAACGGGCGGGGCGTCCCCGGGGAATGCTGCAATTGTTCAGGTCGAGCTTTAATCCGAATTTATCCAATGCCTGCAGGACGTTCATATGAACGTTCGCAAGCCGCCGCCGCGGCGATTCGGCGGCAAGGATTCGCGCGTTGAGGCGCCGGAAATCGTGCCAGGCCTTGCGGCTCGTCTGGTTGCGGCCAGCGCCGTAGCTGACGTGATGTCCGGCGCAAATGCGCTCGACGATCGTTTTGCCCCCGAGGGGTCGCTCAGCAAGGCGGTCGATCTTGATGCGCGCGACAAGGCGCTGGCTCGTTCTATCGCAACGGTTTCCTTGCGGCGTCTGGGCACCATCAGGGCCGCGCTGAACAAGCTGCTTGAAAACGGCATGCCCAAGAAGGCCGGCGGACTTGAGTGGATTCTCGTAACCGGCGCCGCCCAGATCATGTTTCTCGATGTGCCCGATCATGCGGCGGTCGATCTGGCGGTGCGCGCTGTGCGTCGCGATCCCAAGACAGCCGCTTTTGCGGCGCTGGTCAATGCCGTGCTGCGCAATGTGGCCCGTCAGGTCGAGGATTTGCGCGCGAGCGAAGATCCTTTCGCAGATTCGCCCCCCTGGCTGGCGGCCCGCTGGCGCAAGACCTACGGCGATGACGCCGCACGCGCCATTGCGTCGGCTCATCAGCTTGAGCCGACGCTAGACATCACCGTGCGCGACGATCCTGCCGGCTGGGCTGAAAAGCTCGGCGGGACAGTGTTGCCTACCGGCTCGATCCGCATTGCGTCCCACGCGCCCGTCACCGAACTTCCCGGCTTCGACGAAGGCCAATGGTGGGTGCAGGATGCCGCTGCCGCCATCCCGGCAAGGCTCATTCAGGCCAAACCCGGCGAACGGATCGTCGATCTCTGCGCGGCTCCGGGCGGCAAGGCCGCCCAGCTGGCTGCTGCCGGCGCTCAGGTTGTGGCGCTCGACCGTTCTGCCGAGCGCCTGAAGCGCCTGTCGGCAAATCTGGCCCGGCTGGGTCTCGACGCCGAGATGCAGGTCGGCGACGCCACCACCTATTCGGGCGGGACATTTGACGCCGTGCTGCTCGATGCGCCCTGTTCCTCCACCGGGACAATTCGTCGCCACCCCGATGTGGCGTGGTCGAAAAAGACCACCGATCTGGCGGCGCTGACGGCCATTCAGTCGAAAATGCTCGACCGCGCCGCACGGCTTGTCGCGCCGGGCGGACGACTGGTCTATTGCGTCTGTTCGCTGGAGCCCGACGAGGGCGAAAACCAGATTGCCGCTCTGGTTCGCCGCAATCCCGATCTCGAGCGCTGGCCGATCGAGGCGGGCGAGGCTGGAATTGCCGCCGAGTGGCTGACGCCTGCAGGCGAGTTGCGGACATTGCCGTCTTTCCTGCCCAACGCCGATCCACGTTCTGCCGGGCTCGATGGCTTTTTTGCCGCACGGCTGAAACGCCGCGGCTGAACTGTCGAATTCAAACAAGTCTAGCCTTGGATGATCTGCGCTCGAACGGCGCAGATCACGCAATCTTGCGTCGCCTGAAGCGTTGAGCCGACTATTTTCCACGGCCATTTTGTCGGTTCGACTTGAGCGCGGCGGAAAAATAAGGGTTAATAAATCGTAAACCTTTCAGGGCGATGGTGGGTAGTCGGGTGGTTTTTGCGGGTCGCGCCCGCACCGCGCTGCCGGTTCTGACGCCCTGGACAATATCTTTGGGAGACTTGCCGGTTGGCTTCTAGCACTGTGGCCGAACGTCTGCGCGTGACCCGGTATCTTGCCGGCGGCGTCGCGCGGAAATTGCGTTCCGCTGCATCTTCGCCCGTTGGTTATCTGTCCCGCTGGCGATTCCCTGCGCCCGAACGCCTGCTGATTGCCCCGCAGGATATCCGCACCACTGACCCGACCATCGCGGATGATATCTACTCGGGTTATTTCAATTTCGCCTCGCGCATCGTCAACACCCACGGGCTTTCGCCGTTCGATCTCGACAGCCCCTCGGCTGAATGGGAGGCCGCACTTCATGGTTTCGGCTGGCTGCGCCATTTGCGCGCCGCTGATACGCCTTTGGCCAAGGCCAACGCCCGTTCGCTGGTGACCGAATGGATCGCCTCGCGCGGTCGCCTCGACAGGGGGCCAGCCTGGGCGCCAGCCGTCGCCAGTCGCCGGCTGCTGTCGTGGCTCAGTCAGTCTCCGCTGATCCTTGAGGCAGCCGACCGGGCGTTCTATCGCCGTTTCATGAAAAGCCTCGGCTGGCATGCGCGCGTTCTGCAACGCGCCATGCCGGGCGTTCGCGATCCCGAAGATCGATTGCTGACGACGATTGCGTTGACCCAACTGGGACTCTGCGCGCAGGGCTTCGATAAGCTGCAGCGCCGCGCCTCGCGTTGGTTGAGCGAAGAAATCGACGCCCAGATACTCCCCGACGGCGGGCATATCGGTCGCTGTCCACAAACGCTGGTCGATCTTCTGCTCGATATTCTTCCGCTGCGACAGGCCTTCGTGGCGCGCAGCGTCGCTGTGCCGCCGCAATTGCTGAATGCGGTGGACCGGATGATGCCGATGCTGCGCCTGTTCCGTCATCAGGACGGCGCTCTGGCTCTTTTCAACGGAATGGGCGTGACCGCGCCGGATCGTATTGCGACGGCGCTTGCCTATGACGACGCCCGCGCCCTGCCGCTCGCCAACGCGCCGCACTCGGGCTACCAGCGGGTCGAGGGCCAGGACGCAGTCCTTCTGGTGGAGACAGGTAAGCCGCCGCCGCTTCCCTGGTCGGGCCACGCCCATGCGGGCTGTCTGTCGCTGGAGTTTTCCGCCGGCGGCCACCGACTGTTGGTCAATTGCGGCGCGCCGTCCTCCGGACGCGCAGCCTTCCGGCTCGCCTCGCGGGCGACGGCGGCTCACAACACGCTTGTGGTGATGGATACGAATTCGAGCCGGATCGCGACCGGACGGGCAGGGGCACGCACGCTCGAAGGTCTGATCGTCGCAGGCCCGTCAGACGTCCGGGTTCATCGGACCGAAGATGCGGAAGCCACCAATCTGGAATTGTCGCATGACGGCTATGAGCGCCGGTTCGGATTGCTTCATAGCCGTAATCTGTCCCTGTCCCACGACGGACGTCGTCTCACCGGCGAGGACAGCCTCACGACGTCGGGCAGACGCGGCGCGGGCGCATCGGCTGAATTCGCCGTCCGCTTTCACGTCCATCCACAGATTCACCTCGCGCGTCTGGAAGACGGATCGATCCTGATGGAGCCACCCTCCGGAGATCCATGGGTTTTCGCAGCGGACGGCATGGTGGTCGATGTCGAGGAAAGCATCTTCTTTGCGGCTCCTGACGGAGCGCGCGCCGCTCAGCAACTGGTGCTGCACGGCCGCGCCAACCTGAACCCCAATATCCGCTGGTCGCTGACGCGCCACACGATGCCGTCCAGGAACGCCTGAACCCCGCGTTAAACCCGGTTTCTCGATCGGCCGGGCTTGCGGCGGCAGGCGCGAAAGGCCAAATTCCCCGCATCTGCCCGGCAGACGGGCAAGAGCCAGAGGAATCAAGATGACGACCACGGACAAAACTCCGCGCGCCGCCCAAACGTCGGCCAATCTGACCCGCCGCGCCGCCGCAGGCCTGATTGCAGCTGCGCCCTTTGGCTTTTCGGGCTTCGCCCACGCGCAGGCCTATCCGACAGCGCCGGTGAAACTCATTCTTCCGTTCGCGGCCGGCGGCGTCGCCGACGTGACCGCGCGTCTCGTGGCCGAAAAACTCGGGAACAAGCTCGGCCAGCGCTTCATCATCGAAAACACCCCCGGCGCCGGCGGCGTCGCGGCGGCGCGCGCTGTGCTGCAAGCCCCTGCCGATGGCCAGACGCTCGCGCTGTTCTCAAACGGCACCGCCATCAGCGTTCCGCTGTTCAAGCAATTGCGCTTCGATCCTGTGAACGAGTTTGTGCCGATTTCGACTCTCGGCGCCTTCGACTTTCTTTTTGCCACAGGCGCGGATTCTGAGTTCAAGACCTTTGCGGACGTTCTGGCGTTCGCGCGCGCAAAGCCCGGCGTTCTCAACATCGGAACGGTGACGGCGGGCAGTTCGCAGAACCTGACAGCGGAGCTTTTGAAGTCGAGCGCCAAGATCGATTTCCGCATTGTGCCGTTCCGGGCGACGCCGGAAATTCTACTCGCGGTGATGAACAAGGACGTTCACATTGTGATTGATTCCTTTGCCGCCATGCAGTCGCTCATCGCCGACAACAAGATCAGGGCGCTGGCGACCTCCGGTCCGGCGCGCGGCGAATCCACTCCAACGATGCCGACAGCCGCCGAATCCGGCGTGCCGGGGTTCGACGTGACGTCGTGGAACGCCATCTTCGCCCGCAAGGACACGCCGAAGCCGATCCTTGATCTGCTCAACAAATCCATCGGCGAAGTGTTGCAGGAGCCTGATCTGAAGGCCGCATTCCTGAAACTTGGCATTGTGCCGACCGCGTCCACGCCGGAAGCCCTGAGCGCCCGTCTTACAGGGGACATCGCCAAATGGGGCGCGGTCATCAAGGCCGCAGGCATCGAGCAGCAATAAGGGCGGAAATCCGCATGGATGTCCTGATGGCCGTGAGGCTCCCCGCGCTGGCGCGCGAGGAACTGGCCAGACATTTCACTCTGCATTCACTGAGCGATGCGCCCGATCCCGAGGCTATGCTGCAACGTCTGCAGCCCTCGTTGCGGGCCATCGCGACGGGTGCGGCGATTCTTGCGGAAAGCCCCCATTTGCAGGTCGATCAGGCCTTCCTGAGTCGGTTCCCGAAACTCGAGATCGTCGCCAATCTGGGCGTCGGTTACGACAATATCGATGCGAAATGGGCCGCACAGCATAACGTTGTCGTCACCAATACGCCTGACGTGCTGACCGATGAAACCGCCGACACCGCCATGGGGCTTCTGCTTAATGCAGTGCGCGAATTTTCCGCCGCCGAACGCTATCTGCGCGCCGGCAAGTGGCGCGAAAAGCCGTTCCGCCTCACAGCCTCGCTGCGCGAGCGCACGATGGGGATCGTCGGTCTGGGCCGCATCGGCAAGGCGATTGCCCGGCGCGCTGAACCGTTCGGCGTCAAAATCGTCTACCACGGGCGCAATCGGCAAGCCGATGCGCCCTATTCCTATTATGCGTCGCTGATCGCGATGGCGAAAGACGTCGACATCCTGATGGTCGTCACGCCCGGCGGCGAGGGAACTCGCAATCTTGTGAACGCGGATATTCTCGAGGCGCTCGGGCCCGACGGCATTCTGGTGAACATCGCGCGCGGCACCGTTGTGGATGAGCCGGCTTTGATTGAAGCCCTTCGGGCCGGTCGAATTCTCGGAGCCGGGCTCGATGTGTTCGGCGCAGAGCCGCATGTGCCGGACGACTTTCTGGCAATGGACAATGTGGTCCTGTTGCCGCATGTCGGTTCAGGCTCGCGCCATACTCGCGACTTGATGAACAGGCTTGTTGTCGAAAACCTCGTTTCCTGGGCTGCCGGGAGCGGCCCTGTGACGCCGGTTGCCGAAACCCCTTGGCCGCCAGCCTAAAAACAGGGATGATTCCCGCAGATTCGTTTTTGCATTGTCACGGAGACATTCGCCCATGGGTTCCCACCTCGCAGCACAGAGGCTCCGCCCGACCGCGTCGCTGGCCGTAAAGTTCGTCGCCCTCGCGTTTGGCCTTTTGCCGGTGAGCGCGCAGGCTGTCGACTCGCTTCAGGCCTCGCGTCTGGTTGGCGGATGGGACATGTCGCTGAACGACACCAACCGCCGCTGCACGCTGATGCTCCGCGAAGATCCCGCGCACGTTGTCGGCATGCCCGCCGGTTGCCGCCGCGCGTTGCCGATCCTGACCGATGTCGACGCCTGGAAAGTCGAGGGCGATCAGGTGGGCTTCACGGATCGCGACGGCGGCATGGTTCTGCAATTCGCCGCGCTGGACGCTGATCGTTTCGCCGCGCAGGGCCCGGAAGGCGAGACCTATGAACTCGCCGCGACGGGCCGCCCACAGACCCGCACCATCGTTCGTGACGAAAACGATCTGATGAGAGCGACCCGCCCGAGCGCTACGCCAGGCCTGATGGCGCAGGTGCAGATACCCGCTCCGGCCCCCGCACAGCCGCCGGCTCAGGGCGGCTTTCAGGCGCCTCGTCCGGCGACCGCGCCCGCGCGTCAGCCTGCGCCATCGACAACCGCCAAGCCGACCGCAGCGCCGGCCGCTGCGGCTTCCGGTCCGGTGCGCGCTGCCGAGCTGGCCGGTCGCTATGCGATTCTACGCGAGGGCACCAAGGATACGCTGTGCATGCTGACGCTCGACACGAGCGCACGCGGACCGCGCGGCACCATGAAGGCGCAGCTGGCACCGGCATGCCGCGATCAGGGTGTCGTGGTGTTCGAACCGATGGGTTGGCAGATCGAGCGCAACAAGCTGGTCCTCACCGCCCGCAAGGGCCACAAGGCCTCGTTCGAACTCACCCCGGACGGTTCGTGGCAGAAAGACCCCAAGGAGGGCGGCAAGGCGCTGGGCTTCCGCAAGATGTAAAGAGGCGGCTTTCGAATGACGTTTGTGTATCAGGGTGCGAGTGTGCGCTGTCGGACCTCGCTGTTGATTGCGGCGGTTTTGTCCATATGCAGTTTGGCCCCGACGCTCGCACAGGCTGAACCCGTAACCGGCAAGGCTTCCTATTATTCGCATTCCGGCAGAACCGCTTCGGGCGCAGCCTTTAACCGGAACGCCATGACGACCGCCCACCGCACAGCGCCATTCGGCACGAAGCTCAGGGTCACAAATCTCGCCAACAAGCGCACGACGATTGTGACCGTGACGGATCGCGGCCCGTTCATTCGCGGACGAATTATTGACGTTTCCGCCCGCGCCGCTGACGTGCTCGGTTTCCGCCACGCGGGCGTGGCGCGCGTGTTGGTCGAAACCGCGTACTAGTTTGTCGCCGGACGTTCCGCGGCGATCATGTAATTCACATCCATGTCGCGACTTTTGCGCCAGTTGCGGCCGAGTGGATTATAGACCACGCCTGTCCGGTCTGTGACGTCGAGACCGCTGGACTCAACCGCCTCAGTGAGTTCCGCCGGTGTCACAAATTGCTCCCACCGATGGGTGCCCTTTGGGACCAAGCGCAGCACATATTCGGCCCCGACGATTGCCAGCGCGAAGCTTTTCAGCGTGCGGTTAAGCGTCGCGGAGAAGAAAAGTCCGCCCGGCTTCACCATTGAACAGGCGGTCGCCACGAACGCGTTGACGTTGGTGACATGCTCGACGACTTCCATCGCCAGCACGACATCGAAAACCGCCCCGCTCGCCGCAAGTTCCTCGGCGGTCGTGGCCCGGTAGTCTACCTCCGCGCCGGTTTCTTCCGCATGGCGGCTCGCGACTGCAATATTGTCGGTCGCCGGATCGATCCCGGTGACGGTTGCCCCCAGACGGGCCAAGGGCTCGCTGAGAATGCCGCCGCCACAGCCGATGTCGAGAATCCGCAATCCCGCCAACGGTCGGCCGCGCTTCACATCGCGCATTCCGCCGTCCGGCGCAGGAAAATGCGCCGCCATCCGGTCGCGCAGGAAGCCGATCCGGACCGGATTGAGCTTGTGCAACGGTCCCATGGAGCCCGAAAGGTTCCACCACTCATTGCCGAGACGGGCGAACCGCGCCACATCTTCTGCGTCGACGGTGGAGGCAGGCCTTGGATTTGCCGAGGAACTGGGCATGATGCTTGCAACTCCTGCTCGAATCAGGCGCGAGGAGCGCAGATGAAACGCGAGCTACTTGTTTCTGCCCTGCTGGCAGCCCTGCTGGCAACAGGCGCTAGTGCGCAGACGGACGCCCGGCCCCGATTGCGGCCCTGGACCGGCGTGATTGGCGACGAGAAGCGGCAGGAACTCGCCGATTTCGCCACCCGCATCAACATGGCGCCAGAAACAGCCATGCGCCGCCTTTCGGCGGTCCAGTCGCTTGAATGCCGTGGCCTGAGAATAACGGCGCTCGTTGTGGCTGCGCCCGACATTGTGGTCAGCGCCGCCCACGCCTTTTTTGAGCGAAGCGGCATTCGCAAATCCACAACCTCCTGCGGAATCGTGGTCCATCGCGAAGGCTTCACCAAGCTTCATCCCATCAAGATCAACAGCATCGTGACCGGCAAGTTTCGGTATGGGCCCATCGAGACCAACAGTCCCGAGGACTGGGCGGTGCTGCGGCTTCAGCAGCCGATTCTCGGCGTTGAGCCGCTGGCGCTGCCGCCCGACAACGAAAAGTTCGTGCGCGACGACCAGCCGGTCGTGCTCGCCACCGGACCTCAGAACAATTTTCCCCTCACGGCGGGCTGGACGCGGATTGTCGAGAGTTGCGCCATCCGGCGCGTCATTGATCGCGGCGCCGGCCCGTCCCTGATCAAGACCGACTGCGACACCGGCATCGGGGCTTCGGGCGGCGCCTATCTGGCAAGTCTGGCCTCCGGCAAGCCGATGCTGATCGGCCTGCAATCCGCCAACCGGGGCGAAAGCGGCTGCGAGGCCTACGACGAGGCGCTCTGCTTCGCGTTGGGCGTACCGGTGGCTGGCGCGCTCCGGGACGCTATCCTCAAGAAGCTCGAAGAGACGCAAACAACCTCGGCCGAACGTTGACAGGCGCGGCGCTCGCCGTCATTTAGGAGCGCCCTCGCCAGAGGGCGGCGGATTCCCGTCAGCGCCCCAAGGGGCTTAGCACTCAGATCTGGACGTTCCGAGCCCCATGGCCCGTCTCGTAATGAAATTCGGCGGCACGTCTGTCGCCAACCTGGATCGTATCCGCAACGTCGCCCAGCACGTGAAGCGCGAGGTCGACGCCGGACACGAAGTCGCCGTCGTGGTCTCTGCCATGTCGGGCAAGACCAATGAACTTGTCGCCTGGTGCAAGGACGCCTCGACGCTTTACGACATGCGCGAATACGACGCGGTCGTTGCCTCGGGCGAACTCGTCACTGCTGGCCTGCTGGCCATCGCGTTGCAGAACATCGGCATCCCGGCCCGCTCCTGGCAAGGCTGGCAGATCCCCGTCGTCACCGATGACGCCCATGGTTCCGCCCGCATTCTGGACATCGACGGCTCGAAGATCGTTGAAGGTTTCACAGCCCGCCGGGAAGTCGCCGTCATGGCCGGCTTTCAGGGCATCCACCTCGAAAGCGGCCGCGTCACCACACTGGGCCGGGGCGGATCCGACACGAGCGCCGTGGCGCTCGCCGCCGCCATCAAGGCGGATCGCTGCGACATCTATACGGACGTGGATGGCGTTTACACGACCGATCCGCGCATCGTGAAACAGGCGCGCCGCCTTGAGCGCGTCGCGTTTGAAGAAATGCTGGAGATGGCCTCGCTCGGTGCGAAAGTGCTGCAGGTGCGCTCCGTCGAATTGGCCATGGTGCACAAGGTCAAGACATTCGTGCGGTCGTCCTTCGACGATCCCGCAGACCCGAAGCCCGGCACGCTCATCTGTGACGAGGAGGATATTGTGGAACAGCAGGTCGTCACCGGCATCGCCTATTCGAAGGACGAGGCGCAGATCACCCTTCGCCGCGTCGCCGACAAGCCGGGCGTTGCGGCTGCGATCTTCGTTCCGCTCGCCGACGCCAACATCAACGTCGACATGATCATTCAGGTCGTTTCCGACGATGCGAAGACCACCGACCTAACCTTCACGGTGCCGGCGGCGGAATTCGAGCGCGCCCGGGCGATTCTCGAACAGTCCAAGGCTGACATCGGCTATGCGGATCTGCATGGCGCAACCGATGTGGTGAAGGTCTCCGCCATCGGCATCGGCATGCGCAGCCACGCCGGGGTCGCCGCCCGCGCCTTCAAGGCTCTGGCCGACAAGGGCGTCAACATCCGCGCCATCACGACGAGCGAAATCAAGTTCTCGGTGCTGATCGACGCGGAGTACACCGAACTTGCGGTGCGGACGCTGCACACGCTGTACGGACTCGATAAGGCATAACGCAGCGCCGTCATCCCGCCGCGTGCCTGGCGATCCGGGAGCCAGACCAGAACGGCGGCGTGGTTTCAAGGCGCGCCGGGTCGCAAAGCGGATTTGACTTCGATCAAGGAGCGCTCCGCCCGCCCGTGAACAATGGCCGCATGGCCATGCTCCCCGCTTCCCTCGTCCTCGCCGAACGCTCGGTCCCCCGCTACACGAGCTACCCGACCGCCCCGCATTTCTCCGGCGCGGTGAACGCCGATGTGGCGGAAAACTGGCTGTCCGAGCTGGCTCGTCGCTGTTTCATGTGGGTAGCGTGTCCAGCACCCCTCCGGCGATGAGGTAGACCATCAACTTGAGGTTGCGCTTGCTGCGATAGCCTTTTGCCTTGCGTTTGGCGGCCTGGACGTTTCCGTTGATGGCCTCCAGAAGTCCGT
>CANJWR010000132.1 GCA_947478455.1 Beijerinckiaceae bacterium | reverse complement strand
CACCAGGCTCGCCCGCAGGCTCGTCATCAATTGCTGGTTCGCCCAGAGCGACGCATACCATCGCGTCGAGAAGCCGCCCCACACGGTCACAAGCCGCGACTCGTTGAAGCTGAAGCCGATCAGCAGCGCAATCGGCACGTAAAGAAACGTAAAGCCGAACGCCAGAACGACAAAGTGAAACGGCGTGAGACCGCGCTTCATGCGTGGCTCCCTTCCGCATTGCGTTGCAGACGATCATAGAGATGCAACGGCAAAAGCAACACAGCCAGCAGCAGGATTGCAGCCGCTGCCGCCGTCGGCCAGTCGCGATTGTCGAAGAACTCGACCCACATGGTGCGGCCGATCATCAACGTGTCGGAGCCGCCGAGCAGATCGGGAATCACGAACTCGCCGACCGCCGGAATGAAGACAAGCAGGCAACCGGTCAGAACGCCCGGCAAGGACAAAGGCAAAGTGATCTGCCGAAACGCCCGCCATGGCGATGCGCCGAGATCGGCGGCGGCCTCGATCAGCGCAACATCCTGCTTTTCGAGCGCCACATAGATCGGCAGCACCATGAACGGCAGATAGGAATAGACGATGCCGACGACGACCGCCGTATCGGTGGCGAAAATGTGCAGCGGCTCGCTCACAATGCCCAGCGCCATCAGCGCGTGGTTCAGAAAGCCCTCGTCTTTCAAAATAGCAATCCACGCATAGACGCGGATGAGAAAGCTCGTCCAGAACGGCGCGACGGCCAGCACGAACAGCACGGGCCGCCAGCGCGACGATGCGCGCGAAATCGAGAGCGCAAACGGATAGGCGATCAGCAAGGCCGCAATGGTGGAGATCGCCGCAATCCAGAGCGATGACAGATAAGCGTCAAAATAAAGAGAATCGCCGATCAGTGTCCGATAGGATTCGAAAGAAAATTGCCCGGCCCGACTCAGCCATTCCGCGACGCTGTCGGCCCAGTTAAACACCGGTTCGTAGGGAGGTTGCGCCAGCGCCGATTGCGAAATGGAAATCTTCGCCACAATCGCAAAGGGAGCCGCGAAAAAAACCAGCATCCATGCGAGCGGAATCAACAGCACCTTGCGCGACAGGCTCTTGCGCGGCGCAACAGGCGCGCTCACGAAAGCAGCACCCGAACAGCACTCGGCGCAAAACCGATGCTGACGCGATCGCCCCGCATGAACTGCCGCGTGTCTGAAGCGCGAGCATTCATCCGCGCCGCCTGCACAATCGCGCCATCCGGCAACTGAACGCGCAACTGACTTGTTTCGCCCAGAAAGACCGCATCCACGACTTCGCCGATCAACCCGGCAGCATTGGCGGAGCCAAGCGCAATATCCTCGGGACGCACAGCCAGCGTCGCCTGCGCGCCCACCGCCAGATCGCTGCGCTCGATATTGATCTCGACGCCCGACGTCAGGGCCAGCCGCGTGCGGCCAAACGCAACCGCCAGCACCTTCGCGTCGAACAGATTGACCTTGCCGATGAAGCCGGCGACGAACCGGTTGGCCGGCTCGCGATAGACCTGATGCGGCGCGCCTGACTGTTCGATCACACCATTGCGCATCACCGCGATGCGCTGCGCCATCGCCATGGCTTCATCCTGATCATGCGTGACGACCATGAAGCTGGTTCCGAGTTCGCGCTGGATGCGCATCAGCTCGAATTGGGTTTCCTCGCGCAGTTTGCGGTCGAGCGCCGCCAGCGGTTCATCGAGCAACAAAAGCTTCGGCCGTTTCGCCAGCGCGCGCGCCAGCGCCACGCGTTGCTTTTGCCCGCCCGAAAGTTGATCGGGCCTGCGCGCAGCCATGCCGCCCAGTTGCACGAGATCGATCATGTCGGTCACGCGCTTGGCGATTTCGGCCTTCGGCATACCTTCCTGCACAAGCCCGAACGCAATATTCCTTTCCACGCTCATATGCGGAAACAGCGCGTAGGACTGGAACATCATGTTGACCGGCCGGCGATGAGGCGGCACGGGCGTGAGATCGCGCCCCTCCATGTCGATCAAACCGGAATCCGGCGTCTCGAAACCGGCGATCATCCGCATCAGGGTCGTCTTGCCGCAACCGGACGGCCCCAGCAACGCAAAGAATTCGCCCGGGTGAATTTCAAGCGAAACGCCATCGACAGCCTTCAGCGGCCCGAATGTCTTCGTCAGACGCGACAGGCGCAGAATGGGGTCAGCCATCGTGGACGATCAGCCGTCGTGACGCATGGCTTCGGCAAGCCGCGCTTCGAGAACCAGCGGTTTGACGAGCACAAGGCCGCCGCGATTCTTTTCCGCAATGCCTTCCGTCACCATGGCGGAAAATTCGCGCGTCACCTGTTCGCGACGACAGCCGATACGCGCCGCAATGACGTGGTGAAACGGCGGCGGCGTAATGATCTTCTGCCCCGGATGACCGGAGCGCGGATGCGCCAGTCGCAGCAATTCCGCATAGAGCCGGTGCTTGAGGTCGAACACCGAATGCTCGGTGAGCCTTGCATTGCCTTCGCGAATGCGCCCGCTCAGCAGACGCAGAACCTTCTCGCAGGCGCCCTGCGACGAAAACACGATTTCCTTGAACACGGTCGCCGGCATGATGCACAATTCGCTGCGCGTCAGCGCCGTCACATTTGCGGAACGCTCGACGCCGTCGATGGCCGCCAGTTCGCCGAAGAACTGCCCCGCCCCCATTTCGGCGAGAATGATCTCCTTGCCCGAGGGCGTGCGGATCAGAACTCGCACCTGTCCGGTCACGATGAAATAGACATCCGACGAATGATCCTCGAAGTCGACGATGACCTCGTTTTCCTCGGCGCGCTTCCAGTTGCAGCGACGGTCAAACTTCGAGGTATCGAAGTCCGCCAGATCCTTGAAAAAAGGAATTCGCGACAACGTCTGCATGAAAGCCACTCCCCGCCCCGGTCGTGCCGGATGCCTGCCCCGCGCAAAGCATAGCACGCCTGCGCAGAGCGCAAGAGATTTGCGCTCAGGTCGTTCCGGCGATCCGCTTCGCGGCCGTCAGGGTATTCTTCATCAGCATCGCGATCGTCATCGGACCGACGCCGCCCGGCACAGGCGTTATGGCGGCAGCGCGCTCAGCCGCTGCCCTGTATTCGACATCGCCTACCAGCTTCGTCTTCGGCTTGCCGTTCGCGTCGACGCCCTCGCCCGCCACCCGGTTGATGCCGACATCGATCACCATTGCGCCCGGCTTGATCCATGCGCCGCGCACCATTTCGGCCCGCCCCACCGCTGCCACCACAATGTCCGCGCGCCCGACAACGGCAGCCAGATCGCGGGTGCGCGAATGCGCGATGGTCACAGTGCAGCTCGCGCCGAGTAGTAATTGCGCCATCGGCTTGCCGACAATGTTGGAACGTCCCACCACAACGGCGTCCAGACCAGCCAGTTCAATTCCGCTCGCACGTGCGGCTTCGGCCAACAGCAGCATGGAGCCGGCAGGCGTGCAGGGCACGAGCGCGCGCGCCTGATCCCCGATCGCCAACAGCCCGGCATTAACCGGATGGAAACCATCGACATCTTTAGCGGGGGAAATCATTTCGAGCACGCGGGTCGAATTGATGTGTCCCGGCAGCGGCAATTGAACCAGAATTCCGTGGATGGCCGGATTATTGTTAAGCTCTTGAACAAGCTTGACAAGTTCATCTTCCGATGTGGTCGCCGCGAGTGTGTGCTGCACGGAATGGAAGCCGCAACTCTCCGCCGCCTTGCCCTTCGAGCGAACATAAACCTGGCTCGCCGGATCTTCTCCGACCAGCACTACCGCCAGTCCAGGCCTGATATTACGGGCCAAAAGCTCCTTCGCCTCGGCCCCAACCTCCGCCAGCACGCGCGCCGACATAGCTTTGCCGTCAATCGCCAGCGCCCGGAAACCGGATGGCCGCAGTACCTCGGACAGGGATGCGGCCGAAGCCGGTTGCGACGTTTGATGAGCCATTTCGATTGTTCCGTAGCGCTGGGCGGGGTGCTCGCGAAGCCGGGCAGACTACCCGCGTCGAGCGCTTTTTTGTCAGAGCGGCGCACATCTGCCAAGGAACATTCATCAAACGAAACAAGGAAAAATTCAGGAATGGATTCATAGAGTTGGGAAGAAACCCTCCAAGCGCGGCAGCGATCCAGGGGCCAGAATGAAGGCGATAGCAGCACTTCTCCACTCCGTGAAGTCGTTCCACAGCGCTCGTTCGGGCGGCGTCGCAATGATTTTCTCGCTGGCGCTCATTCCGGCGCTGGCCACAGTCGGCCTTTCGATCGACTACGTCCGGGCCACCAATTATTCGGCAATTCTGAAAGCCGCCACGGACGCTGCCGCCCTCGCCGGGGCGGGCGTCACCGAGGACCCGAAGAACAATATGTCCGCCGCTAGCCTGAAGGCAGCGCGCCTTGCCGCCGCCACTGCGGCATTCCGGGCTAATGTGCGGTCAGAGACTGAGCTTTCAGGCCTGACCTTCGACCTTGTCGAAATCGAGAACGGCGTTCGCATCACCACGAGCGGGAGCATCCGAAACTCGTTCGGCTCGATTTTTAATCTCGCAAATACCAACCTTGGCGCGGTCGCCGAAGCAGCCCTGACGGCGAACACCAATTACGAAGTGGTGTTCGTTCTCGACAATACCGGCTCGATGGCGTCGTCCAACAAGATGACCGTCCTCAAGACCGCCATGACGAAATTTATCAAGCGACTGTCCGCAGGAACCAGCGCCAAGGCCAATATTCGCGTGGCGCTGGTGCCGTTCGGCACGACAGTGAGGCTCGACCCCTTCTTCGCCCGCGGCAAGGACTGGATGCGTCAGCCCGACCGCGATCTCGCATTCTGGCAGGGATGTATGACCGACCGCGCTGCTCCCTACGACGCCGACGCCACCGCCCCGAACATCCTCACGCCCGCGACGCTGTTCGACGCAGTAGATAGCAATTTGAACGTCTTCCCGGTGACGCCGTCGAACGTCTATCCGATTCCGCCGCTCTCGTTCGTTCCATCGACCTGCAACATGGCCATGGTTCAGCCGCTGACGGAAAGTTTCGGCGCCTTCCAGACTTCGGTGAACAGCATGGTGCCGGGCGGAACCACCAATCTGGCTATTGGCCTCGCATGGGGCCTGCAGGTTCTGTCGCCGGGCGCGCCCTTCGGCAATGCGACGCCGTTCAACAGCGCCTACACAAAGATCATGGTGTTTCTGACCGACGGTCTGAACACGCGGAGCCGCTGGTCGAGCGATCCGGTGCAGATGGATTTGCGCACGCAGGCCGCTTGCGACAGCATCAAGTCGAAAAACATCCTGCTCTACACGATCGGGGTGATCGATGAGAACAAGCAATTGCTCACCAATTGCGCCTCCGCGCCGTCGAAGCATTTCTATGCGTCGACGGCAGACCAGATTCCCGATCTGTTCGAAATGATCTCGGGCGATCTCGTGGCGGTCAGGTTGATCCGCTGATCAGCCTTTGCCCGGACAGAATGTAAATGCGGCCTTGTGAACGCCCGTTTCTCCGGGCGCGAGCAGGATCATCGACGGCTTCCGGCTAAGATCGTCGCTGAAGTGTTCCGGGTCGCCATGCCCGGTCCATGCCTCGATGCACAAAAAGGGCGCAGGCGGACGCGACCACAAGGCCCAGTGCCGGAAACCCTGCGCGTCGACTGTCAGCTTAGAGCCATCAGGCGCCTCGAACACGACGCTGCTGCTTCTGGCGTCCAGAAAGCAAAGCGCTTCCCGCGCCAGCAATTCATCGGTCAATTGCAGCACGCCGCGCTCCATCGGCACGCTGCGGCGCCGATCCGAAAATAGGCCGCCGGGTGCAATTTCCGGAACCTCCGGCGTTTCCTCCCGGGCGAAATGAACCAGATGCCCGGCGCGATCCTGACCTGACAGCGGCCAGCAAAAGCCCGGATGCAGGCCACACGCATAAGGCATCGGGCGAATGTCCGAATTTGTAATCCGGACCTCCATCGCGATGCCATTCTGCAAGACCCGATAGGTCATGGAGAGCCGAAACCCGAACGGATATTGGGCGCGCGTGCGCGCGTTGTCGCAAAGCTCGAAACGAACTTCGTCGGCGGTCGTCGACGCGACCTCGAAAACTTCGCCCGCCGCGAAGCCATGAACGCCCATTGGGTAGCTGCGCCCGTCGACCCTGATCTCCCCATTGCGGGCCCAGCCGACAATCGGAAACAGCAGCGGCGACACGCCTGGCCACACCGATGCGTCCGGTCGCCACAGCAATTCCCGGCCGCCGCATGACCACAGGCGCAATTCTGCGCCGGTTGCAGAAATCTCCGCGCGCGAAGAACCTGATTGAAGAACGGTGTCGGATGTCAATTTCAGCCCCGCCTGTCCTGCGACAGGTGACAAACACCGTGATGCTTGTCAAAATCGCCTCAAGGGCAACCAATCGCCGGTTCGCGAAATTCGCGCAACGCCGCACTATCTGCCTGCTGGAGGAACGACCATGTTAAGCGCAAAAGACGTCGGCGGCCTGATGGGCATGATGCCGGCTTTCGCTACCGATAACGCCGGCGACTATACGGCGCGCGACACTGTCGATGTGAATCGCCTCCACAAGGGAGTCGACCGCGCAGTTCGCGACGGCTTCAACGTGATTTCCACCACTGGCAGCTTCGGCGAATGCCACACGCTGACCATGGAGGAGTTTCGCGTCCTAGCCCATGAAACGGCTGCCGCAGTGAAGAAGCGCGTGCCGCTCTTTATCGGCACAACCTCGCCCAACACCCGCGAGGCGGTCGAAAAGATGCGCATCGTGTCGGAGACCGGCGCAGACGGCGTTCTGGTCGGCGTTCCGTACTATTTCCCCTCGAGTCTCGACAATGCGATCAACTTCTATCGGGAGATCGGAGAGGCCTTCCCGAAGCTCAACATCATGATCTACCATAATCCGGCGCTCCACCATGTCCGGCTGCCGGTCGACGCCTTCAAGGAAATCACAAAAAATCCGGCCGTCGTCGCCATGAAAGACAGCCATCGTGAACCGCTGGAAATGGCGCGACTCTGCAAGCTCACTGCTGGCCGTATGAGCATCATGGTCAATCAGGCACAGTATTTTACCTATGCGGATATGGGCGCTGCCGGCTTCTGGTCCATCGACGCATGGATGGGCCCGTGGCCGCAGCTTGCCCTTCGCGACGCCATGGCGCGCGGCGACAAGGCGGCGGCGCTCGACATCACTTCCGACTTTGCCCCGCCCTCGGGCGGAGGCGCGCCGAATCTCCAGTGGCGGGAGACAGCGTCAAAGATTGCAGTCCGTATGGCCGGCTACGTGGACCCCGGTCCGCTGCGTCCCCCGTTCGTCAAGGTTCCGGATGCTGTGATCGAGGCGCAGAAGAAAAAGGTAGAGCGCTGGCAGGCTCTTTGCGCGAAATACAAGCCAAAGGCGCCCGGCGCGCAGGCCGCCGAATAAAGCGAGAGCCGGACCGGAAATCCGGTCCGGCCAGTTGTCTTACTTGACGTAGTTCACCGTGATGATCGTGTTCGCAGCGCCACCCTTGGCAGCCCGGAACTCGACTTCGGCCTTTTCGCCCAGACGACGGACAATGCCTTCGCCCATGCACTTTTCGGCATTGCCGTCCTTCATCGAACCGGTAATTCGAACGGACAGTTCCGACCCAGCCTTGGGGGCAAAAGCAGCAGCATTGACGGGCTTGTAGTCAACCGCCTTGTTCTGTTCGGGCGCCACGTCGGACGTATCCTTCGTAAAATAGCCTGTCCCGTCGCGAATCCATTCGACGGTCAGCAGTGTCGCCTCCGCGCCGGTGCGGTTGATCGAGATGGTTGCTCCACGTCCGCGCGGCACTTCGACCACGCCTTGCGGGCAGGCTTGAGCCAGAGCTTCGGTTGCCAGAATAGTGGGTGTAAGCGCCAAAAGGCCTGCGAACAAAATACGCATGCTGTGTCTCCCCCAATGTTTTTCTGACGCCCTTTTTCTGGGCGTCGAAGGCCAGACTAGCGTTGAATTAACCATTTGGAAAGATGCGCGCATACCTGCAGTGCAGCAAGCGCATGGCGGGTCCGGACTGCGCCATGCGCAGGATCACAAGTTCGAGACCCCGATGTCCCGATTTCGCAAAACGTCCAAACATTGATCAGGTTCAAGGCCTGGCGCAATCAGGCGAGCAAAAGTGTCGCAATCCTTGCATCGGACAGTTCAGATATTATACAGCGGTAAGGCAAGGCTGCCGCTCCCGGAACCAGACCCCTCATCGGGCCGAAACCGGAAACCAGCATCGTGGCCTTGCCCAGTACGGGTAGGCGGGAAGGACCGGGTATGAATTATCGTGGCTTTTTCGATCAGTCGATCGAGCGCCTGAAGGCTGAACGCCGCTATCGCGTGTTCGCCGACCTTGAGCGTGACGCGATTCGCTTCCCGATCGCCCTGTGGCGCCCGAATCCCCAGACGGATGTGACGAAAGAAGTCCTGATCTGGTGCTCGAACGATTATCTCACCATGGGCGGCCATCCCGAAGTCATTGACGCCGTCTGCACAGCCGCGAAGCGCCACGGCGCAGGCGCAGGCGGCACCCGCAATATTTCCGGCACCCATCACCCGATTGTGGCTCTGGAAGCCGAACTGGCCGACCTGCACCACAAGGAAGCCGCCCTCGCCTTCACGTCCGGCTGGGTGTCCAATCTGGCGGCCATTTCGACCATCGCGAGCCTGCTGCCGAATTGCCTGATTCTGTCGGACGCCCTGAACCACAATTCCATGATCGAGGGCGTGCGCCGTTCCGGCTGCGAGCGCCAGATCTGGCGCCACAACGACATGGCCCATCTGGAAGAACTGCTGATCGCATCAGCGGATCGCGCCAAGATCATTGTCTTCGAAAGCCTTTATTCCATGGACGGCGACATTGCGCCGGTCCGTGAGATCGTTGCACTGGCGAAGAAGTACAATGCAATGACCTATGTGGACGAAGTCCATGCGGTCGGCATGTATGGCGAACGCGGCGGCGGCATCTGCGAGCGCGAAGGCGTTATGGACGATATCGACGTCATCGAAGGCACGCTCGCCAAGGGCTTCGGCACGCTCGGCGGTTACATCGCCGCCAATGAGGCGATCGTGGACGCGGTCCGCAGCTACGCGCCTTCCTTCATCTTCACCACCGCCCTGCCCCCGACGGTTGCGGCCGGCGCGGCGGCGGCGGTTCGTCACCTCAAGAAGTCCGGCGCGGAACGCGTGCGCCATCAGCATATGGCTGCGCTCACCAAGCACGCCCTGAAGGCTGCGGGCCTGCCGGTGATGGACAATGCGTCTCACATCGTCCCCGTGATGGTTGGCGACGCCGAGCAGTGCAAGGCGGCCAGCGACCTTTTGCTGGAGCGTCACGGCATCTACATCCAGCCGATCAACTATCCGACGGTCGCCATTGGCACCGAACGCCTGCGCATCACCCCGACCCCGCGCCACACCGAGGCGCATGTGGCGGAACTGGTCGAGGCTCTGGTGGACGTGTGGAAGACGCTGGGTCTGAAATTCGTCGAGTCCCGCATTGTGCCGCTGCACCGCCCCGCCCCACAGGTCGATGAAGCCCGCTGCACCTATCCGGACATGAAACGCGCCGCCGAATAGGCGGAGCCGTCCGGCTTAAATTTCAGACAGCCGCCCTCAATCCGGCGGCTGTTCTGTTTTCCAGCGTTTGACGATTCCTGCGTCGATCTCGAACAGATCGAGAATGCGCCCGACCGTGTGGTTGATCACATCGTCCAGCGTCTTCGGCTTGTTGTAGAAAGCCGGAACCACCGGGGCGATGATCGCCCCCATTTCTGACAGGCTCAGCATCGTCCGCAGATGGCCCGTATGCAGCGGCGTTTCGCGCACGGCCAGCACGAGACGCCGACGCTCTTTCAGCACAACATCCGCCGCGCGGCTCATCAGCGAGCCCGTGACGCCCGTTGCAATCTCGCTCATGGTGCGGATCGAACAAGGCGCGATCACCATGCCGAGCGTCTTGAATGACCCTGACGAGATCGACGCGCCGATATCGCCCGACGGATGATAGACATCGGCCAACTCGCGCAATTCCTTCGGCTTGAGATCGCTTTCGTAGCCCAACGTCATTTCGGCCGCCTTGCTGACGACCAGATGCGTTTCGACGCCCGCCGCCTTCAGCACTTCCAGCATGCGGATGCCGTAAATGATGCCCGAGGCGCCGCTGATGCCGACGATGATCCGCGCAGGATGGCTTGCACTCACGAGACGGATCTTTCTTGTCAGGACTTCAGTCAAACGCGATGTGCCGCGACTCAACCTGCAAGGTCAAGCGGGACTGAATGCACCCAGGATTGTTCCGACAGCTGCCTCATCGAAGCTCTTGCCAAGAAAGCCCCCATAGGCGGCGATATTGGCGCGCGCCGTTTCGTGCAATGCAGCCGCCGGCGCGCCGCATTCCGCAGCCGGAAAGTGCGCAAAAAGCGCCTCCTGTTGCAACCGCTCTGCCTCGAGTTCCACAGCCTTTACGCGCGTGCGCAGAGCCTCCGTCGCCTCATGCGCAAAAGCGGCGGGCGGCGTCTTCAGGAACGTCCGAACGCTCCTGAGCGGTACCACCGCCGCAATCCGCCAGGGCTCCATGGTTGTATCGATGGTCCGGAAATCCGCCACGGACAGGCTGCGCCCGCTGCGCGCCATGAACAACCCGAACAGGAGAATGTTCACGTCGACGCCCGATTCGCCCTGCAGCGTCAGGCAGGCGGGCGGCACGCCCGGGCGACCATAAATTTCGAGCGAGAAGGTCCAGAATGGCGACGGTGCGGCAGGGCTCATCTGGCGAACCTGCCACAGCGCCGTATGTGCGTCCATCGCCGCCCGCGCGACAAAATCGCGGCCCGGCTTTCGGCGGCCCTGCGCTTCGTGCTACTGCGACGCAACGTTTTCGATGGAGCCGACCATGGCCGACGCACATCCATTCAAGCTGAACATGCCGATCCGGCCGCGCCGCAACCGGCAATCCGACTGGGTGCGCCGCCTCGTGCGCGAAAATGTCGTCACCACGAACGATCTGATCTGGCCGATCTTCATCATCGAGGGACAGAACCGCCGCGAGCCGGTGGCCTCCATGCCGGGCGTCGAGCGCGTCACCATCGATCTCGCGGCCCGCGAGGCCGAACGCGCTGTCAAACTCGGCATCCCGGCCATGGCGCTGTTTCCCAATACCGACCCGAAGCTGCGCAACGACGAGGGGACAGAAGCCCATAATCCCGACAATCTCGTCTGCCGCGCCTGCCGGAGCATCCAGTCCGCCGTCGGCGACAATCTCGGCATCATCACTGATGTGGCGCTCGATCCCTATACGAGCCACGGTCATGACGGGTTGATGGACGGCGACGAAATCATCAACGACGCCTCCGTGGCCGCGCTCGTCAGCCAGTCGCTCAATCAGGCCCGCGCCGGCGCGGATGTGATCGCCCCCTCCGACATGATGGACGGCCGCATCGGGGTGATCCGCGAGGCGCTTGATCGCGAAGGTTTCGAACGCGTGCAGATCATGGCCTATTCGGCCAAATACGCCTCGGCTTTCTACGGTCCCTTCCGCGATGCTGTGGGCTCGGGCGGTTTCCTGAAGGGCGACAAGCGCACCTACCAGATGGACCCCGGCAACAGCGACGAGGCCATGCGCGAAGTGGCGCTCGACATCGAGCAGGGCGCCGACATGGTGATGGTGAAACCCGGCATGCCCTATCTGGACATCTGCCGCAGGGTCAAAGACGAATTCGGCGTGCCGACTTACGCCTATCAGGTGTCCGGCGAATACGCGATGATAATGGCCGCCGCACAGAATGGCTGGATCGACGCCGACAAGGCGATGATCGAAAGCCTCATCGCCTTCAAGCGCGCCGGCTGCGACGGCGTGCTGACCTATTTTGCGCCGATCATTGCGGAGAAACTGCAGAAGGGGCTGTGAGCATTTCGCCTCTCACCTCACCGTGCAGGCGTTCCCCTCGAACATAAACTTGCCCGCCGTCTTCTCGATCACGAACACATAGGGTGTGGTGCTCGGCTTGATCGACACTTTCGCAGCCTCCCACACGAGGTTGCGGGCCGGCACTTCATATTCGTTGTCGTCGTCGGAAATATTGGTGATCTTCACTGCGCCGTCGTGTTCGAATTCAAACTGCATGATCCCGCAGGTGGCGGTCTTGTGCAGCAATTCGTCCGCAAGGCCTGCTGCGTTTGCAGAACCGGCCATCGCCATACACGCTGCCGCCCAGACCCGGATCGCGCCCCGCATTCGTTTCCCCCGCCTCAAGACTTTACGGGGGCACTTTTCGCCAACGGCGGATCAATGGTCAAGGCGACGCCTTGATGCAGCCACGGCGCTCCCTCTCCCGGCATGCGGGGAGAGGGCCGGGGTGAGGGGCCGGACGACCTACCAGCCCTCCCGCCCTTCCAGCGCCATCAGAATCGCTTCGAGCACAAACTCCAGCGAGTCATAAATCTCGCGATTGCCAAATCGCAGCACGCGATACCCGGCTCTTTCGAGAAACGCCTGCCGGGCCGCGTCTTTCGCCAGT
>CANJWR010000131.1 GCA_947478455.1 Beijerinckiaceae bacterium | reverse complement strand
GGAAAGCCCGAGCGCCGCCTGAAAAAGATCCGTGTCACGCATGCATCAGAAAATACGCGGAGCCAGCGGAAACCAAAATATTCAACTTGTGGTTGAAACCTCTACCCACACGATTCAGCGAAGAGCCTCTTTCTGCCGCGACAATCCCGCGAGTACCTACAATCACCCAAGACCGGAAAGGTTCCGTAAGACTCCTACGATTTTTGATGAGAACAGGCGTGCGTGTAATATTCAATTATATCAGTAGCTTAATCTGGAAGTCGCCATTTCGGGGCCATTGGCGGCGGACGCCCACCACGCCTTTGCACTTCAATGGCGACAGTCTGCTCACATCGAAAACGGATCACCTACGGGCCTCAGGCCTGAGCCGTCCGAAGCCGCGCGGCGTAAAATCATATTGACGAGAGCCCATCGTTGATCCGACATTACAGCTGCAAGTGCTGGCATTGATGATCGTGCGTCTGCCGCCGGATGCCGACGGAAAAATCCGTTGATGCTGAAAAACAGGGAAAACGCTTAAGGGCGTGGGAGGATTAAGTTGGTCCAGAAGCAACATTGTGACGTCATTGTCATTGGCGGCGGCAGCGCAGCATTTGAATCCGCCGTTGCTGTTCGTCAGAACGGCGCGGGAAATGTTGTCATGCTGGAGAAAGCGCCTGTCGAGCAATCAGGTGGTAATGCGCGCTTCTCGCATACTGGCTTTCGTTTTGTGAACACAGGGCATACGGAAATCCGGGATTTCATTCCCGATGTGCCACAGGATCTGTACGACACGATGCAGATGCCCGCCTATACACGCGACGATCTGGTCGACGACCTGAACCGCGTGACGCAGGGCCGTATCGATCAGACGCTGGCCGCCCATATGGCCGACAAGTCGAACGAGGCGCTGCACTGGATGCTCGAATGCGGTATCAAATGGGCTCCGGAGAAAACACATTTGATTGATGGGAAACGCTATTTTGAGCCTGGGATGTATCTTCATCCCAAAGGCGGCGGTCCGGGCCAATTACGGATGTGGACAGAAATCGCAAAGAGTATGGGCATCGATATTCGTTACCGCAGCAAGGTTGTGCAGTTGCTGGGCGACTATCGTCGCATTGAGGGCGTACGGGTCATCACGCCTGATGCAGAGTATGAACTGATGGCGCGGTCGGTTATCGTCTGCAGCGGCGGATTTCAGGCTAATCCCGAGATGCGCGCACGCTATCTGGGCAACAATACCGACTTCGTGAAGGTGCGCGGCAACCGTCACAATACCGGCGAAGTATTACGGATGATGCTCGATCTTGGTGCGAAGGCTGCCGGTCACTGGCAGGGAGCGCATATGTCGCCCATTGATGCGGGCGCGCCTGCTGTCGAGACACCGGTTGCGGCAGATGGCACCGGTAACCAGATGAACCGTTACGATTATCAGCTGGGCATTACGGTTAACAGCCAAGGCGTGCGCTTTTTCGATGAAGGCGAGGCCTCGCATGCTTATACATATGCGAAGACTGGCCGGGCCATTCTGGCACAGCCTGGCGGCGTTGCCTACCAGATCTATGACCGCAAGGGCATAGATATGTTCCACTTCAACAATAACGGCGCAGCTACATTTGTGGAAGCGAACACCCTCGAGGAACTGGCCAGGAAGATCGGCGTCAATCCTGTGGTCTTTGCCGATACCGTCACGAAGTACAATGCTGCGGTTGTGGGTGACAAGCCATTCAATAAAGGAATTCTGGATGGTCGCGGGACGCGAGGCCTTGAAATCAACAAAACGAACTGGGCCAATAAGATCGACGAAGCGCCGTATCAGGCATTCCCGGTCACGTGCGGGATCACCTTCACATTCGGTGGGGTGCAGATCAACACCAATTCACAGGTATTGAACACCGAGGGTGAGCCGATCCGTGGGATGTACGCGTCGGGCGACGTGGTGGGGCTGTTCTTCCACAACTACCCGAGCTGTACCGGCCAGACACGTAATGTCGTCTTCAGCCTCGCGGCGGGCCGCCACGCAGGCACGGCAAACTGAGCCGGGGAAAGCGCGCGCATTGGATGCCGAAAACGGCAGCGTTGCGCGCAGTCGGATGACGCATCGAAGCGGGAGGATGGCATGAACATTCCGGGGCAGGGCATGACGCTCGGCGAACTCGTCGCCCGCAATGCCCGGCTCTATCCGAACCGGCCGGCCATCGTGTTTGAGGGGCGCACCCTTACATTCGCTGGATTGTTTGAAAATGCATGCCGGTTGGCGAATGCGCTGTTGCAGGCTGGAGCGCGGCGCGGAGTGCGCGTTGCGGTGCTGTCTCAGAATTGTCTAGAATATATGGAGGCTTTTGCTGCGGCGGAAGTCGCCGGGCTTACGATAGTCAACCTCAACTGGCGACTGACGGTGGCGGAACTTGCGCCTATTCTGCGCGATTGCCAGCCTGAATTTCTGATTTTCGAAACCATGTTCGCCGACAAAGCCAGGGACCTTGGCGGGTGTCTGGCTGGCGCGGCTAAACTGCTGGCGATTGGCGGAGGCGTTGAATTCGCCTCGCCCTATGAAGCTTTTCGGGATGCAGGAGGCGTGAATGCGCCTGCCGTGCTGGCGCAGCCACACGATACAGCTTACATCATTTATACCAGCGGTACGACCGGAAGGCCCAAGGGCGTTATGCTGGGGCAGCAGGGCACGCTCGGCGCCGCCTACACGATCGCCCTCGACAGCGGCGCGCGTCCGACTGACCGAATGTTGATCGTCATGCCGCTTTTCCACATCGGCGCGCGGATCGAATATCTGGCTTTCGCCACGATGGGGGCGACGATCTATCTGTATCGACAGTTCGATGTCGTGCAGGTCGTGGAGGAACTTGAACGAAAGAAAATCACGGTTGCGCATCTCGCACCGGCGATGGTTCAGATGATTGTCGATGCGCCGGGCCTGGACGGCCGAAAGTTCGATTCGCTTCGTCTTGTGCATTATGCGTCTGCACCCATGAGCGCAGCCTTGCTGCGCCGGGCGATATCCCGCTTCGGCAATATATTCATGCAGCTTTACGGCATGACCGAAGCTGTTGCAGGAACGATTTTGCATCCGCACCAGCACGTGCTGGATGGGACAGAGGCGGAGATGCGCCGGCTCATGTCCGCCGGCCATCCGTTCTCAGCCACGAGTATCCGGATTGTTGATAGTGCGGGGGCGGATTGCGCCGATGGGGTGGCAGGCGAAGTACTTATCAAGTGCCCCGGAAATATGCAGGGATACTGGAACAATACTTCATTGCAGGCCGAGGTCCTACGCGACGGCTGGATGTATACGGGCGATATGGGTCTGTTTGACCACGAAGGTTTTTTGTTCATCGTCGACCGCAAGAAGGACATGATCGTCTCTGGCGGTGAAAACATATATTCCCGCGAGGTCGAGGAAGCTTTGTTGACACATGTGTCTGTATCGGAAGCTTCTGTGATCGGTGTGCCGGACGACAAATGGGGAGAGGCTGTAAAGGCCTGTGTGGTTCTTCGCGAAGGCGCGATCGTGAGTGAAGCCGATCTGATCAATCATGTTCGGGAACTCATCGCCAGCTACAAGAAGCCGAAGTCCATCGATTTTGTTAGGACGCTGCCGCGTCTTTTCAATGGCAAGGTCGACAAGAAGAATTTACGAGAGCCTTACTGGTGCGGGCGCGAACGTCAGGTCTAAATTGTTCGTGCATTGACATAGCCTAGCCGGTTGTCCACTCTCGACTAATGAGATCGTCGCAGAGCGATCCGCAGGGAGGGTTGGATGATCTATGAAGGCGGTTCGGGTCAGATTACGCTGATGCTGGGTGGTGACGTGATGCTGGGCCGCAGTCTTTCCGGCTTTCGCGAACCCAACTATCTTTCGCTCGTCGACAAAATTCGTTCAGCAGATCTTGCCTTCGCCAATCTTGAAACAACGGTGCGGGCACGCGACGAGGGTAACCCGACGATTTCACCCGGCACTTATATGACCACAAATCCGCGCCTGCTTGACGATTTGAAATGGTTCGGCGTCAAGATGGTGTCCTGCGCCAACAATCATGCATTCGATTTTGGTGAAGGTGGTGTTTCCGCCACTTGCCGTCATCTTGATGAGGCGGGCATTGCGCATGCGGGTTCTGGCGATAATCTTACACTCGCGCGCCGGCCGGCCTATGTGGACACCCCGAAGGGGCGCGTTGGTTTGATCTCGGTCACCGCGACATTTCTGCCGTGGACCCGCGCCGGTGAGCCGCGACCGGATACCGCGGGCCGTGCGGGCATTAATCCGTTGCGTGCGCAGCTTTCCTATACTGTCCCGCCTGCGGAGCTTGCCGTCTTGCGCAAACTGTCTGGCGATCTCGGCTTCGCTAAAGAGAATGCGCGCAATCGCCAGCATTTTTTTAGTGAGAAGGAAGCGCCTTCTGATTCGGGCGGAGAGGTTCATTTTCTGGGCGCACGTTTTGTGGCTGGTGACAAACCCTCCATTGCTAGCATAGCCGATCTGTCCGACATGGCCGACAACCTTCGCTGGATACGTGAAGCGCGTCGTCAGTGCGACTGGCTCATCGTCAGCCTGCACTCGCATGAATATGGATTCGCCAGTGTGGCAAATGCCGACAAGCGCAGTGACATGACTGAGCCTGCTGACTTTTGCGTTGAGTTCGCACGCGCGGCAATTGACGCCGGTGCGGACGTGATCGCCGGACATGGGTCGCACACGCCCCTTGCTACAGAAATTTACAATGGAAAACCGATATTCTACGGGCTGGGAAATCTGGTTTTCCATAATGATACGGTCGAGATTTTGCCTTCTGAGGCCTATGATCGTTTCGACCTATCGCAGAATGCAACGCCGGCGGATTTCCAGGATACGCGAACGGCGAACGATACAAAAGGGCATCCGGGAGACAGAGCTTTCTGGGAAACTATTCTGGCTGAATGTCGGTTCACCGAAGGCAAGCTCGATCGCATCATCGTGCACCCTTGCGATCTTGGATACAAACTTCAACGTTCGCAGCGCGGAAGGCCGGTGATGGCCACCGGGGAGGTTGCCGAGCGTGTACTTTCGCGCGTGGAAACATTGTCGGGCCGTCGCGGCGCTCTGTTCAAACGAAGCGGAGAGACAACTATTTATCAGGCGTAAAAAGGGTTGACCGGAATACCGGCGATTTACTCAGGGAGGACTGCATGAAACGCTATCATTTCGCAGCACGTCTTGCGGCCGGCGTCTTTTCGCTCGTCGCTGCCATTCCGGCTCTCGCCCAGGGACCTGCATTCCCTCCAGGCAAGCAAGTGTCTCTCTACGTTGCGACCGCGCCGGGCGGGACTGCAGATTTTACAATGCGTATGGTGGCGCGCCATATCGGCAAGCACTTGCCTGGCAATCCCACCGTCGTACCTAAGAACATGCCCGGCGCAGGCGCGCGCAGGCTTGCGGGCTATCTGCATAGTCAGGCAGCAAAGGACGGGACGGAATTTGGCCTTCTGCTGCGTTTCATCGCGACCGACACGCTGTTCTCTCCGACCGATGGTCAGTTCGACGTCTTGAAGCTCAACTGGTTGGGCAGCCCTTCGCCGGTGACGGATGTTTGCGGCTTTTGGCATACGTCTCCAGTTCAGAAGTTCGAGGATCTCCAGACTACGGAAATAGTAATTCCGGGAATCGGCGCTGACGCGGGCGAGGCTGCGCAGACTAGTATTCTGCACATGCTGACCGGTGCAAAAATCCGAACTGTTTTGGGTTACCAGAGCGGCGGCGAAATGACGCTCGCGCTGGAGCGTGGCGAGGGACATGGCCGATGCGCGATTTCCTGGGAAGCCATAAAGAGCACCTATCCGGACTTTACGGCGAAGAACCAGTTCCGTTCGTTTGTGCAGTTCGCTCTGAAACGGCACCCAGAATTGCCGAACGTTCCGACAGTGATGGAGTTTGCCAAGACCGATCTCGACCGCAGCGCGCTGGAAGTCTTCCTCGCACCTCAGTCCTTTGGCTTTCCGTTTGCCGCGCCCTCCGACATGAACCCCGCAACGGTGGCCTTGTTGCGCCAAGCGCTTGAGGCGACGATGAAGGATCCAGGCTTTGTGGCCGAGGCCGAGCAGCGCAAGTTCGACATCAACTTCGTGCGCGGGCAGGATCTCGAGGCGTTGCTCAAGAAGGTCTATGGTTTTCCGAAGGAAGTTGTGGAACGCTCCAAGATACTGACGTCGAATCGCTAAATTGTGGCGAGTTGAAACAATGCAGTGTGCGCAGATACCCCTGCGCAGGCTTCCTTGATGAAACGAGCCAACCCGTCAGTTGGCGGTTCGTGGTCGCCAGCGCAAAACATATTGTTCCGTCCAGTTAACAATGGCGAACAGTCCAGCGCCCACGAAGGCTAGGACGATCATGGTCGAGAATAGGCGCGTCGTTTCCAGCGTGCCGGTGGCCTGTACCATGATCCAGCCTATGCCGGCCGTGGAGCCGATGAACTCGCCCACCACAGCTCCGATCAGCGCCAGCGAGATGCTCGTATTCATTGCTGCGAAAACCCATGCCATGGTGTGCGGCAGGCTGACCATCCACAATGCCTGAATTCTGTTTGCGCCCATCACACGAATGCTGTTAGTCAAAACAGGATCGACGCTGCGCATGCCAGAAAATGTGTTGAAGAAAACTGCGAAATAGACCACCAGCGCCACTAGACCGATCTTCGAAGAAGGCCCGAAACCCAGCCAAATGACAAAGAGCGGCGCAATCGCTACGCGCGGCATAGAATTGAATGCCACGATGAGGGGAATGAGAGCATCCGCCACACGTTGCGAAAGTGCAGCGATGAAGCCCGTTGCGATGCCTAGAGCAGCGCCGATGAAGAGCCCTGCGATCGCCTCCCACATGGTGATGGCGAGGTGCTTGAATATGAAACCAGTCGAAAACATCTTCCACAAATCAATAGCGATCAGTGAGGGGCGGCTGACAAAGAATGGGTGCACCCAGCCGATCCAGACAACGAATTCCCATATCCCGATCAGACTCGCCGTCACCACGATCCGGTCGATCGTGCGTTGCCGCGCCTTTTGTTGCTGGCGAACGCGATCGGCCGCGAGCAAACGTTCTTCTTCTGCAGGCAGCGAGCCTGCTGGATTTCCCTGAGTTGAGGTTGTCATGCGTTTCCGCCGCTGATCTGGCGCTGGGCGTCGATTTCCGGGCGGAGATCTTCCCAGATTGCCTTGTAATATTCGTCAAAACCCGGCTGGAATCGAGCTTCAGCTGCGCCACGCGGACGCGGAAGACTAATTGCGTAATCATTCTTGATGCGGGCGGGGCGCGCTGTCATGACGATGACGCGATCAGCGAGCGCGATGGCTTCAGCGATATCGTGGGTGACAAACAGGATCGTCTGTTTCTGTTCGTTCCAGATACGCAGCAACTCGTCCTGCAGCACCATTCGGGTCTGGGCGTCGAGCGCACCGAAAGGTTCGTCCATCAGCAGAATACTGGGATCGTAAGCCAACGTCATTGCGAGCGCGACTCGTTTGCGCATTCCGCCGGATAGTTCTGCCGGATAGGAATTTCCGAATCCCTGCAGGCCCGTCATCCGCACTAGCGCTTCGGCTTTCGCGCGGCGCTTATCCTTCGGCACATTGCGAAGTACGAGGCCAAGTTCAACATTATCGAGAACCTTACGCCACGGCAGGACGGAATCCTGCTGGAACACATAGCCAATGTCGAGCTTCGACTCGCCCGGCCGCTTGCCCTCCAGTAGTACGCTGCCGCTGGTGGCCTCGGTAAGCCCGGCTAGAATGTTGAGCGTCGTCGTCTTGCCACATCCGCTCGGCCCTACAATAGCGACAAAGTCGCCGCGCCGGACCGAGAAAGTTGTGTCCTGCAAAGCAGTAACGACCTTGCCGTCACTGGTAATGAAGGACTTGCCCGCGTGCTTGAACTCGAAAATAAACTCGCCTGATGCGGCGTTCGACGCGCTGACCAGCGACATGTCAGGCTGACTTCGGCGCAAAGGTCTGTGATTTTGGCCAGCGCACGCGGCTATGTTTGATGCCGAGCGATGCAAACATGGCGGCTATGCGGATTGGCGCACCGATGCCTTCTATCACTGGCACGCCGAGCTTGTCCGCCAGCCAGTCAGGGCGCATATGCACGGGACATTGAGTAATGCCCAATGCCAGAATGACGTCGCATTTCTCGTCGTCGATCAGCTCGCGCGCGCGCCCGATGAAGTTGTCTTGCATCGCGGTCGAATTGGCTGCGATGTCAGGCAAATCGAAGCCCGTTGTCCGCCAGCCTGCCATTTTGTGTTCCATGCCGTAGCGCCGGACGATGGCCTGCATCATGGTCAATAGCTTGTCGTGGTATACCATGCCGCCAAAGCGGTCGCCGACCAAGCTAGCGACATGCAGCATGGCCTCAGTGGGGCCAATGACTGGTATGTCCACGACACAGCGAGCGCCATCGACACCGAGATCAAGCGTGCCAAGCGGCACGATCGCGTCATAGCCCTCGGCCTCGGCCTTGCGGAACGCATCAATAAAAGTGGGTGCCACAAGCATGATTTCGGCTGGCGTGAGGCCAAGCACATAAGGCGTCGCGCCTACGGATACGATTCCTACCTCGACATCTTTCGAGGCGAACGAGAGTGCAGCCTGCTCTCGGCGGCGGCGTTCCTCAGGCGGATAATCGCCGATGACAAATGCAACTCTTACCATATCTATTCCTCGTGATTTTTCTGATTTTGCGTTTGACGAATCAGAGACTGTCGAGCAGCCGTCCGAAACCTCGTTTGCCTTTAAGGCCGAATTGCCGCAGCGCAGCCCAGTAGGTAGCCGTTGGGTTGGTGACGACCGGTTTGCCGAATTTTGATTCCAGCACTGGAACGGCCGGCATGCTGAGCCATGCACCCCCACCAAGCAGGAGTCCGTCGGCTTGAGGAAACTCTTCAAGCGCCTTTGATCCGAGCGCAATCGCCATGTCGAGACCCGCTTGCGGCGTCACGTCCATCACCTGCTGGGCAGTGTGCACCTCCGCCGCATGCCCGACGACCTCGAGGCCAGCGTGGGCCAGATAGCCGCGCATTCCGTTAATCAGAGCGTCGTCCCATTTGGCTGCGACTGCGACTTTCTTCACGCCTTGCGATTGCAGGCCCTGAATGGTTTCCTCAAAATCGCATGTGCACTCGACTCCGCTGCGGCGCTGCGCCTCTGCACAAAATTCCAGCATGCGTGGCCGTCCGATAAACGCCGAAATCGGAATGCCGCCCTGTACGATGCGGTGAACGCCGCGATTATGAAGGAAATCAACGGCCTTCATGAAGCCGTCCATCGCATTTTCGGCGCCACCAGCGGAAAAGCTCTGCAGGCCGAGTGGAATTGCGACCATGAAAACGTTCGGGGGCGCCACATTGTAGAATTGATAATGGATATAGTCGCCGACGGGAATCGGCAGAACATATCCGAGTTGGTGGCGCGGCACGAGGTTGCTCATGGTGATCGCCTTCTTTGACGCGCTAGCCCGGATGGCTTTCGAGGCCGGGCTTGTATTTCCCTTCGAGGAAGTCGGCGATGCCCTCCTTGCGCCAGGCGTCATTCTGTCGCTGGACGAGTTCGAGTTCCTTTGCCATGGAATAATTCATGGCGGCCTCCCAGCTCATTTCAAGCGAGAAACGATAGCCTTCCTTGGTGGCGCGCAATGCATGGATGTCTTTAGTCGCGATCTTTTTGGCGATCGCCATGACTTCTTCGTGCAAATTTGCTCTTGGATAAGCGCGATTGATAAATCCTATGTTGGCGGCCTCAATGCCCGAGAACGTGTCGCCGGTGAGGCCATAAAACAGAGCGTCACGTGGCCTCATCAGGTTGGCGAGCGATTTCGAAACGGAACCACCAGGGAAAAGCTTGAAGTTGATTTCAGAGAGGCCAAAGGTCGCATCTTCGGCGGCAAAGGCTAGATCGCATCCTTCAACAATAGAGAATGCGCCGCCGAAGCAATAGCCGTTCACCATAGCGATGACGGGCTTTGGGTAATAGCGCAGCGTGCGTCCGCGCCATTCGACAGCCATTTTCCAGACGGCTTCGTATTCGGCTGGCTTGTCTTTGAGGGCTATAAAAAATTCTTTCAGATCCATGCCAGCGCAAAACACATCGCCTGCACCGGTGATGACAATCGCAATTGCCTCCGAATCGTTGCGGAGCAACTCCAGCGCGGCGGTCATTTCGCGATGAAGCTGAGGGTTCATCGCATTGCGTTTCGCCGGCCTGTTAAGAGTGATCGTAGCAACGCCGTGGGCTTTCGTGACCAGCAAGGTCTCAAAGTTCATAGCTCCTCCTCAATTTTGGTTGGCGCCACGTTTTATTCAGCGCTTCTTGTTAGTAGCATGTTGCCGTGACAATGTAGCGAATGCAAGCGGTTAAATCCCTGCCGGCGCGGTCCCAATCTTGTAGGCAAGGAATTCGTGTCTATCGCGCTGAGGGGCTTTCACTGATGTTTTCGCCCCGTTGAGCCTAAGCCGATTTCCGTCATCGCCACTTTTCCCACTGAGGCACTCTATTCCCGTGACCGTGGCTAAGGATGCCGATGTTGTCAGCACAGCACACAACTTGCGAGCAGAACGTTCTGAGGAGCTCGGTCAGGCGTCAACGATCTCTTTTTCCGGTTTGATTGCAACGGAATAGTTTTCGAGTTGGCGATGGTCAATCGTGACCATCGCCTGTCTCTGTGACCTGAGCCGCTTATTTCCCCGGAACCGGGAAGGCTCGACTGGCGACTTCAGCAAAACTTGAGTCTACCAATTGCTCATATGGCATGGGTGCATCGAGCACGCCTACGGCAACCGGCAAACGCATCGCGCTGTCAAACGCTGCCCTTGTTATAATCGCTGATTTGCCAACGCCACTGGGGAGCGTCCGTCGCACTGATACGAGGAACTGATCATAGGGCAATTCGGAGAATGCCGGATATGAGTGAAGTAATTTCGCATTCTCGTCGATCGAATGCGTGTTCACCCAAACGACCGCTTTCTGGATTGCATTTGAAAATGCCTGTATGGTTTTCGGGTTTGCTTTGGCATAGCTATTCAGGACCATGATCTGATTGTTCAGATAGCTCTCACCCAATATCTTCAAATGTGTTGCATCATCCGCCATGTCGATCAGAAACTGCGCGTCTCCATCCTTGACCATCTGCAAATTTTCCGGGTCCGAATAGGACATTGCGTCAATGCGTCCCGCTTTCATGGAGCCGATTACGCCTGCGCCAGCGCCCACTGCGATAAAATTGAAATCATCAGCCTTCATTCCCTCAAGTGTTCCGGCGAAAATTGCGAATTGCCATGTGCCGGAACCGACACCGGTCACACCCACATTTGCGCCCTTTAAATCCTTCATTGACTTGAATTTATTTGCGACGGCTTGCCGAACCACAATTGAATTTGTCAACCGCTGGGTCAGCATCACGAAACCGAGGGTGTGAATACCTTGCTTATTCAGATTCACAGCGTCAATCAGTTGCCCAGCAGCAAAAGTAACGGCATTGCCGGCGAGCATCTTCATGCCGTCAGAGCCTGAACGGATTTCGACGACCTCGAGGTCGAGTCCTTCTTCCTTAAAGTAGTTATTCTGAATGGCGATATAAAGAGGAAGGCGCATCAACTGCGTCCCCGCGTGGGCGAGTGTGACTTTCACCTGCGCTGTGGCGTTAATTGCCGAAGTCGACAGCAGTACGACACCTAGGGCAATTGCCCTCCAGTGACGATAGAGATTTCGAATAAGCGACATGACTTCCTCCCTGGATATCGATCTTTTCGTCTTGCGTTTTGATCTCTGCACTTCAACGTCTCGCTATTAATGCCCTAAAATTGCTTTTTTGGAAGTGGGTAGCCATTCTTCCTCCGGATCCGGCAGCGCACATGTTTTAGCCGCAGCCCCGGAGGCGTCATGCTTCCGAATGACGATCTTCGCTGCTTTGCGAGTGAGCCTGCGCGATGATGCTCATCACGCTGGCGAAAGGCGTATCGAGATCGCCGTCGACGAGCGAGGCGATGAGTTGGTCCGACTGGGCATTGGAAAGATAGCCAGCCGCACAGGTGCGGAGCTTCGCTTCGACCACATCGCGGTTGAGGCCCGTGTCGGGAAACGAATGCCCCGGCGGATACAGGCACTCGGATTCAATCTCCGAATTGTCGTCAAAAATCACCCGTAAATGACACGGCATGCTGCCCGGCGCGCGCGCCGCCAGCTCTGCCGACAGGGTCATCTCGACCTTGCCGGCCAGATCGCGCATGTCCTGATGGGTCCAGCGGGCGTTTTCGAATTGCCGATCGCCGAGTTCGCCGTCCGCCAGCACAATCGCCGGCAGGAAGGTGAAGCTGTGGTCGGCGTCTTCGCGGGTCGTGGGATATTTGCGGGATTCCTCGGCCTGCTGGTTCCGGATCATCGGAACATCCGCCATCGTGACGACGATCTTTTTGATCTGGCCGATCCGGTCCCTGACGCGCAGATGCGCATCAATGGCCGCCTTGATCGCGGTCTGGGCCGTGCCGATGCACGGATAGGTCTTCACATTCGCCAGCATGACCTGCGGTAGCCCGGTGACGGGAGCCCAGATGGTCGACAGATC